>JAJZXC010000131.1 GCA_021846365.1 Bacillota bacterium | reverse complement strand
AACAATCGCAATTATACTGCTCGCTGGTCAAATTTTCTTAACATACATATGTGTGGCGCGATCAACATGGAGATCTGCGCTGGTTTTCGGATGTTTGAGTAGCACAGTTTACCACAGTTTTTCATCCGTGAGCAGTATAAGAACGCAATATATGCATTATATAGAAACAAATTGATTTATTGGGTTTAGCGTGCTAGCATTATCTCTGTCCACTTCCGTCTGTGAAACCTGTTGTCGTTGAGGAAAAATACTAAATATCAATCGGTCACGGAAGGAAGAAGTTGGATGAGTTGCGAATTTGGGAAAAGGAGAAGTGCCATCGATGAAGGGTCATAAATATGTCGGGCGGGCTAAAACAGCACTGGCTGGCCTCATGGGGCTTTCGCTGATTGCCGCTGGACCGCTGGCCGCCGCCCATGCCAAGCCATCAACCCATCGGCCAGCTGCTAAAGCGTCGGGTACTTTTACGACCTATGCCCCCACTGGGTATCTTCCTCAGGCCGACTGGAACCCGTTTGCTCAGTCCAGCAGTACGTGCGGCACCGCTGTGGGCGTGCTGAGTTTTTCCCCGTTGGCTATCCAGTCCAACACGTCGCGGAATGGCGGCGAATATTTTTATCCCCAACTGGCCACCTCATGGGGCTTCACGCACCATTTCAAAGACTTTGTGGTTCATCTGCGACCGCATCTTAAATGGAGCAACGGCAAGGGCTTAACCAGCAAGGACGTCGTTACCAGTTGGGATCTCTACGGGCTGACGGGTGCCTGGGTCGGGGACCAGATTCAAAACGTCTACGCTCCAAATCCCTCGACCGTTGTCTTCGTGCGCAAGCGGCCCCTGTTTTCGTTGGCTTTCGCGGGACAGGTGCTGACGCCATATATCGCCCCCGCTTCCTTATATCAGAAGTTCGTGCCGGCCACTGCGACGTTTCAAAAGATGATGGCGGTCAACGATCTGCCTTCATCGAAGCAAAAGCCGTATAAGAAGTTGCTCACTCAACTGACCGCTGACGCCAAGAAGCTTATCGCCTATAATCCAGGAAACGCCGGCCTGGTCACTGCCGGTCCGTACACGGTTAAGGCGTTTTCGCCCGGTGAAGTCCTCTTGCAAAAGAACCCAGACAACTGGGCGGCTTCCAACGTGCACGTCGAAAACGTGGCTCTGATTAACCAAACCGGCACCGAGTCGACACAGAACGCGGCCGTATCCGGGAAATTCGACGCCTACGGCTATCAGCCGACGACACCGCTTTACGACGCCATCATGAGCCACAACCGCCCCTATATTCACTACGTGAAACCCAAGCCCTTCTTGACGCCCAATGGGCTCTTTTACAACTTTAAGGACTATCCCTACAACCTGGTTCAAGTGCGCCAGGCCATTGCCTATATCGTGAACCGCAACGCGGTGATGAAGCTTTCTGACCCGGTGGCCGGGGTGACCAACCCTATTCCGGCCGGGGTGCCGCTAGACTACATCAAGGCGTATCTGAGCCCAGCCCAGATCAAGACGCTGAATCCCTACCACCGCAATCTTAAAAAGGCCGCCCAGTTGCTGCAGTCGGTGGGATTCAAGAAGCGGAACGGAGCCTGGTATTTGCCCAACGGGAAACCGTTCAAGATTACTATCATCAGCATTACCACTCTGGCCAGCTGGGACTTGACCGCCGAAGCGACGGCCAATGAACTCACCCAATTCGGCATCCCGTCGAAGATGGAACTGCGGGACGTGGGCTCGTTCGGGCAGGAAATTCTGAAAGGCGAGTATCCCATGTACGGCGGTTATGTCTTCATGTGGCCCTTTCAGCCCTGGGGGTCCCTGGGCGCCATCTTTGCGTATTGGGGCCAAGGCGGGATCAGCTTCAAAACCAATGGTCAGGTATTGCCGCCTGCTACCAAGGGAGACGTCGGGTTTGGATTTCCGACCCGGGTAAAGGTTCCCGGCCTCGGAACGCTCGATCCGGCCAAATTGGCCTGGCAATTTCAGTACACGTCCAATAAGGCTCAGCAAGATCAGATCATGTACAAGCTGGTCAAGACGATGAACTACGAGTGCTGGCCCTTTATCGAGTACTTCCAGGATCAGTCGGTCTTTTATTCGACCAAGAACTTTACCGATTGGCCGGTGCACCGGTCGTTCTTTGACATGATCGGTGACGGTAGCGCTAACTATTTTCTGACGGTGGCCGAGGAACAGGGCTATGTGCGTCCGAAATAGGTGAGGACAGGGGGCGGGGCATTGTCCCCGCTCCTGCCCTTCGACCCAGGGAAGGAGGATCGATGTGACCCGGACCGAACAGGCGCGTTTCATGGTCATGGCGGTAACCCGGCTGAGCTACTGGATGGTGTCGTTTCTCGCCATCGCTGAATTGGGCTGTCTTCCGGTGGCGGCACGCTACCGGCTGGACCTGTACGTTGATTTGGCGGCGATGGCCACCACCGCCCTGTTTGCGGTGTCGATTTGGCTGATTCCCCGCTGGGCCTTAAGGGTGATCGACCGGGCGTCGGCATCGCTCGAGCGGAGGCGGTCCAGATGATGAGAACAATCCGACGCTTCGGTGTAGCCGTGGTCATGATTTGGATGGTGACCACGCTAACGTTTTTCCTTATCCGCTTGATGCCGGGAAATCCCATTGCGACAGCGTACCAAACCCTGCTCCAGCAGGGCATGACGGCTCAGCAGGCGGCGGTTCAAATCCATATTCTCTACGATGTATATCCCAACCAGCCGGTGTTGACCCAGTATTTCGTCTATTTATGGAACCTGGTCCACGGCAATCTCGGCACCTCGATCGTGTATACGGGACGGCCGGTCTTAGGCTTGATTTTGGCGGCGGCGCCGTGGACGCTGCTCTTGGTCTCGATGGGTCTGCTTATCAGTTTTGTCATTGGCCTGTTGCTGGGAGTCATCGTGGCCATTCACCGTGATACATGGATTGATAATCTGACCAGCCAAGTGGCTTCCGTGTTCCACGGAGTTCCCAACTATATCACTGGGTTTATCTTCCTGTACTTCTTTACCGTCATGTGGCCCTGGTTCCCCTTCGGCAATATCTATAATCCGTCGATTGCGGTGGGCCTAACGTTCCCCTTTGTTGCCAGCGTTGCCTACCACGCCGTCCTGCCCGTCGCCGCCTACGTGTTCGGGGCCTTCGGTGGCTGGACGCTTTCCACCAAATCAGCGGCGATGGCCGTTTTGGGCGATGATTTTATGATGGCTGATAAGATTCGCGGTCTGACTTCGGCGCAGCGCCTCGACCATTTGGTCAACAATTCCATTTTGCCGCTGTTTACGGGATTTGTCCTTTCCCTTGGGTTTATGTTCGGCGGGTCGGTGTTTATCGAGAGCATGTTTTCGATACCCGGCCTCGGCTATTTGGTGCAGAGTGCCACCACCCAGCGGGACTATCCGGTGATGCAGGCGACATTCATGCTGCTGAGTGCCGCCGTCATCCTGGCCAATTTCGCCGCCGACACCCTGTATTCGCGGATTGACCCTAGGATCCGGAATTGATGAAATCAAGCCGGCCATCCGGCGGCGATGGGAAACCGGGAAAGGGGGATATCCATTGACTAGTGTACCTGCAGTCGAACGACCGCGAGTCGTTCATCACGGCCTAGGCCGCATCTTTTTCAGCAAGCCGATTCGTGTTTTGGGGTTGAGTATTATTCTGCTCTATATTCTCATGGCGCTTTTGGGCCCGGTTATTTTTCCGCCGCAGATCGCGCTGGTAGCCAACCCGGCCAAGGTATTTCAAGGTCCCACTTGGGCCGACCCGTTGGGGACCGATTTCCAGGGAGTCAGTGTTTTGGCGGAAGTGGTCCTGGGGGCCCGGGGCGTCTTGATGGTCGGGATCGCGGCGGCGTTTTTCATCGTCGTACTGGGGGTCTTGGTCGGACTTGTGGCGGGTTTCGTAGGCGGCTTGGTGGACACCGTCTTGATGCGGGTAACCGACTTGTTCATCGCCGTGCCCCAGTTTCCCTTGCTCTTGCTGGTAGCGAGTATTCTCAACACTTCGAGTCCGTGGATGCTGGTGCTCATGCTTAGCCTGACCAGTTGGGGGGCGCTGGCCCGTTCGGTGCGCTCGCAGGTGCTGAGTCTGCGCGAGCGGGATTTTGTCGAAGCCGCCCGCGGGCTTGGCTTGGGCACCCGCAACATAGCCTTCAAGGTGATTTTGCCCAACATGCTGTCCTACGTGGCGATGAACTTTATGATCTCAATCACGGGAGCAATCTACGCCGAAGTTGGGCTGCTCTTCCTGGGGGTGACCCCGTTTAATCCCGATAACTGGGGAGTAATGTTGCGCCAGGCTGCGGGGACCTCGGGCGCGCTGTACACGACAAAGTCGATGTTTTACGTGCTGGCGCCTTTGTTGGCGATCTTGCTGCTGCAGTCGGGGATTATTTTTGTGTTGGGGGCGTTGGATGAAGTGTTCAATCCCCGGTTGCGCAAGGGAGGTGCCCGCGCATGAGCGAGGTGGCGGTAGCGGTTGATGACCTAGTCGTTGAATTTTCCAGCGATGAAGGCCCGGTGCGGGCAGTTGATCGGGTCAATCTGCAGCTGGAGCGCGGCAAGATTTTGGGGTTGATCGGGGAAAGCGGGTGCGGAAAGACGACGGTGGCGCACGCCATGCTGAACGCGGTGGCCGAACCGGGCAGAATTGTGCGGGGCCGGATTCACTACGCGGGGCACGGCGACTTGCTCGGGATGTCCGAAGAGGCCCAGCGGCTCTTTCGCTGGCAGCATGTTTCGGTGGTCTTCCAGGCGTCGCAAAACACGCTGAATCCTTTACAACGGATCGAGGCTCAAATCCGGGAATTGGCCCGGGCTCACCGCATTTCCAACCCCAATGCACTGGTTGGCCGGGCGCGAGAGATTTGCGACCGCCTGCGCCTGGACGGCAGGCGCATGCTGGACGCATATCCCCACCAACTCTCCGGCGGCATGCGGCAAAGGGTAGGCATTATGCTGGCCCTGCTCTTGCAACCCGAAATCATCCTGTTTGACGAGCCGACTACTGCGCTCGATAGTCTCAGCCAGGAGTCGGTGCTTCGAATCATCGAAGAGATTCACGCCAAAGAGGGCATCAGCGGTGTGTTTATTACCCACGACCTGGGTATCGTGGCCGAAGTGGCGGACGTCGTGGCGGTTATGTATGCGGGCCGGATTGTGGAGACGGCTCCCACCGGAACTCTCTTTAACGCGCCGCGCCATCCCTACAGCCGGGCCCTGCTCAACGCATTGCCGCGCCTGACCGGAGATCCGCGGGCGGCCAAGGGGCTCACCGGCGCTCCGCCTAAGGTGGTGGGGGAAGTGGCCGGTTGTCTGTTCCGCGAGCGCTGTCGGTTCCAAACGGCCCAGTGCAAGATGGCGGAACCCGTGCTGACGTCGGTTGACGCCGACCATCGAGTGGCGTGCTTTAAGATAAACGAGGAGGATGGCCGTGCTAGCGTGTGATCAGGTGGTCAAACGGTTTGCCATTCGCCGTGGCTGGCGCGCGCAGTTGGTGACGGCGGTCAATCAAGTTAGCATTTCGGTGCCCGCAGCCCAGGTGCTCTGTATCGTAGGCGAGAGTGGGTGCGGCAAGACAACGTTGGGAAAGATGCTGGCCGGCGTGTTGCCACCCACAGAAGGCAGTGTGACCGTGGATGGGGTGGAGGTCTCGGCTCGGCGTACGGCTGAAAGGGAACGGGCCGCGCTCAAGGTGCAGTTGGTGCATCAAGATCCGTTTTCCACCCTAAATCCAGTCCACACAATTGGTGAGGAACTGAGCCTTCCACTCATCCACCACCGCATCGTGCCTAAGTCGCACCTGCGCGAGGAATGCGAACGCCTGCTAACCTTGACCGGGCTGAACCCGAAGGCGGTGCTGGACAAATACCCGCATGAACTCAGCGGTGGCCAGCGCCAGCGGGCCGTGCTGGCGCTGGCGCTTTCCGTGCGTCCCCGCTACTTGGTGGCCGACGAAGCGGTGTCAATGGTTGATGTTTCCTCGCGGTTGATCATGCTCGACCTTTTTCTGGAGATTGCCTCGACTCAAGACCTGGGGCTCGTATTTATTACCCACGATTTCGGAGTTGCACGCTACGTCGGGTACGAAGGCACGATTACTGTAATGTATCTGGGTCGGGTGGTGGAGCAGGGACCCACCGAGCAGGTGATTCACCATCCCTGCCATCCCTACACGCAGGTTCTCTTGTCGTCGATTCCTGCCTTGCAGGCCGGCCGCGATTTCATGCCTCAAAAGATCGTGCCGCGATCGTTTGAGGTTCCGTCGCTCGAACACTTGCCTGTCGGCTGTGTCTTCGAGCCACGCTGCCCGTTTGCGACCGAAGCGTGCTCACAATCTGCGCCGCAACTGAGAGCGACCGACAAGGCGAGCAGCCAGCAGGCGGCCTGTTTATTGGTTGAAGCAACCAGTACGGGAGTGGTGGGCTGATATGCATGGCGTAACCCAAAACCAAGAACTGAAAAGAAGTCGGAACAGGTGGCTACAAGCCAAGACGGCACAGCAGGTGGGGCCTCGGGGCCTGCTGATAAGCACTGCCGCCCGGATAGCCGCCGTGCAAACGCTGTTGGCCGGCGCCCGGTTGCCGGGGCACACCGGGCAGATGATCACCCCATTGCGGGAGAATCCGGTAACCAGACCAGTTTCAAGCAGGATTTACCAATAAGCTGACTCGGGGCGTGGTTGGGGCCGAGAGGTGTGCCGGGGCCACGCGCCGAGATAGCCACGGGAAGGCAGCAGATCTGGGAGGTTTGCAGAAACCATCGGCATCCTGCGGACATGCTGGTTGGGTGAAGATTGAAAGTCAAGTCTTAGGAGTGGAGACGTCCATGGACAGGCGAGGGCGACTATATTTGCGGGTGTCGGAGGCAATCCGCCGGGACCTGGCTGAGGGCCGCTATGCCGACCGCCTGCCAACAGAAGCGGAACTCCGCGACCGGTTTCAGGTCAGCCTGACGACTGTCAAAAAGGCATTGTCCCTGCTGGTGGCAGAGGGGCGCATCGAACGCATTTCGGGCAAGGGCACGTTTCCCATCAAAAGCGCTTCGACCCGGTGCCCCGAGCGTTCAGCTACCGGTGTGGCGGGATTTTTGATCTCGGGATTGCCCGATGAGTTTTCTCGCCGGCTGCTGCGGGGCGTGGCCGACGAACTCGCCCTGCATGATCGCTTTCTGCTACTGGGTACAACAGGCTCCGGCCCCGAGCGGGAGGCGGAAGTGATTCGCAAGTTTCGTGACCAGGGTGTTGACGGCCTCATTATCTGTCCCCTTGAGGGCGAGCTTTACAACGAAGAGATTCTCCGCCTCAAGCTCGACCGGTTTCCCTTTGTCCTCATCGACCGCTGGTTGACCGGCATCGATACTCCCTACGTCGTATGCGACAACCGACCACTGGTCCGTGCCGCCGTTGAACATCTGGTCGGCTTGGGTCATCGTCGCTTAGCCATGGTCAGCATGGGCCAGCCGCGGCCCTGGTCCACGCAGAGCCTAGCCGAACGGATTGATGAATTCCAACTGGTCACTTCACAGTTGAGCCTGGAGAGCTGCGGAGAAGCAGTGTGGGTGGTCGACGAACATGACCCACTCGACGGCAAGATACGCACGGTAATGAACCGCATGCGGGGATCTGGGGTCACTGCCCTGATCGGCAGCACAACATCGGATACCCAGCTAATTTGCCAGGCGGCAGGGGGCCTCGGCTTGCGAATACCGCAGGATCTTTCGGTGGTGAGCTATGATTATGCCGGAACGGATCCTTCATTGGTGGCGGCCGGAGTGGGGGGACTGGCGGGTCCGCTAACCTGGATCGACCAACAAGAGGAGACGATGGGCCGACGGGCGGTGGAACTCTTGTTGGAGGTCATTGCTGATCCGCAGAGAACGCCCAAGGCGCTGGTAACCGGAATCCTGCACCCCGGCGCCTCCACCGTGCCAGCGGCGGCCAAGGAGAACGGTGACTCGGTGGTCGCCGGCGTGCGATCTCGGTAAGCAGTCGGCACCATCGCGCAGTCAATCGTCACAACCATGGATTGGAGGAAGTCGATATGGGGGTTGAACACCCGATTCGCGAACTGCTCATCTATCACCACTCCCACCTGGATGTGGGGTACACCCACCATCCGGCCACAGTGTGGGCCCGGCAGGGGGATTATCTCCGCCTGGCCATGGACCTGGCCGAACGCTATGCGGATCGACCGACCGGGGAGCGCTTTAAATGGACGGCGGAGAGTAGCGCCGTGGTCGAGCGCTTCCTGCAGACGGCGAGCAAGGCGGAGGTCGACCGATTCCTGCAGTTGAGCCAAGCTGGTTTGATCGAGACCACGGCTATGTTTTGCAACACCACGCCGCTATTCACGGCGAGCGAGCTGTGGGCCAGCCTGGGGGTCATGCGGCGCTTGCGCCGGGACTTCGGGCTAGAGATTAACAGTGCGGTCAACCATGACGTCAATGGTGAGGCGTGGATATTGCCCAAGGTGCTGGAAACCCTTGGCGTCCGCCAATTGTTGATGGGCATTAACCAGGATTCGGCGCGCTCCCCGCAGCCCCGGCCGCGCGCCTTTTGGTGGCAGGGCAGCGATGGTGAGCGGCTGTTGACCTGGAACGGCGAACACTACGGATATGCCCAATATGTGGGGATCCCGCGGCCGAAAGCCTGGGCTCAGGATCCGGTTGACCTGTCCCGCAGCCAACAAATCCTCGATACCTATTTGTCCCGCATTCTGGATGAAGGCTATCCTTATGATTTTCTCCTGCTCTCGGTTACCAATACGGTTACCTGGGACAACGATGCCCCCAACGAAGAACTCGTGCAGTTTGTGCAGGCATGGAACCAAGAGGGCAGAATCCCCAAGCTTTCCATCGTTACCCCGCGGGAAGTGTCGCCATATCTCCGGCGTCAGCCCGCCGACACCGTCCCCGTGCGCCGAGGGGATTGGACCGACTGGTGGGCCGACGGCGTGGGCTCCACCGCCCGGGAGACGGCGCTAGCCTTGTGGACAGGTCGAGTGTGGGAAGGCGCCCGCATCATCGCCGCGCTGAGCCCGCTGGTGTCGGAGGCGGATCGGCACGAGTTGGCCCGTCTTGATGACATCGTGC
>JAJZXC010000130.1 GCA_021846365.1 Bacillota bacterium | reverse complement strand
GCCTGTAGTATTACAATAACCTAAGGTTTATTTTTGAAAGGTGGTGGGCCGAATGCCCAAAGTCCAGTTGCCGCATGCAGTTAACCCCCGCGCTCACGGTGCGCGTCCGGGACGCGTCGGGACCATTAAGCGCGATAAACAGATTTTGATTCGTTTCACTGAGGAAGAATTTGAATCCATTCAGTCCGCCGCGAATGCGGAAGATAGCGCCCTCGCACATTGGTGTCGTGCCACTTTGCTGTCAGCATCTCGTCAGCGCGTTCCTCGGCTGCCCGCCATGGGTCCATCTCTGCCCAGGAGCTAACCCACCCCGAGTAACCACTGCCGACTTCGCGGGAAGTCGGTTTTTGTGTGTCTGGGATAGTCCCGTGTAGCCGGCTGAATCGGGCATTATCTCCGTTCTTGTGGGTATTCGTGTGGGTAACGCAGTATTTTCCGCTTTACACCGGGCAACAAAAAACCCGCTCGGCTTACTGCCATGCGGGTTTTAAACTCTTGGTGCGCCCGAAGGGACTCGAACCCCTGCTTCAGGCTCCGGAGGCCTGCGTGATATCCACTTCACCACGGGCGCTACACATATGCATAGTAACACACTGTCGCAACTGTCACAAGGAATCATGTGTACGGTGTACGGTCGTCATGCTTGAAATGTGGGCAATGTGAAAGTTCGGCGGAAAGTCGCCGTGAGGGAGGAGAGCAATCATCAGGCATTTTTCACCAAACCCTTCTTCGTCCGGACATTAATTTGACAGAGGAAAACCATTTGCGTTATCATCATTCCCGAAAGTATTTGGTTCTTTCAAATTACTAGGAGGGAGAGGCCGATGGAAGCCTGCCAGCGTCACAGCCTACCCGAGTCGATTCAGGCTCAGATTCGGACTTTGGTGCGCACCCTCAATGACTTGCAACGCGACCGGTTGCACGAGACGGATCTGACCTTGGCACAGGTTCATGCTGTCGCTGCTATCGGCGAGCATACCGATCAACCCATCGGGGCGGTTGGCAAAGTCCTCGGTATCGGTCTGCCGTCCGCTAGCCTGTTGATTGACCGCTTGGTGAAGGCGGGATACGTGGAACGCCATCGCTCGGCCGAAGACCGCAGGATATGGCGTTGCCGTCTAACTGAAACGGGGAAGGAAATCTACCGTGTCATTACGTTTCGAGAACGCCGCCTGCAAATTTGGTTGGAATGCATGCCAGAAGACGATCTCGCCGCCTTGCACCGCGGGCTCAATGCACTGGCCAAGGCCGCCCAGTCACGGTAGAAGAGAGGAAGTAGAGTATGGCTGCAGCCACCAGGAACGGCAACGGACGTAGTCGAATTATCGATCAATCCAAAGGAATTGTCGGCCAAGTGCCCGAACGCCAACTGGTGATGATCATTATTAGCGTGATGTTGGGCATGTTGTTGTCGGCCATTGATCAAACGGTGGTGGGCACCGCGATGCCACGCATTATTGCCGACCTCCACGGCCTACGAGAATACGCTTGGGTCACCACCAGCTATATGTTGGCTTCTACGGTCATGGTGCCACTGTATGGAAAATTGAGCGACATTTATGGACGCAAGCCGTTCTATCTCTTGGGCATGGCCCTATTCTTGCTCGGTTCGGCACTTTCCGGCACGTCGCAAAACATGACGGAACTTATACTATATCGCGGCATCCAGGGTTTGGGAGCGGGTGCCATGATGCCCATCGTGCTTGCCATTATCGGTGACGTGTTCCCACCCTCAGAACGGGGCAAGTGGCAGGGACTGTTGATGGCCGTCTTTGGACTTGCCTCCATCATAGGCCCCTGGGCCGGGGGAGCCATCACGGACCACTGGGGATGGCGGTGGGTATTTTACGTCAACATGCCGTTTGGAGCGCTCGCGTTGGCCTTTTGCTTAATTGCTCTGCCTTCGGTCTACGTCAAGCAGGAGCACCGCGTTGACTATCGCGGGGCAATCATTTTGGTGATGGCCGCCGTGCCCATGCTGCTCGGATTTTCTTGGGCTGGCAATCAATATGGCTGGGGCAACTGGCACGTCCTGGGAAGCTTTGCCACCAGCGCCGTGGGCTGGGTGGCATTTTTCGTGGCCGAAAGCCGCGCACTGGAGCCGATCATTTCACCTCGCCTGTTCCGAAATGCCATTTTTTCGATTAGTGTGGCCACTTCGTTCTTCGTGACGATGGGTATGTTCGGTGCCATCATGTTTATCCCACTCTTCATGCAGGCTGTCATCGGCGACTCTGCGCAACATTCTGGCGTCATGCTGACCCCGATGATGTTGGGGTTTATGGTCTCTAGCATCGTTGGCGGTCAAATCATGTCCCGCACCGGGAAGTACAAAATCTTGGTTCTGGCGTCGCTCGCCATCGCCGTTGCCGGCATGTTTCTCTTGAGTAGGATGACGGTATCCGCCACCAATGGCCTAGTCGTGCGCAACATGGTCGTTGCCGGTTTCGGCATAGGAACCCTGATGAGCCTTTTCACCATTGTGGTCCAAAACGCCTTTCCTTATCCGTTGATGGGCACGGTCACCGCCAACTTGCAGTTCTTTCGCTCCATCGGTGGCACGGTGGGGATAGCCATATTCGGTTCCCTGCTCACTGGGCGCTTTACCTTCGAACTCCCTCGCCAGATTCCCGCTCGAGTGGTTAGGGTGCTCCCGCCGAGCGCGCTGCATGGGCTGAACAACCCTTCGGTGCTGCTAAGTCCTTCCGCTGGCCGCCAACTGGCCCGCCTCTTTGGGCGGTTGGGACCGGACGGCGCCCGACTCGCCCGTGAATTGATGCATGGCGTGCGAACAGCGCTGGCCATGGGAACCGAACGCGTGTTCCTGATGGGCGCTGGGTTGCTGCTGCTGGCTTTCATACTCTCCTGGGGTCTCCGGGAGATTCCCTTGCGCAAAGCTCATAACACCCCCGAACCGGCGTCTGACTTCGCCCAACGCACCAAGCGAGGTGTGTTGGGCGTGGCGCTGGGGTTGGCAGTACAAGAGCAACGATTCCCTGACCCCATTAAACGGGAACTTGCCGTGCACGTTTCAAGGCGCCTACTGGAACAATTCCTTGACTCTGCTCCCGAAGCGCTTGATGCCGCCAAGCCGCGGCCATTGCCGCCAGCCCGACGGGCTCGCGCGCTGTCGACCGACTGAAGTCTTTCAATTCTAGCTAATCGGCTAGCAGGCGGGGTCACCCTCCCGCTAGGCCGACAGGAAAGGAACGTAAAGCGCCCTATGGTGAACCGCGAGCGACTGCCGTTGTTGGCCCTCTCCTTTATCGCCGTCATAGCCGGCGTATGGCTCGGCGTAAGTCCGTGGGTATTGGCTGAACAATCCCCGAGCGCCCCATGGAGCCACGACACCACCACCCACGTTGTCACCGGCCTAATCCTTGTCCTGCTTGGCGCTCTCGAAGCCTATGCCGCAACCAAACCACCGCCGCCCGTCACCGCCTGCCAGGCCGATGATCTCCCCGCCGCCGGCCCTGATCCCGACCCCTTGGCTGACGACAGACTTGTGCTTTTGGCCACCGCGCTGCTGCGCGATCTTGAATCAAAGACCTCGCCCCAAGCATCGGCCGCTTCCCCGGGGCCAGGGGTAAAGGAGGCGTCGAAACCATGAATCGGGGGCCACGTGGCATTTTCGCCGGGGTGGTGGCTTTTACCATCTTTTTGGCCGCCGTTTGGGTGTTGATTGCCCCCTTCTGGGTCGGCTACCGGCTCACCGCTTCGGATTGGATTACCTCAGCCGTGATGGCGGGGTCAGTAGCCACCCTGAGTTTTTGGACTATTGCGACCTCCGCCCGCTCTCGGCGAGAACCGTGACCGCCGCCCCGACTGGCGTCCTCAGATAA
The DNA here is from genome assembly GCA_021846365.1 of Bacillota bacterium. Classification (GTDB taxonomy): domain Bacteria; phylum Bacillota; class Sulfobacillia; order Sulfobacillales; family Sulfobacillaceae; genus JAJZXC01. Next base: position 5,314 of record JAJZXC010000130.1, on the reverse strand, counting down.
GGCGCAGGTCGAGTGGTTCCCCACCAAGCCTAAGCCATCCCCAGTTTTGGTGTACGTAATGCATTGGCGGCATTGTGGTTAAGGAAGTTTTCGTGAATAACGGCACACTACGGCTCTTACCACGCAAGGCCTTGGATGCGGCGGTGCCGACGGTAGTAGTGTGGTCCAATTGGCTCCCCGCCAGCGTTGTCTCCCGACCGTCGGGCCGGAGGGGTCGCTGCCAAGGTCTGCCGTGCGTCCTGCGTGCGCCACATAAACCAGTAGCAGGCCGAAGGCAGGGCCCGAAATAGGGCGGTGCATGCTCTGCCCAATCGTCGGCATTGGCCGACCGCGGGTTCAAGCCCGACCATAGCTCGTGCTGAGCCAACCCGGCTTTTAACACCGACGGCGCCGCCCGTCACATATCCAGTTGGCATTTCAGCAGGGCCAGGCGGCACCCTCGCCAAAACGCGTCGGGTCGCAATGATCAAGGTAAAGGATTTGGCGTCGATACCTGCAAACTCGCGGAGTACCCCTTCATCGACCAGCGCGTCGGCCAATCCGACTGCGGTCCACTTTGATGATGACCGCACGCTGCCTCGGCGATCTCGATCCCCACTCGTTGCGGATCGGCGCAATCTCGGCCTGCACGTCAAGGGGATGCGGAAAGGTGGCCTGCCGGCGGCATTGAAATCACGGCGGTTAACGCTGACCGCGAGCCAACCCGAACCGCAAGTCCTCTTTTTGCCGTCCGGATTGATTTTGCCCCTGGGCTCACCGCCCGCGGTCGGCTCTAGGCCGTCCCTTTCGTCTGCCGGCCGGCAGGGAGTTTGCAAGACTCCGCCAATGTCGTACACTACCATCGCATAATGAAGCCGGAATTGCACGCATTCTAAGCGAGGTATCGCGAGTCCTGACCACACGCTGAAGGAGATGATGGTGTGAACGGATTACCCGTTGCGCCCAAATCCCTGGTCGAACACTGGCTCGGCCAGCGTTCGCTCAATCCCGCCCGGCAGGCTATGCTGGTCGTGGGGGGGAGTCTGTTGGTAGCCTTGCTCGCCCAGTTCAGCCTCCCCCTTCCTTTCACGCCGGTTCCCGTCACCGGCCAAACTCTAGGCGTGCTACTGGTTGGGGGAGTCCTGGGGGCAAATCTAGGGGCGCTGAGTATTTTGCTCTACTTGGCCGAGGGAGCCATCGGTCTGCCAGTATTCGCCGGTGCCGCCCACGGCCTGCCGGTGGGACCCACCGGCGGCTATTTGTTGGGTTTCGTCCTCATGGCACTCGTTGTTGGTTGGCTCAATGAGCGCGGCTGGGGCCGAAGCTGGGGCCGCTCATGGGCGGCCATGGCAGCTGGCGAATTGGTGCTCTTTGCGATTGCTTTGCCGTGGCTAGGACTTTACGTGGGATTTTCTCACGTGCTCGCCTTCGGCCTCTTGCCATTCATACCCGGCGAAGCCTTCAAATTGTCTCTAGCTGCGATGGCCCTGCCCGCCGCCTGGCGCATTACTGGCTAAGCCCGTGAGGCGAGGCAATCCGGCTGACGTAGCTTGATAGATTAATCCGGGGGTAAACTCTCCAGTTGAATGAAAAGTTGATGTGCCCCCGGGGAGCTTCTTTTGCAGGGCTTCGGTCAAGAGTCGACCCGCCAGAATATGGCCCTTGGTGTTAGGGTCCCACAGCCCCGCCATATACGGCACATAGGTCTGGTGATGGGCTTTGAGCCACGCCTTCATCCGCTGGAGCACGTTTAACACATAGACGTTCGGACTGTCTAGGCTTTGCGCCATCGCTATTTCCGCTTCGGCCAACCGCGGCTCGCTTTGTTGATTGATGGTATAGGTGGGCCGGGTTGCCGGGGGGGTAATAATGAACACCACCGCATTTTGCGACAGCGCTTGTAAAATTTCCTCGCGGATGGTGCCCAGCACTTTTGTCCATGGCGTGCCCACCCGAAGGTCGTTGAGCAGTCCCCACTGCAAGGCAACGATGGTGGGGTGGTAGGTTTTCAGCCAGGTATAGTAATTTTGGGTGATGATGGGGTTTTTCACCGTCGCGCCTGGCACGGCGCGATTTTCAAAACGCAGAGGAACCTGGCTCCATCCCCGCAGTCCCCGCACCACGAACCCTTGGCCAGTCACATCGTGCCAGCCGAAGGCGGCCGAGCCGCCAATGATGAGGACATTCGGCTGAGTCGTTACCGGCTCGGCTCGAACGGTAGTGCGTAGCCCAACTGACGCCGATGCGATCAAAACTCCGGCAAATATCTGCGTCCGACGGGAGATTGTCATTTTGCCTGCCCCCCTCTCAACCGGTCAAGGTCGACGATTTCGGTGATTGGGCAGCCACACGGCGAAGCCTTCCCACCACCGTACGCGGCTTGCCAACCAGCCATGCCAACCGCGCGCGCCCCTGCAACCAAGAGATGGTCAACAGACTCATGCTCAATGCCACTAGGGCCGTTAACAGGGTATTCAGCCACGGGTTGATGGCCAGTGCGGAGGGACCGGTGAAGTCCAGCCAGCCATGAACGAAAATGGGATGCACGAGATAGATGCCGAACGACGCGTTGCCTATTCTGCGCACCCACACGTCCCATGTCGGCCGCCTATCGCGTGCACCCTCGAACCAGGTACCAGCGGTAAACAGCCCAAGCGTGATGATGAGGCTGTAGACCACCGAGACCGGCTGAAAGACGTTGGTGGCAAACCCCAATGAGTGTTTCCAGGCCCAATCGGCGCCGTAAACGCCCGCCATCAGGACCAACCCGGCCACCACCAGGGCCGATACCATCGCGGCGTGAGCCTTGGCCCAGGTGCGGACATGGCTCCAATGGGCGGCGGCCAAGCCTCCGAGCAGAAAATACCCGGTGTACGTAATGACCAGCATCTGGGGAGCGAAACTCCGCTCCCCCAGATACCCGGCGAGCGTCCAACTGCCTAATTCCCAGATCACGGCGAAGCTAGCCAGCGTCCAGGGGTGGCGCCGTCCCCAGGCCACCAGAGCCAGAAAGAGGGGAGCGACCACGTATAACTCCATGGTCAGGACCAAATAATAGAGGTGGCCGTTTCCGGTCGGCAAAACCCGCACATACTCCTTGAACCACGGAATCAGCGGCCACAAGGGATACGACATGGCGACAAAGAGAGCCAGCCAGACCAGGTAGGGAAACAATACGGCCTGATAACGGCGGGACCAAAAGCTCCACCAATTGGGTTGGCGATCGAGATATTGGTGGGCGAGAACAAATCCCGTCACGACCATGAAACTCTCGCGTCCGTATTGCAAAAACATTTGCAGCAAACCACCCCACAGCGGGGCGGAAGCCGCCAAGGCAAAGCGCACGGAGTGAACCATCACCACCCCGATGATGGTGCCAGCGCGCACAAAGTCAATGGCATAGATGTATGAACGCCCCTTGGGTGAAGCCAAGCTCCGCACCCCCCTTTTGCGAGTTACGATTCAATGCCTACCAGACGACGTCGCAGGGAGTTGCGTGACACCTTGCCGGTGGCTCCTTTGGGCAGGGCGTTGACCACAAAATACTGCGCGGGCCACTTGAAACGGCTTAATCGGGCAGCGACCAACTGAGTTAGCTCCTCGGTAACCGTCGCCACGTCGCCAGAAAACGCCTGGGTCATAACCACAAAGGCTACCGGCTCTTCGCCCAGCATCTCATGCGGCCTGCCCACCACCGCGCAATCGGCCAAGGCCGGGTGCTCAAGGATGATTTCTTCTACTTCCCGCGGGAAGACCTTCTCCCCCCCCCGGTTAATGAGTTCTCTTAGCCGCCCTTGCAAGTAAAGATAGTCGTCCTTGTCAAACATCCCTAAATCTCCGGTGCGATACCATCCGCGATGATATTTCTCTATCGCCCAACGATTTGGTCCCCACCCCGGGTCAATCACTGCCTCACCCCGAATTTCGACTTCGCCCACTTGGTCTGGCCCCAAGCAGGCGCCCAGTTCGTCGACAATGCGAATTTGTACGCCGGTTGGCTTGCCGACGGAACCGGGGCGGCGTCCCTGTAACGGATTAGCCGCAATCTGGCTGGCGGCTTCGGACAATCCATAGGTTTCAATCACCGGGATATTCCAACGCCGTTCAATAGCCGATAGGGTTGCCACCGGCAAGGGAGCCGAAGCCGAACGAATAAAGCGTATCCGGCTCACGTCCGCGGGATCTTCATCATGGTTGGCCAGCACCTTTAAGATCGAGGGGACTAAGTTGAGCCAGGTAGGCCGCTCGCGATTTACGGTCGGCCAAAATCTCCCGAGATGGAAGCGGTCGCTGACGATAAGCGAGCCGCCCGCCAGCAGCGTGGCCAGGACGGCAACCACCTCGCCGTTGATATGAAATAGGGGCAAGGGTGAATATCCCACGTCTTCGGCCGTCAGGCGATGCACGGCCACGACTTCCGAGGCGGTGCGCAATAACGCCCGGATGGGCAAACCGACCGGCTTGGGATCCCCGGTGGTGCCCGAGGTCAGCAAAATGACCCCGGCCCCCTGGTCCGCGCGCGTCAAACGAGGGCCCAAAGGCGCCCTCACTAAGTCGGCCCTAGACAGGTTCCAGGCCACCCGGCCAACCGCAGGTGGCACGTCAAAGCCAGCGTCATCGGAAATTAGAAATCTGGCTCCACTCGTCTTCAGCGTGCGAATTTGGTCGGCGGCGGGGGCGGCCTGGTCTAAGGGCACGGCTACCGCGTCCATGGCCAAAACGGTCAACCAAGCCGTCACAAATTCTTGTGGGCGACCAAGACTGATGCCCACCCGGTCTCCTGCCTGAATTCCCGCTCGGCTGAGCAAAGTACTCCGTTTTTCGATCTGTCTTAGCATACCGCCGTAGGTCTGCAATTCAGCCTCATCTTCGGACATCAGATAGGGTCGTTGAGGATAACGCGCCATCGCTTCAACGAGCACCAGTCCTATTGCGGCTTCTGCCATGGTACCTCGACCTCCCCTCCGGATGCTCCTAAGTCCGCTTCATACTTATAGATTTTCTCACCTAAACGACATTATTTGTACGTTTCCCCTCGGTTTTCAGTGAATCCTCAGCGACTGCGCCGAACCGCTCTGCCCTCTGGGAGACCTTAGCGGACCGGAATTGCAAATTGTTCGTTCTTTCCGGGACCGCAGCGTGCTCCCGTGATGGCTTCCCACCATACACCAGCGCTCTGTCGGGCGAACAAGCTTGCTCACAATAGGAACTTGAGTTTCGCACCCCCAGATCACGCTCGATTCAGGCGCCGACGATCCTTGGAGGCCTTGGCTCGCTTCGCTTTTGCGACATTCAACTTTGGCCATTCAGACGGCCATATTGAGAGTTCGCCATG
>JAJZXC010000129.1 GCA_021846365.1 Bacillota bacterium | reverse complement strand
CGGGGCTTTAACAGTTTGCCTTGACATTATCTACGCTTACTCGTATTATATTAATATGGGCAAGTTCATGGCGGGGATGTTCCCCGCCGGAGCAAGCCAGCTACCGGACTGCGTGACCGGCCAAGGGGAAACTGCCCTGGGAAATCCGCCGTGCACAGGTATCCTTTAGGGTATCGCACGGAGTACCAGAGTAGGTGCCCGCTTTACCCGCAAGGGGACGGGACAGGCAAGAAGGCAGCGGTCGGGGGCCAAATCCCCCCTGTCGCCGGAAGGAAGCTCAGTACCGGAGGGAAGCCGCTTGGGGGCTTTCTGATGATGGGAACCGCCACGGCTACCGGCAGGACTTTCGAGGTTGCGGTTCCGACCCTGCGGATTAGCGTCAGTAGACGCTATATCCACGCATACCCCAAAGCAGGATGGGGATGAGCCGGAGACGGCTAGGAGCAAAACTGCGGCCTGCGAAAGAGCGAAGAATCCCAATTGAAACCGGCTTTTGCCTTGTGGGTAAGTTTGAGCAGGTTTCAAATAGCGGTTGTGGGCTAGAGCAGGTGGGAGATCTTGCCCGACACAAACGGGCGGTCACTGGTGACGGCCCGTTCCGGTTCCCCCACATCGATATTCAACCCCAGCGGTCAGCCGATCCGGATGGGGGTGCATCAACGGCTCCATCCATGCGGGGATCCTGCCCGGCCGTGGGGCCTCACGACTGGATCCGAGGCCCGCGCAGTACGGTGGAATCCGATATCCCGTCGAACCGACGCCCATCCATTCCCTCGAACCGTCAGGGCCATTCGGTGGAAAATGGCCGATGCATGGGAGACGGCCTCGGTCCCATTCATGGATACGTCGCCCGACGGCGGGCCGCCCCCGCTCGGTCTGGTGGTATTCGGGAGGTCGTGGCCGGTGAAAAATGGGCCGTCATTAGTGACGGCCCATTTCCTCAGTCCGCTGTCGCTCCGGCCTCGCGCCGACCGCTGTGCCTAACGCCCTGACGGGGGCTAGGGCTCATCGCCAAGACCTGCGCGGCCCAGGCCAACAGCACCTGGTGCGGGGTCTGCTGCGTTTCCCAACACGCCGCCCAAATTTGTTGCCGCTCTTCCGCGTTCTGCAGCGTGAGATTCAGTTGGGGATGGTGCTGCCGATACCACTCTTGGCGCTCCGCGCCGGGACTCTGTTTTTTCATCGTCCGCTCCCTTCTCGGACGGTTAACCCGTCCGGAGTCTCGCGGGGGGCCGCCGAGCCCTGACCTTCCGGGATCTTGGACGGGGACCCGCCACCGATCACTGGGCAGACGAAGCACCGCGATCCGATTCTATTTGGAGCGCCGGGGCATCGCCACCGAGCGCGGCGACGGGAATCGGGCGGTGGCCGCCCAGCAGCAGGTCGTCGTCGCGCTGACCCACGTGCGGGCCAAAAAGGCGGAAGGGGAAAGGGTCGTGCAGGCCATCCAGGCCCGGGCGGCGACCCGGCAGGCGGAGGGCTGGACGGCTGCCCAGGTGGCGGCCTGCCAGGCCCTCGAGGAGCAGCTGGGCCGCCCGATCGACGCGGCCTACCTGCGGCAACAGCGGGACGCCATGGCGCAACGCCAGCACGCCGCGCGGGCTCGGATGGCGGTCATTCACCAGGCCGGCCAGCGGGTGGACGCCGCCGTGGTGGCCGAAGGGGATCCTGCACAAGACGAGGACGCCCAGCCCTGGGCCGAAGGCCTCGCGTGGACCACTTATGACGATATATCGGGGACGTGTCAAGGTTTCCGAACAGCGCAAAAAGCTCGAAAAGAATCATCAGCGTTTCTATCGGAGATTCTTTAACAGCTTTTGTGCAAGAGCCACTTTGCCTACCCGGGGTGATAGGCACCAAGCCTTGCGGGTCTTCAGTGGAGGGCAAATTCCAATAGTCTGGCCACCCAGACCGGCCAGCGACGGCCTTCGGTCAGCGCCGCCGCCGCTTCGCCCAACGCTTGCCGTCTCAGCGGATCTTCCCGCAGTTGTTGGAGCCCACGACTCAATCCACGCACATCGCCCGGGTCGACCAAAATGCCTCCCGCCCCCTGGGCGGCCCGAAAAAATTCAGCCACCCCGCCGGTGGCGTAGGCCACCACCGGCACGCCGCAGGCCATCGCCTCCAACATGGCCATCGGCAACCCCTCAAAATAAGCGCTGGGTAGGACAAACACGTCCAACCGTTGATAAAAAGCAACTAGTTCCGGGCCGTGCAGCCGACCAAAAAAATCCACCGCCCCGCCTGCGGCGGCCGCGTGTTGAATCCGCTGCACCAGGCGGGGCGAACCGGCCCCGGCGATGGCCAACTTACAGCCAACCGCGGCGGGGGTTCGGATCCAGTCGAGCAACACGCTAATACCCTTTTCAGGGTCGATACGGCCCGCGTACCCCACCGCCATGGTCTCGGACGGCCATCCCAGTTCGGCCCGCAGCAATTGGCGGGCGGGTGCAGCGAGAGGACGAAACCCCTCGGCCACCGGATTCTCCAACGTAATCAACTGGTCGGGGCCGAGGTCTAAAGCCTCGCGCCAACTGGTCTCCAGGCGACGGCTAATGGTGACCACACGGGGCACGCGCGGGATGAGGCGCGCGTTCTGGCGCCAGTGGCGACGGGCTCGAATACGCCGGAGCGCGGATTTGAAGTCACGGCGACCGGCCAGATGGCGTGCATTTTCCAGCGCCGAGCCATGCAGAATATAAACCAAGGGCACCCTGGTGCCGAGAATCCAGTTTAAGGCGCTATGCGCCGCCGTGGACTGACTGACAATCAGGTCGAATGGCTCGGCGCCGTGCAATTCCCGCAAGATGGGAAGCAAATTAGTCAGCCAGGCCCGCGTGTAGCGGCGCGGGCGGGTACCGGGAAGACAGATCACCTGTTCGGGGCGATCGGCCGTCAAGACGGCCGGGGGCACCGTCGTGGTCACCAGCACAACCTGGTGACCCATGGCGGCGAGTGTGGCCGTCAACTCATCCGTGTGACGTTCCAGGCCTCCTACCCCGTGCATTCCCGTCGTGCGGGAAATAACCGCGATGTGCAGTGCCGCTGGAGGTCGCATTGGCGTATCTACCCCTTGCTGGTACGATGGATGGGTGAAAGCTGGTTTGCATCGATTAGATGGAGGACAAGCTCCTATCTTTGTCGAAACTCTACCGTCGTTGTCTCTGTTGTCACTGTACCATGTCGCCTGGTCGACCTTCTAGGCATTCCCCGAAAGGAGGCTTCGGTAACTTTCCATGCCAACCCTGCCTTCGCTGAGGCGCCACGTTAACGCCATGGTGGCACCCATCCGGCGCCGACCGTTTCTGCCCCCTTCGGTGGAAATCCTGGATCCCAGCGCCGTACCGGGTCGTCTGCTGGTTGTGGCTCCCCATCCGGATGACGAATGGATCGGCACGGCAGGTTTGTTGCACGCCGCTGTCGAGGGCGGCGCCGCAGCCTCAGTGGTCATTCTCACCGATGGTGCCGCTTTCGTTGGCGCCAAACGGCGCTGGGCCCGACGTTCGCCGATTCCGTTCGCTGAGGCCCGGTTGGCGGAATCCGTCCGCTTCTCGACTCATTTGGGTCTTGCACCCGGGCGAGTGCACGCGCTAAACCTGCCTGACGGCAAGCTGGCCGATCTTTTGCGCACTACCCCGGCAGGCTCGGTCGACCCATTTTGGAATGCGGTGACGACCCTAGCCCGCCACATCGAAACCTTCGCCCCGGAGTGGATTGTTATCCCCTCACCCCACGATTGGCACCGCGACCACTGGAGCGGCTATGTTCTCGCCGCAGCCGCAATCTGGACCAGCGCCTGTCGCTGCCCCATGCGGGCACTTAGCTACCTGACCCACTGGGGGGAGTGGCCAGCGCCGCTCGGCCACCATCCTCGCTTTCAGCTGGTGCCTCCCGCCGACTTAGCTAGTGAGCCGGGCTGGTTGGCGTGGCCGATGACGCTCGCCGCCCGCGAATTCAAACTGAGGACGCTAAAGCTTTACGAGACTCAGGTGCAACTTCCGAGCGAGCAGCTTTACCTGCTTGCCTTCGTCAAGGCCAACGAATTGTTTCACACCATGGACCTGACCGGATTTCACCGCGAGCAAATCCAAGTGACGCAAGTGGAGCGGGCGCTAAGAATAGAACATAAGGGGCCGCCCGGTCCTCTATATGGCAGGATCTGGCAGACCGATCCCGATCGCGCGCGGGCGGTCGGCTGGGTCGATGGATCGTCGGTGCATCTCTTGCCGTTAGGGGAGGACGAATTCGACCCTAACTATTTTTTTTGGTCTCTGAGCACAGATCAAGGGGCTCTGACCGCCGCCGCATCCGGTGCAAAGCCCCCTCAGACCTAAATCGCACCCGGTCTAGAAGTCGAAGTTATCCGGATCGGGGCCAAGCCGACGGTCTTGGTTCATGCCGTCGATGGCTTCCATATCTTGGGGAGCCAGCTCGAAATCAAAAACCTGGGCATTTTCTACGATGCGCTCGCGGTGCACGGATTTCGGAATGGTCACGATTTGGCGCTGAAGTTCCCAGCGCAGAACAATCTGAGCATTGGTTTTGGCGTATTTGCGGGCCAAGGCCTCGATCACGGGATGCGCAAGATTCCCCTGCATCAATGGGCTCCAAGCTTCCATCTGAATCCGGTTGCCAGCGCAAAATGCGCACAGCGGCCCCTGACTGAGCAAGGGGTGAAGTTCGACCTGGTTGACCATCGGCTGAACGCGGGCAACCGACGCCAAATCTTGCAGATGATGGATCTGAAAATTGGACACGCCGATTGCCCGCACCTGACCTTCGTCGTACAGGCGTTCCAAGGCCCGCCAAGTCTCCCGGTATTTGCCTTGCACCGGCCAGTGGATCAAGTAGAGATCGACGGTGCCGAGACCCAGGCGAGCTTGACTAGCCGCAAAGGCGCGCAAGGTACGGTCGTATCCCTGATCGGAGTTCCAAACCTTGCTGGTCACGAAGATTTCCGGGCGGGGAATTCCACTGCTGCGAATGGCTCGCCCGACCCCCTCTTCGTTGGCGTACAGGGCTGCCGTGTCCACATGGCGGTAACCGGCTTCCAAAGCGGCGCTGACGGCCGCCTCCACCTGGTCGGGCGCCGTGCGCCATACCCCCAGCCCAAACCACGGCATCAGTACGCCATTGGCCAGTTTTGCTGTATCGGCGATATGTGCTGCGGTCATCGGATGCTTTCAACCTCCCGCTATGTTCAGAACTGTGACTTCCCACCCTATCGTAGCACACCGCCGGAAGCTCCATCTATAGGCCCGCCAACGCCACCGTCTACTCATCAGCCGGCGGCGGATTACGCGGTGGGAGCGGTCGCCGCTTTCAGCGGTTGCCACCATTGAGGGTGGGCACGGTACCACTCAACCGTCTGCCGCAGGGCTTCATCCCAGCCATGACGGGGACTCCACTGCAGTTCGCGCTCTATCCGACCGGGGTCAATGGCGTAGCGGCGGTCGTGGCCGAGGCGGTCGTCGACCGCCACAATCTGGCCCGCGGGCAATTCCATCCATCGCAAAAGGGTCTCTGCCACCTCACGGTTGGAATGCTCGTTGCGCGCGCCTATGTTGTACACACTGCCCGCCTCTCCCCGTCGGAGGACTTCCCACACTGCCTCGACGTGATCTTCGACGAAAATCCAGTCGCGCACGTTGCGGCCGTCTCCATAAAGCGGCCAGGGCTTTCCTTCAATCCCGTTGGTGACAAAGAGGGGAATAAGTTTTTCCGGATATTGAAAGGGGCCGAAGTTATTCGAACAGCGCGTAATCACCACCCCCTGACCGTACGTCCGGTGATGGGCCAAAGTCAGCAGATCGGCCGAAGCTTTGGCGGCGGAATACGGACTGGAGGGGTTGAGCGGGGTCTGCTCGGTAAACACGCCTTGGTCCAGATCGAGACTCCCGTACACCTCATCGGTGGACATCTGAAGAAAGCGCTCGACGCCATACCGGCGGCTATAGTGCAATAGCACTTCCGTCCCCAGCACGTTGGTCGCGATGAAGGGCTCGGGATTGTGAATCGAGCGGTCGACGTGCGATTCCGCCGCGCAGTTGATGATGGCATCGACCTGCTGCCGGCTGAGCAGCGCAGCCATGGCCGCACTGTCCTGAATCTGGGCCCGCACCCATTGGTAGCGGGGGTTGCGGTCATAGCCGACGAGATTAGCCGGATTGCCGGCGTAAGTTTGGCAATCCACGTTGATAACCTCGATTTCGCGCTCGCCGTCCAACAACCGCCGGACCAGCGCAGAACCTATGAACCCCAAACCACCCGTGATCAGCACACGCATGGCGTGTCCTCCCGTTTCCGCCATTCAGCGATATTGTGTCGTCCAGTCGAAGGCAATCGTCGGATCGTTCCACGGCAGCCGCTTTTCGTCCGGATGGTCCGGTCGGTACGATTCGGTGGTAAAGTAGACGATCATCATCGGCTTTGATCCCAGCACGCGATAGCCGTGAACCACGCCGACGGGGATCACGATGAGCAGGGGGTTGTCCTCTCCCGGATACAGCACTTGGGTCACACCCTCGGTGGGCGAGGCTGAACGCAGGTCGTACAATACCACCTGGGCGGAGCCGACCGGGAAAAACCATAAATCGTCTTGCTGCTCATGGTAATGAAAGGCTTTAATAACCCCCGGATAGCTCATCGAGAGAGAAGCCTGCCCGAATCGGCGCAACAGGTCATCATCGTCACGCAGAATCTCCTCGAAAAAACCCCGGTCGTCGGGATGGCGGACCAGCGGCTTAATCTTTACTCCTTCGATTTGCCCAATTTGGCTCAAATCTGACCCCCCCTGCCTCGTATGGCGCCAAAGCGCCCAAGCTTAAATTTCGATTCGACTTTGATCGCCAACCACCAGCCGCACCGTATGCGGGCGGCCCCGACGGCCGCGCACGGTCACCCGGCCCCCAATCAAGCTTTGGTCGATGCGTCCCTCGATGTTTTCCAAACGACTTTCCGGCAACACTACGCTGAGCTCAATCTCCACTCCACGGAGCTCCACCCCGTCACCTATCGAGGTATAGGGTCCCACGTAGCTGTCCACGATGACAGCATCTTTGCCAATGATGGCCGGACCCCGGAGCGTGCTGCGTTCTATCCGCGCCCCCGCCTCCACCGTCACCCGCCCAGTGAGCTGCGATTCGCCGTCAACGCTGCCTTCCAACCGTGGCTCAAGATCTTCCAAAATCAGGCGGTTGGCGTCCAGCACATCCTCCGGTCTTCCCGTGTCCTTCCACCACCCGGTCACCTCGGCCGCGTCCACCGCCTGATCGTGGTCCAACAGCCATTGGATGGCGTCGGTGATTTCGAGTTCTCCCCGCCATGAAGGCTCGAGATGGGCCACCGCCTCATGCACCTCTGCATCAAAGCAGTACACCCCTACCAGAGCCAGGTTCGAGGGCGGCTCGGTCGGTTTTTCCACCAGCCGCACCACGCGGCCAGACTCGACCACCGCCACCCCGAACTGCCGAGGGTCGTCAACTCGGGTCAACAGCACGGCCGCCGCCGGCCGGGTGGCCGCGAAACGCTCCACCAGGGACGCGACTCCCCCACGCAGGAGGTTGTCGCCCAACACCATGAGAAACGGCTGGCTGCCGAGAAACGGACGCGCAATCTTGACGGCATGGGCGAGACCCAGCGGAGAGGCTTGCGGCAAATAGGTAAATCGGCAGCCGAATCGTGTGCCGTCACCCAGCGCATCCCGCACCAACGGTCCGGTTTCTCCCACCACGACGCCAATCTCGGTGATGCCGGCCCGGACCATATCGTCGACAGCATAAAACAAAATGGGGCGGTTCCCAACTGGCAACAATTGTTTGGCCCCGGTGTAGGTCAACGGACGAAGCCGCGATCCGGTCCCGCCGGCCAAAATCAAACCTTTCAAGGCCATCCCTACCCATCCTCCAAGTCGGTGCGAACTTCGTTCCCCATTCGGTATACGAGGCAAAAATTCCTCCGTGCCGACGCCTTATTTCGCTAACGCAGTGAATTGCACAGCTCGGATTTTCCCTTTGGTTACCAGCACCCCGACCAAGAGGCCGGCGGAGGCTCCGCCCATAAGTACCAACGGGACGCTGAGCGCCGCCGGAAAGCGCAGGAAAACGTGCACTGGACCTCCGCTTTCCGCCTAGTGCACGGGATGCGGGAATGAACGACCGTACGGCAAGCGGGGAATGACGCGCGGTGTGCCCCAAGTCGATATCTTGTGGACGTTAGCCTTGGTAACCAGGGTCATGGGAATAATGATGTCGCGCTGTTTAAATCGCGCTGGGGGAACGATATGGTGGCCAGGTAGTTGGCCATGGCCTCGACCGCCCAGTAAGCCTCAGCGAATGGTGCATGGGTTAGGGTCTCGAGCTGGGTGCCATTGGCAACATCGGTAAGAGACTGAGGTTGCGCGTCGGCACCCACCACCAAGATCCGTTTGCCTAATGGCAGGTGCTCGTTTTGAATGGCGGTAATCGCCCCCAGAGCCATCGCATCGTTACCGGCTATCACCAACTGCACGTTGGAATCCTTGGTCAGGAACTCGGACATCATTTGTTGCGAGATGTTGGTGGCAAAATTGGCCGACTGGTTGAAGACAACCTTAACCCGGCCGCTTTTGATGAAAGGCTTCAGGACCGAGATCGCGCCGTGCAGGCGGTCGATGGCGGTGCTGGAACCGAAAGTGTCTTGCAGGACCACGACGTGTCAAGGGGGGCGGATGTGACGTACGGGTAGGACGCTCGTGGTATGCACGTCTTGCGGATCGGCGCTGAACACCAACTGCCCTTGAGCATGGAAGCAAGAACGTGATGGTCAGCAAGCATTTTCCCGTCTTCCGATGTTTCGGCTCGACTTCTGGCACTATGGTGGCCGCGCATGATCTTGGGGAGCGGCTGTGTGCTTGTCGCACACCCGCGTTCGCGCTAAAATGGTCATGGGAGGCTCACGTTTATGCGTATTCGCATCCCCCGCAATGGTCAAGATATTGTCGCCAAATACCTGACCTCGGCCTGCGCCGGGGAGGTATTGCAGGTCTTGGGGATTTTGCAACCAACGGTGGTCCGGGCGTTGCCGACGGAATTACCCCGTGTGATTGTCCGCCAAACGCTGACGGATATCGTGCTGGAAACGGCGACGGGCGAAATTCTCCACCTGGAATTTCAAAGCACCAAAGAACCTGCTCTCTA
>JAJZXC010000128.1 GCA_021846365.1 Bacillota bacterium | reverse complement strand
TCTCGCCGGTTTCCTTGATCAGGTAGCTAATCTCGGCGGTGGCCTGGCGGGCGTTGCCCCAGAAGTGCAAATACATGGTGACCTGCGCCACGTGACTGGACAGCGGCAAATCTTTCAACCGCTTCTCAGTGGTGGTTTTGCACTCGACCAGCCGCGCTGCCGGGGGCACCCAGAGATCAATATGGCCCACGCCGAATTCCGTTTGCACCAGCACTTCCCGTTCTGTCTGTCCGGGATAGCGCTGTTCCCACAAGGCCGTAATCCGCTCTTCCGCCAGGTGGCCGGTTTCGAAGATGGCCATTTCCCGGAGCGTGGGCGGAGTCGGCACAAAGCCCAAAGCGCGCAGCGTTTGCCGGCGCGGACACTGGCCCGCCTCCGATAGCCGGATCTCGTGCGGATCAAACTTGCTCGGCCCGGCCAGTTCCTGCTCATATTTCTGCTTTTGCAAGTCCGACGTAGACACCGGACAGGGTGTCACCAGGTCCTGCGGGGTGTCGGGATCCGTAAACATCCGAATCCTCTCCTTTCGTGGTGAATGTTAAAACCGGGTGAGACGCTCCCCCGCCGGTAGGCGGGAGGAATCACGATGGGCCGCGGGCCACGCTTCATGCTCCGGGGAATGTTGCCGATAGGCATACAAGACGAAAATCGGATGGGACGCAATTTGTTGGCGGATAAGACGAAGCAGGCGGTCATCCATGCGGCGCAGTTTGCGGACGGATTGTTGTCCGCGCCAGGCGGCATACGCCTGATTACATTCCTGATGGCTGAGCCGGAGGCTCAGCAATTGGCTAATCCCGTCGATTTGAGGCCAGAGGCGGCCGCTATACGGCAACACATGTTCGACGGTGGAGGCGTCGGATGCCATTGGGGTATGACACCAAAAACAGCGGGCGTCCTGGGCTTTTAGCAACCAGGCAATCCAGGAGGGCCAAATGCGAGCTCCGATCCCATAAGGGCGGAGAAAGACCTGGGGCCAGGGCGCGACCCCGGCGTCCAGCAGCGGCACGAGGGGCGCCACAATTCCGGTGAGACTGGTTCGCCACCGGGCGGATCCGACGTAAAAGCGGGCGTGATCCACATGGGCTGTGCGGACGATCAATCGCGACATGATTATCAAATCCTTTCCAAAGAGATGACGGCCTATCCGGAAGGCCGGCTGATAAGGCGCACGCGCTTCCGAATCGGTCATAACCACACCCCCGCGAGCGCGGGGGTTACTATGCGCCGGCCCATCTTCATGATCCCGGTTTGCTTTTGTTGGCGAACACGAAGACGACCTTGCCGTCTTGGAGTTTCAATCGGGCATCGAACGCTTTGCCGGCTTTGCTCTTAAATCCCTTGAGGACTGTCGTGGGCCGGCCGCTGAGCAAGGTTTTAACCTGGTTTTCGGTTAATTTTTTACTGGCCACGGTCTTCCATATGGTGAACGTGCACCCTTCTTTCCAGCGGGAGCAGCCCCAGGCTTTGCGGCCCTGCAGAATCTCGCCTTGGTGGCAGACCGGACAGGGTCCCAAGGTACGGGGGGCTGCCAGGACCTCCCGGGTTTGAGTGCGGGCCGCTTCCACCACGTCCCGGGTCAGATGGTGAATGTCGGCCAGAAAGGCGGCCGCATTTTCCTGTCCGGTGGCAATGGCTTCCAAGCGGGCCTCCCATTCCCCGGTGAGATCCGGCGCGCGCAAAATCTCCGGCAACACCTGCAAGAGGTGCTGGCCTTTTTCCGTCGACACCAGGGCCTTCTTATCGCGGCGGACATATTCGCGGGCCAACAACACTTCCAGAATCCGAGCGCGGGTGGCCGGAGTGCCCAGCCCGTGCTTTTCCATCAAGGCCAACAAGCCGGCGTCGGTCATCCGCGCCGGAGGCTTCGTCTGTTTGCCGGCCACGGTGGTGTCGCCGACCGTCACAGCATCCCCATCTTGCAAGCCTGACGGCAAGGGATCATCCGCTGCCGAATCGTCATCCGGGGAAGCCGTTTCGGATTCCGGCGAGTCTCTGTGAGCCGTAGCGTCTTCCGGAGTCTGAGCCGCTCGCCAGCCGGGATCCAACACCACCGTCCCCGTGGTCTTAAACTGTTCTCCGGCGGCGGTCGTCCAAATCGTCGTCCGCTCATCCCGGCCCGGGGGCAACAATGCCGCCAGAAAACGGCGGGCAATCAAATCGTAGACGGTTTGGTCCCGCGCCGAGAGGGGAGACGCAGGAGTCTGCCCAGTGGGAATAATGGCATAGTGCCCCGCTTTCGCCACCGCGGCATCGTTGACCAGACGCGGCAAACGCTGAGTGAGCATTCCCTGGGCTTGAGTCCGCAAGGCCGGCAATCCCACCGACAACGCGTGCAACCGGACTCCGACCGTTCGGGCCACATCCTGGGTGAGAACCCGGGCTTCCGTGCGAGGATAACTGATCAGATGCTGATCGTACAGGCTTTGAGCCGCGTCCAACGTTTGCTGGGCCGTCAACCCCAACCGACGGTTGGCTTCTTTTTGCAAGTCGTTGAGGTTGAAGAAAAACGGCGGCTTGATGAGCGCGATCTTGGTCTCAATGCGGGCAATGCGGCCCGGGGTGCCCGGGGGAAGCTTCTGAGCCAACGCCTGAGCCTGGGCTTCGGTGGGAATCCGGTCGGGCTGATCGCCGGTAGACGCCTGCCAGCGGCCGGTGTACTCCCCGGCCGCCGCCTGAAACGTGGTCACGACCTGCCAATAGGGCACGGGCTGAAAGTGGGCGATAGCCGCATCCCGCTCCACGATGAGGTGCAAGGTCGGGGTTTGCACCCGCCCGACGGAAAGGGGCTGTCCCGGTTGCCCATGGCGCAGGGAAAAGGCGCGGGTAGCGTTCAAGCCCACCAGCCAGTCGGCTTGCGCCCGGGCCTGCGCGGCCTGGGCCAGGGCATTGTAGGCCGCTGCGGGCCGCATAGCGGCCAAAGCCTTGCGAATAGCCGGCACGGTATTCTCCGACAGCCAAAGCCGATCCACCGGCTTGCGAACCTGAGCCAAGGTATAGATGTAGCGGAAGATCAATTCCCCTTCCCGATCGGCGTCGGTGGCGCAGACGATGCGATCAGCCTGGCGCAAAAGCTTCGTCACGATAGCGAGCTGTGGCGCCGTTTTGGCAATCGGCTGCAATTGAAATTTGTCGGGCAACATGGGGAGCGTCGTCCAGGCCCAGGTCTTCCACGCCGGATCGTAGGATTCCGGCGCGGCCAAGGCGACCAAGTGCCCGTAAGCCCAGGTAATGGCATCGGAGCCGGCGGTCACGTAGCCGTTGTGTTTTTGAAACCCGCCTAGAGCGCGGGCAATGTCGAGGGCCACGGAGGGTTTTTCCGCAAGAATGCAGCGCATAACAAAACCTCCTGAGAAAAGTACCCCGTCTCCAATGCTTGCTAAAAGCAGGGCGTAAATAAAAGGTTAAGGCACGAAGGAAAAACCGTAAGAGAAATCATTCACCAGCCATCCCTGCGGGGTGTGAACGCACTGAATCGTGAGGGTGGTGATGGTCGGTTGCCCACTGTTGGCTCCCAACATCCGGCCAACCCACTCGTACATATTGGCTCGATAGGGTGATGCATGCCAACGGGAAAAGTTTTCCCAGCGCGTAGTCTGGCTGGTTTTGGTAATTTCGTGAAAAATAGCCGGTGTCGAACTCGTCATACGGCGCAAAGATCCCCAGCCACCCCAATTGCTTGTCGATCCCGCTCCACCACCAGAAATGCCGGGGTTTTGACGAAAGGCCGGTGTCATGAGGGCCCACGCTTGCCGATTCTGGTGGTGAACCAGGGCGTGCCACCACAGGGCTGCGGCTTGAAAAGCGCTAGGTGCGGGATGAGGCGTGACGGATCCGGCCAAACCCCGCAAGGCGGAGTTGGTCCATATCGGAATGGACAGCGTATGACCTTGGCTCGGCAGCAGGGTCAAGGCACGGCCGGTGCGCCGTGCCGTTCGATAGGCCAAGACGGTACTGGGGGTTCCCGGAAAAGTCACAGGGGTGTCCGCTGACGGACCAGAATAATGGGACGTGATGCCAACCCGCAAGCTATTGTGGGAAGCTCGCCACTGCACGCCCGCCAACGGCGTGATATGAAATGTGCCAGGCATACCGGCTAACGAATTAAGACTTTCGACATACACGGTGCCGTTAGAACCCACTTGCACCTGAGCCGCACCGGTGGTAAAGCCCGACAGACGGGAAAGGGCTGTAGACAATGTGGGTGTAGACGGTGTAGCCATGCCATTGATAATGTGCACCGAAGGGGTAAGATGTCCCGGGACCCAGCGCAGCAACCAGGCGACTTGATTCGTATGGTTTAATCCGCCCGTCGTCGTGGCAACAACGGCTTCATGTTCTGACGGCAGCCACCAGGTTCGCAGCGTACTATCGTTCAGCGGATTGTAATCTGAAAAGGTTTTTAACGCCGGCATAGTGTGCCAGGCATAGCGCCACAAGACGCGACCCGAGGCCGACAGAATCGCCAGATTCTCCGCTTGCAACCGGGGATCAAAATAGGCCACCAAAGCTTCCGGATGGCTCGGTGCCACGGGCCACACCGTCTCGGCCCACGCGCCTTGGGGATGCAAGGCGTTCTGGACGAATGCCGGCAAAATCCAGGGATTGGGTCCAGCTACCGGCACGGCGGGAATGCGTTGTTCCAGCGTGTTCACCTGAGATTGCAGCGATCCGACAACGAAATGGTTGATGAGAGGATGAACGACAAAACTTACCAAGAGTGACAAGCCTAGGGTATCCCCGGTATTGGCTCTTAACAGAGCGGAAACCAAAGGATTGACAAACCGCGACACATCGAGCCCGATGCTCCACCACAGTACATTGGTCGGAAATTGCAACACCGCATGAATCGTGTGCGTCCCGGTCGGCAAAGTAGTCAGTCCGGCGTGGTATGGCACATACGGAGAACCTTCCACCCATAATTGACTGTGAGGAAAGGCACTAGGCAGATCCGTTGTTAGGCGGGCAGTGCCGTGATGGACCGCCGTGCCGGCCAAGGATCCGAATCGGTGACTATTCCACACAGTGTACAAGGGAAAAGCGGATTGACCTTGCATCAACGCCTGCGCCGTCGTCACCATGTTATCCGTCAGGCTGCCGACTTGATGATTGATGGTCTGAGGCGCGGAGAGAACAGACTGCCAGGCGCGCAGATCCATCCACGTGGACTCTGCCACCATGAGCACCGTGTGGGTACTACGGCTATCACCAGCCTGTAAAATGGCTGTCATATTCACGGCTAACAGGCCCAGATCGTGTGGCAATTGAGCCGCATGCGTTACGAGATCGGGCAGGGTTGTCACCAGATGCTGCACACTCAGTGCCGTGACCAGCAGCTTCGACACTTGATTAAGTGCCAGTACCGTCAGCGCCATGGCGGTATTTGGTTGAGCCGTTACTGTCCAAGTGTGTTCACCAGTCATGGCCAGAGAGGGACCGTGAGACACGGCAAACGGCAAGGCCACGCTGCGCGATAAGGTCGTCGCGTGAGTGACCGAGGGAGCGAGTTGGGCGTTACGATGCCATTGCGCCGGCAACGCCAGGCCAACCTGTCGCCACGCTGCGGCTTGGGCCAGCCCGGGCACAACAGCGCCATTCAGCGCCGCCTCATTCGACTCAATTTGTTGAGCGATCACCACGGCTAATTCGACACTGGCCAACGACACAGACCCGTGTTGCCACTGGTGGTCGATTGTTACCAATAAAGCCTGCAGCGAAGGAAGAGCCGCCACCGGAGCGGTAGGAAGATGCCGCCACTGTCCCCATAACCGGTAATCGGCGGGTGTAACCGCCACCATAGACCCGGTAGCCGGCAGACGGGATTGAACCCATTGCAAAGTACTCACCACGGTGAGCGTGTTCGCGAGACTGCCTAGCGCGATAGATGCTTGCTCGGGGGTGCGCGGGACGTGCCCCGGCCAGTCTTGGCGTTTGAGCGCCGCTGGGACGGTAGCGGGAAGCGGTTTGTTAGCCGCCGGATTGGTAGGACTGACAGCGGCAACTCCGGCTAATACACCCCAAGCGTCCAAGTGTTGAGAAAGCGTCGCCACAGTGTGAGGAGGAGTAACAAGACTGCGCTGAAGCTCATGCCGGATAGCGGTGGCGGAAATCGCCGAGGCCGCAGGACGCATGCGCCAGGCCATTCGAGCACCAATCGGCGGCCGCAGCCAAAACCACCAGCCGCCTCCCAAAATTCCTATCATCCCAACCGCCAAACCGGCAAACAACACACGACGCGTACGAGATGTCACAAAATGGCCTCCTTAATACGAGTGTCGGTTCGTTCTAAGACCTCATCCCAGTGATGATGTTTTGGCCACGGATTTTGGAGGACGCCGCACCTGGATTTCGCCGTCTTCGATGCGGATAGTCGGGCGAAGGATGTCTTCCGGACAAGCTTCGAAGACTTGGCCCGCAAGACCGTATGCTTTATCGTGCTTTCACGCTGTGGTCAGTCTTTGACGCTTTGTTTCGTCTGCAATCCGCGGATAGCGTAGTCTGCCCAGTTTTTAAGCTCGCGGAGGCACGAAACGAGGAACTGCGGCGTTTGCATTTCTGGTTCCTTATTGCTGGCGATAGTTTCTAACATATCCGCAACGGTGAGAGCTTCAGTGGTGTACTGATTCTTCAGATCGGCGATCAGTTGTTCGACCTTGTTCGATGGCATGGGATGATCACTCCTTCTGAGAAAGACATGAGAAGGCCAAGCCGATTAACGGCGTGACGAATCGGCGGCGCGTTCTTGTTCCGCCATAAACGCTGGCAAACACGGCATGCAGATAAAGTCGATAGGCAGCAAGGGTCCGTAAGTACTGTTGTACCGATAAACAAATGGCTCACCGCAACGGCGGCAGATATGCTCCGTGCTGGGCAAAGGCACGAACGGAAACGGAATAGGGGACATGGGAGACACTCCTTTGGATGCAAAGTGGGCTGGGTCGCCGTCCAAGCCATATCGCTTCAAAAATCTGCTAAAATCCCGACAAACAACGAGAGTATCGTTTGCGGGTTTTAATGTATCGCGAAATTTCTGCCTCAACAGATTGTCAGAAGAGGCATATTCCCAATCAGTGCCTTATACTAGACTCAATCAAACAACAAGGAGCGAATTCTAGTGGCAAAGCAGATGATGGTGTCGGTCGAAATTGTTCCTCAAGAAGATTCTCCCGGTTACTTAGCGCTTTGTCCGACGATTCCCGGATGTCACGCTGAAGGATCCACCATCGGCGAAGCGCTTGATCGTGTCATTGATGTGGCTCGTGCGCTGCTGGAGGCGATGCAAGAGGATGGAGTGCCTTGGCCAGCTACGCTTGCGGACAATGATGGGGTTCCTGTCAAGGGACAGATGACGGTTCTCGTAAAATGACCCGACTGCCTTCACTCACCTATCGTCAATTAACGACACAGCTTCAGCGCCTAGGTTGTGAGTTTCGTCGACAAGCGAAAGGATCTCATGAAATTTGGTGGTGCCCGGAGAAACGTCGATACACGACCATTCCGCGCCATACAGGCCCCATCGATCGGGGCACTCTGCGCAAAATTCTGCAGGATTTGGACATCGACCCCAATGATTTGAACGCCTAATCCCGAAACGATTTCCGAAGCAGAAACGCCTTCGCTGACGTTCTGGATCACCCAAAGCCGGTGAACTACTCACGGCCGTCGCTCCGCTTAGATGCGGGAGACACCAAAGGCATCTCCCGCATCAGAGAGTCTCCACACAATGAGCACCTCACCGTGATGAATTTCGGGCGTCTTATCCTTCTAAGGCGCTGCGCACGGTTTTGCGGGCAATGTCAAGTTGCATGGTCAAATTGTCCAACTGCCCGCCAAACAATTCGGAATAGCGTTGCACGCGAGAATCCAGATCGTGCAGTTGGGCCACCAATTTGGCCTGTTGACCGGTGGTGGGCGTTTTGCCGGCTTCCCGAGTCGCCTGGACCGTCTTGAGCAAGGCGGCGGTTTTTTTGGTGATCTCGGCATCGAGACTTTCCGTCAGCGTGGTGACGACATCTTGCGAACGTTGCAGCGGCATGGACCACACGTGCACGCCCAAATCATCTTGAGCGCGGGTCAGCGCGTCAATGAGGCCGGTGGCCGTATCCGGAACAAACTGCATGGGACCGGCAGCCGCCATTTGCAAGGCGCCTACCGCTGCCAGCCACTGGCGAACTTGTCGCCGCCGGTCACCGGGCGTGTAGGTATGCCGTGCGGTATCCACCAATTCCGGTAAACGACTCAAAGCGTCGCTTTCCGAGGCTGTCAACGTATCCAAGGGATGCGTCATCAGCACATCTTGCTTGGCGCGCCGCTCCAAAGCCGCCAGCACGCGAAAATGCACATGGCCGCCCGACACCGTCTCTTCAATCCAATGATGCACGGTACGGCCGTGTTCCTGTTCCACCCGGCGAATCAAAGTGCGGGTCGCGGTTGCTTGCTGCATGGCCCGGAGCCCTCGCAAATAAGCGGTGTTGGCGGGAATGCCCGCAGGTGTGCCATAAACAGCTAATCCAGCTTGCACCGTCGCCTGCAGCCATTGAGTCTGATCCACCGGTCCGTCATCCACGGTAAACCAAACTAAACGGCCAATTTCGGGATTGGATGCCAACAGTTCCGTCATCCAATCATGTTGTGAACTGGTCTCGGTCATTGCGCAATCACTCTCCTTTTTCAAGTCAACATCAAAAGACCCGCCCCAGCGGGGCGGGCAGGCACAAACCGAATGGATGGGGAATCTAGAAATCTTGTAGCACTTGCTCGGCCCAAATGGGCGGACAATGGGAATCGTCGGGAAAGTAGCCCTGGGGATCGGGAAACACCACGCGCAAAACCTGGCGTTCGGATTCGTCCCGAGCGATAAACCGAATCGGCACCGAAAAGAGCGTGTGATCTTCGTCACCGGCGGCGAACCGCTGGCCGTTCGTGACGGCCTCTGCCACCGGAGCCAACAAGGCATAGCGCTTTTCGGGAGACACCGCCAGACGGATTTCCAAGTCGAGATGGTGGAATCGCTCCCACAGGCCATGTGTATGGATGAGCGGCCGGTCGGCAAGAGCATGGGCCACCCAGCCAATTCGCGCAATCAAATCCTGTTCGCGCTGGCGGATGGCGTCCAGGACTTCGAGGGGCGATAACCCCTGGGTGTGTTCGAGCACACAAGTGGAGCAGAGACAAGCCGCATCGTGTGGATACACGCAGAAAGACCTCCTTT
>JAJZXC010000127.1 GCA_021846365.1 Bacillota bacterium | reverse complement strand
CTAAGGGTTCGATCATGTCCCACGCAAATTGCATTTGGGGTAACTGTGCCATCGAGAGGCCTCCTCGTCAGAATGATTGTGATAGGCAATACTTCGCTCTCAGACGGCGATTTTCCTTTGGTCCGCAATTCTGACTATTGAGGGCCGATTCTGTTCTGTAGAACGCGGGTTTGGAGACTGGGTATTCTAGTCGAACTGGCCGTGGACTTGCGATTTTTTTGACGACATCCCTCGGAGAGCAGCCCGCGCCGGTCAAGACCTGGCTCAATTCGGCAGCCATTTTCGAGGAAATAGGTCGCGGCCCCGTTTCGTCATAAATTCGGTCGGTCCGTACGACCGTCCGTAAGGCCGCGGCCGCGTCAAGAAACGACGGAGTGGTCTTCGTTGGGTTAAAACCCTTTCGCCACCGAGCACCAAGCTTGCCCATCAGTTACTTCAAGATAACCGCGCACACTTTTCCCCGGCAACGCGCGAGCTATGCACCAGGTGACGTATAATAGGGCCATAGCAAGGGAGGCGATACCATGTTTTGGCCACGCCGTCGTTATACACCATGGTGGATGCGTTTGCTGGCGATGATAGGCTTCCGGTATCTGCTGCACCGGATAGCAGGCGAGATCAGGTTGCCAGAGGCCGATTGGCGGACGAAGGGAAGACGGTTTCGCCGAAAGTTGCGAGAAGCCTTTCAGGTGTGGGAAGAGCCGGGTGCCGACAACACGGATGACACGGCCGCACCGAACACCGAAGACGCTTGAGTCGTCCCGTGACAAAGCGGCCAATCCAAGGCACCGGGACCGTCTCGGCCGGGGCGCGAACCTTGGCCGTATTCCGACTCGCTTGGTCTTTTTGGCGTGACGCCCGGAAGATCGCCCGCGTCCAACGCAAGCTGCCGGCTTCGGCGGCTCAGGCGGAGGTCCGGGCCATCTATCGCCAAGGCGGGCGGCGTTTTCGGCAGGAGGCACTCCGGTTAAGCGGTCTCCTGATCAAAGTGGGGCAGTTTTTGAGCGCTCGCACGGATGTGCTCCCGCTGGAGTTTACCCGCGAACTGGCGGCGCTGCAGGACCAGGTGCCGCCGGCTCCGTTTGCCGACGTTTGCCAACTGGTGGAGAAAGCCTACGGGGCTCCGATGGCGAGTGTATTCGCCGAATTTATTCAACAGCCGCTAGCGGCGGCTTCACTGGGACAAGTTCACCGAGCCCGCCTGCAGGGATCTGACCAATGGGTGGCGGTCAAGGTGCAGCGCCCCGGCATCGAAGCGTTGGCCGCGGTCGACTTGCGGGCCCTGGGATGGATCATGGGCGTGCTTACCCGATGGACGGCGGTGGGCCGCAAGGTTGATGCCTATCGACTGTTCGAAGAGTTTCGCAGCCTGGTTGGCCAAGAATTAGACTATATCCATGAGCAAGCCAACCTTACCGAGTTCTGGAATACTTTTCAATCTCGGCCCGGCATTCGCGTGCCCCGTCCGCATCCCGCCACCACACGACAACGAGTTCTGGTTATGGAGCTCGTCGAGGGGGTTAAACTTACCGACCGGGATGGGCTGCTGAGTTGGCAGTTGGATCCCGAGTTGCTGGCTAAACGGCTGATCACCGCGTATTTGCAGCAAATTATCGCGGACGGCTTGGTCCAAATCGATCCCCATCCGGGGAATTTCCTGGCTGATCGCGAAGGTCAACTGGTGTTGCTGGATTTTGGCATGTGTAGCCGCATCCCCTCGGCCCATATTCCCTATGCCGCGAGGCTGATTCAGGGGATCCTGACCCGAAATGCGGAGTGGATGGTGGAAGCTCTGTCGGGACTCGGTTTCATTCGCCCAGAGGCTGACGTGAGCCTATTGCTGCGCTCGCTGCGGGTGTTGCTGCAACAGATGAGCGGCGTCGCCCTGCAGCCGGGACCGGCGATGGATCAGGCGGTGTCGGACTTTCAGGACTTCCTCTACCAGGAACCCTTGGTATTCCCCGCCGAATATATGTTTTTGGGGCGGGCAATCGGGATGTTATTTGGTCTGGCCAGTCAAATGGATCCGGACCTCGATTGGTTGGCACTGATTACCCAGCAAGCCTTGCCGATGATGGACGATGCCCAGCCGACGGCTTTTGGCTGGAGCCGCTGGTTGGGCCGGGTGACCAAAGCCCTGGCCGGCGAAGAAGCGGCGGCCGGCCTGAGTCTGGGGGCGAACCGGATCGGAGAGTGGGTCAACCTTTGGGGTCGACTGCCGGGAGAGCTGGATCGTGTGCTGCAGGCGGTCGAGGCTAACGGGCTATCCACTCGGCCTGCGTGGACGCCTTTGCTGCGACGGGTGGACGCGGTGCGGGCCGAGATCCGTTTGCTAACCTACAGCGTTCTGCTGACCGGCTCGGTGGTGGCCTGGCAGGTGTCGTCGACACATGCCGCTCTCGTCCACACGCTGCTTTCGGGCACCAGCCTGGTACTCATGCTGCTCTGGATCGGGGCCGCGGTGGGCGCCGGCCGCCGAGGGCGGACGGGATAGGGGCGGCGAGCGAGCTGGTTGGATTAAGAAAGGGGGGGTAGCGGGTCACGCCGGTTAAACCGAGCGTGGACTCCGCAGGGCATTGATGAGCGAAATCGAATATCGTCCCGGGTTAGACGGCGTTCCTGCCGTCCAAACGCGGATATCGTTTTTGGATTTGGAACATGAACAGATTGTCATCCGTGGCTACGACTTAATCGAGCTGGCCGAACGGTTGTCCTACCTGGAAGTGGGCTATTTGCTGCTGCGCGGGGAGGTTCCTCAGCCGGCGCAACTGAGCGCGCTGGAGGCCACCATCCGGCGGCAGCAAGCATCGCTGCCGCCCGAGCTCGGCCAGATCTATGCGGCTTGGGGGGAGCGCCTGCATCCCATGGATGCCCTCAGGACCGGGATATCGGCCCTCTCCGCTGACCACGGTGGTTTTGATGCCGACAACGGGGAAGGCCTGGAGGATACGCTGATTCGGCTTTGGGCCCTGGTTCCGGTGATGATCGCCCAAGCCCATCGCGCGCGAACCCACCATCCGTTTTCGGAACCTCGTGGCGATTTGCCCTTTGCCGCTAACTTTCTGTGGATGATGACCGGGATCGAGCCCAGCCCATTGGCAGCCCGGATTTTCGATCGCCTGCTTATCCTATACAGTGAGCACGAGATGCCGAATTCCACCTTTGCTGCTCGGGTCATCGCATCCAGCTTGGCAGATCCGTACGGAGCACTGACCGGGGCGGTGGCCGCGCTCAAGGGTCCCCTTCACGGGGGTGCCAACGAAGCCGTCATGCATATGTTGCAAGCCGTGGGCAGCGCCCAAGCCATGGAGGCCTACCTGCTCGACCGGCTCAAAGCCAAGGCGCGTATCATGGGATTCGGCCACCGAGTATATATGCATCGTCCCGACCCGCGCGCGGTGATGACCAAAGCCCTGCTAGCCGAATTGGTCCGTGAAAAGGGCGGCCAGCAACTGCAAGCCATGTGCGAGGAGGGGGAACGGGTGATGCGGGACCAAAAGGGACTATATCCCAACCTCGACTACTACGCAGCGCCCGTGTATCACCTGTTGGGCATCGCCACCGATTTGTTTACGCCTATTTTCTTTGCCGCTCGCACGGCGGGACTTGCTGCCCATCTGCGCGAACAGTACGCGCACAACCGCTTGTTTCGTCCTCGCGTTGTCTATCTCGGCCCGCGCGGACTGACCTTAAGGACCGGGGACAGCGGCTAGCGTCTGGTGTTGCCCCGTCTCCGGGCTTAGGCCCGCGGAGCGGGAGGGAGCTTACGTTATCCGCCAACCCTCGGCGGGCGGGCCAAAAGCTGGGGAGCGGCTGCATCCAGTCGCGGGGTCAAATGACTTTGAGGGGAGAGCAGGCGGGAGGTGGAGCCTGCGAGGAATCCCGGTCTGGGCACAGGCGCCACGACCGGGCTGGTTGTTCTCCCGACAAGGGGAGAGCCCGGCGAGATATTAAAACGAAGAAGGAGGGACCGGCGGGAGAGTCCGTTGCTGACGGATTCGGCCGGCAATCGATCATGCAGGAGGATCACGGCCCGCGGCCGTACGATGGGGTCATGGCAGAGATTGCGGCGTATGCCACTCACGACCAAGCGCTGAGTGAGCTCGCCTATACGACGGCGCGGTGGAGTTTGCTCGACGCTCTTGGCTCGGCCATGCTGGCGTTGCGCCATCAATCCTGCCAACGGCTTTTGGGGGGGTTGGTCCCGGGAGTATCGGTTGCTCCGGGAGCCAGGGTGCCGGGCACGCATTTTGAGCTCGACCCGATGGAAGCCAGTTTCAATTTGGCCACCATGATTCGTTGGCTCGACTACAACGATACCTGGCTGGACCGGGAGTGGGGACACCCGTCGGACAATCTGGGCGCCATTTTGATGGTGGCCGACTGGATTAGCCGTAAGAACGCGGAGCGCCCGCTTAGGATGCACGACGTATTGACCGCTATGATCAAGGCCCACGAAATCCAAGGCGTGCTTTCCATGAGTGCGGCCTTGAACCGGGTCGGCTATGACCACGTCTGGTGGGTGAAGCTGGCCTCAACGGTCGTGGTCACGGCAATCTTGGGCGGGGATGAGGAAGTGGTGGCGCCGGCGCTTTCACAGGCGTTGGTCGATGGGGGAAGTCTTCGCACGTATCGTCACGCCCCCAACACCGGCTCGCGAAAATCGTGGGCGGCGGGTGACGCGGCAAGTCGAGCGGTCCGCCTCAGCCTGATCGCGCTGCGGGGCGAAATGGGCTACCCTTCGGCGTTAACCGCACCCACCTGGGGATTTCAAGACGTGGTCTTGGGCGGAAAAAGCGTGCGCCTGGCCCGACCCCTGGGCAGCTACGTGATGGAAAACATTCTCTTCAAGGTCGCCTACCCGGCCGAATTTCACGGACAGACGGCGATCGAATGCGCGCTTAGGCTATATCCCCAAGTCCGCGGACGACTTGCAGAGATTGACACCATCCAGCTTGAGACCCAGGAATCGGCGATGCGGATAATTAATAAGACGGGACCGCTGGCGAATCCGGCCGACCGGGACCATTGCCTCCAATACATGGTCGCCGCCGCCCTCGCCAACGGCCAGATTGACGATGAATCGTACAGCCAGCGCACCGCGGATGACCCTAGAATCGATGCCCTGCGTGCGCGCATGACGGTTGAAGAAAATCCGGACTTTTCCCGCGCCTACCTCGATCCCGACCGGCGGGCGATCGCCAACGCAATCACCATCCGATTCAAAGACGGCAGCACGACACCGCGGGTGGTGGTCGACTACCCGCTCGGTCATCGCCGCCGGCGTGAGGAGGCGTTGCCACGATTGGTCAAGAAATTCCGCGACAATGTATCCTCTCGCTTCAGGGAACACCAGCAGGAGCGGCTATTTTCTCTATTTGACGTTGAACAGGCATGGGATTCGATGGCTGTGCCCGACTTCGTGCAGTTGTGGTTGCCGTCCGCAAATCCTTACTCTGGCGTCTAGGCGGCAGGACAAAGCGTTGGCGAGCCAGCCGAGCCCAGGAAAGAGTCACTGGAGACGCCCATGCCCCGGGTTTGGGGCAACCCGATGAATGAAAAATGGGGGGTCGCGGTCGGCATAGGTATAGACCAGCAATCGATATACAGTGCAGCTTATAATCGACCAGGTACCAGAGGTTGCGCGGGCCATCTTTTTTCACAGGAGGCGAAGTTGATGTCATGGCTAGTAAAAGCTCCCCAGACCCAGGACGCCTTGAGTCGGCGATTTCGAGAACGCATCAGTGAAGGTCCAATATGGGTGTTGCCCGGAGTATACGATGGATTGAGCGGCCTGCTGGCCCGACAGACGGGGTTTGACGGCTTGTACCTGTCGGGCGCGGCGTACGCGGCCAGCCGAGGCCTACCCGACCTCGGCTTGATGAATTCAACCGAGGTAAGCGAGCGCGCTGCCGAAATCGTCAACGCCGCTCGAACCCCCCTGCTGGTCGATATCGATACCGGCTACGGTGGCGTGTTGAATGTCGCCCGAGCCGGACGGGAAATGGTGAAGGCTGGGGTGGCGGCGGTACAGATCGAAGATCAACACCTACCCAAGAAATGTGGCCACCTCAATGGCAAGCGACTCGTCTCCGCCGACCAAATGGTGGAAAAAATCCGCGTGCTTAGGGAGACTGCGCCCACCCTGTCCATCGTTGCCCGCACCGACGCCCGTGGGGTGGAGGGGCTAGAGTCCGCCTGGGACCGGGCCAACCGGTATGCGGCGGCGGGGGCCGACGCGATTTTTGTGGAGGCCTTGGAAAGCGTCGAGGAGTTCCGCCACACCGCGCGCCAGGTGACGGCGCCGTTGCTGGCCAACATGACCGAGTTCGGACGCACCCCATACCTTACCGTTGACGAGTTCGCCAGTCTCGGATACCGCTTGCTCATTTTTCCGGTTTCGGCCCTGAGGGTGGCGGCCCACGCCATGGAGACGTTTTACCGCGCGTTGCAGAGCGAGGGGACGCAGCGCGGATGGCTCGAACGTATGCAAACCCGCGAGGATTTGTATGCCCTGCTACGCTATGACGACTACGAGGCACTGGATCAAACAATTGCGCGCAGCGTGCTGCCGTCAACCCCGGAAGGCTAGACGACGTTGCCCGTTGGCCGGCGTTGACCCGTCGGCCACCAAACATTCTTCTTGGCCGATTCGACGCCAATCGAGTTGGATTTCCACCCGAGTCCCGGTCGGCCTCTTCGAATGATATGGGAGAAGCCGGGATTTGGCGACCCTTCCAGGACTTTGTCGAGCGGTCGCAACGGATTTTTCGGGTGTGATGTTCCAGAACCTGATAGAATATTGACAAAAGCAGGGAGGGTGTGTGGTATGCAGCGACTGGATGAAGACACTCGCCGGAGCAAGTGGCTCAGGCATTTCGATGCCCACTGGCATCAGTGGGCGAAGGTCACCGGAAGGGCAAGTCCGGCGCCCGTTCCCGACGAGGCAGGGGTGGGACCCAAAGATCCCTTTGCCGAACATTTGGGCATACAGTTTTTTCCCGCCGAGAATGGCGCGACGAGTGCGGAATTGACGGTGGCGACCAGGCACCTGAGCCCCCAGGGGATGGTCCACGGCGGCATGCTCTATACCATGGCCGAGGCGGTCTTGACCAAGGCTAGCAACAGCCACGGCATCTTGGCGAATGCCCTTGATGTTTCGGTCTCGTTTGCCGCTCCCGCGCGGATGGGGGATCGTCTTACCGCCGTGGCCGAAGAAGTCGCACTGCGGCGAAGAACAGCCGTCTACACGGTGAAAATCAAGAATCAGCGTGATGAACTCGTCGCCGTGTTTCAGGCCACCGCGCTCCGAATGGCCTAATACGGCCTCCGAGCCAGGTGCGCCTGCTTGAGGAAGGCGGCTTTGCCCAGGGCCAGCAAGCTGGTGTAGGGCGCTTCGCCTTGGGCCACGCACAGATACTGCTCAATTAGGCGCGGTGTGGCCAAAAAGAGTTTGCTCCAAAGTCCCGGCAAGGGATAGAAAAGGAGCGCAACCTTGGCTGCCGAGCGTAGTTCGGGCCAGAGTTCGCTTTGCAGAAGGTCGTCGTAGGCCTCTAAGCCGCCGTCGTGAGCCGATGCCGCCAAGATGGCCTTGGCGGCGATGGTCGAACTCCATAGGGCCGAATAAATGCCTTCCGCCGACAGGGCGTCCATCAGGCCGCCCGCATCCCCCACCAGTAGTGCCCGCCGCTTAGCCAGTTGCTGGACCCGATACCGATGTGGCAGAGGATGGCCCAGCGGACGCAAGTCTTGACCATATTCCCAGCCCAGCTTGGCTTCCACCCACGCCCGGAGCAGCTCACGCAGCTTCATCCGGCTGGCTCGGAACGAGCCGACCCCCAGATTGAGCACGGGATGGCGGGGGATGACCCAGGCATAACCCCAGGAATATTCGGAGACACTAATCGCCACCGTCTCGCGCCACGCCTCGTAGAGCGCGGGCGGTACCGGAATTTCCGCCTCGATGGCGGCTCCGTTGCGTGCGCGCGGAATTCCGAGCGTGCGGGCACTAATCCCCCGGGCACCGTCGGCTCCAACCAGGTAACGGGTAGGGTAGCGCCCTCGGTTGGTCTTGACCAGATACCCCCCGGCCGACTCCTCGATGGCCAAGGCGGCTTCGTTGGGGTGAAAGGCGGCGCCTTCTTTCTGAGCTTGTTCCACCAGCCAAGCGTCGAAGTGGGCGCGCTCGACGATGTGGCTGTATGGCTTCAACGTGGTCACAACGCGCGATTGACCGTTTGTCCGCCGCCCTTCGAATTGCCACTTGGTCGGCCGAGCCCGGATCTGAGACTCATAGCCCTTCGGCAGCAGGGTGAGGGCACGCGTGGTCAGGCCGCCGCCGCAGGGTTTGATCCGGGGAAACGCCTCCCGATCGAAGATTAAGACGTTCAATCCGGACCGAGCGAGCAGGCGAGCGGCGGTGCTACCGCCGGGTCCGGCACCAATGACGACCACGTCGTGCATCGAAATCGTTCCTTCCTAGATGCTACCAGCCGAAGACTCAGTCCAGGCTGGAAAACTCGACCGAGTTGTCCTGCCGAAACGCTGGGAACCCACGAGGTCAAAAGCTTCCCGGCAATCATCATAACATGGCGGCGGGAACTCCTGCCCTCAGGCCGGGAGCGAGCCGCCTTTCTCGCCAGTCTCTAGGTTGGTCAATTTCTGGGAACACAGTTGAACTCCAAAATCCAAAATCAAACCCCTAAAAATCGGCACTGCCCCCGCTCGATGCTCCGAGAACCCCAAATCGCTGTCGGTTTGAACATAATACCCGCGCATTCCCCCTCCTGGGCCGGAGGCCAGGAGGGGGTTAAGCGAGTGACAATCTTTTAAGGTTTTTCTCTCGTGCCTTGAGCTTTGCGGTAATGTCTTGCAGGGTCTTAGCGTTGTTGCCAATATTCGGCGCCAAAGTGTAGGTTGGGCAGCTTGTAATGGTATAATAGCAACAAATCAACGCAAAAAGGCAAGCGCAGGCTGAACGGTTACAAGTTTCGCCTGTATCCAAACGCTAAGCAGCAGCAGATTTTGCTCCAGTGGATCGGGTGTCAGCGATTGATCTATAACGCTAGTTCAAGAAGATCGCTATTTTCGACACGCATGGTTGGCACTGCGGGCAGTTCCCGTTGATCAGCAGTACAGCCAGTTCATTACGGACAAAACGCCTTTTCTCAAACAGGTGCCCTCCCAGATCTTGCGCAATGGGGCAGCCAAGTTTCGCCAAGCGTATCAGCGGTTCTTTAAGAAACTGGGCGGGCGGCCTAAGTTCAAGAAAAAATCCGGACGGCAAGCGGTGTGGCTTACCAAAGAATTATTTGTATTCATTCCGCAAATCGATGAGACCGGCACGATCGCATCCTCTCAACTAAGCCTGGGTACGAAGAA
>JAJZXC010000126.1 GCA_021846365.1 Bacillota bacterium | reverse complement strand
AGGTCTTCGCAGGCGGTCTGAATAATTGCAAACAAATAATCCGATCATCCGGGTTGGCGCCTTCTGCCATTTTCTCCTTAGGGGTGATTCCGCCGACATCCTGCTGCATCTGCTCAATTCAGGGGGGGCAAGCAATTTTATATACAAACATACGCGCGGTTCCACAAATTTAAGCTGCACCCTCGTCGGCCCCCAGTTTTCCAGTTCCAATGGAACGGGTCCTTGGTGCGCGTCGAACCACCCATCTACCGCGCTTTGCAAGTCGTTCCGGCTAAATAGGACGATACCCGTTTACTGGTCACGCTTGATCTTCCACATTATTTGCCATATAAGGGTTATCCTGGCTTTATCGGTTAATTCCGAATCGTTCTGTCACGGATTCAGGTTTATGTTCAAACATACCACCGACACCGACGGAGTTACACCAATAGTTCGTGCCCGTTCGCCCGCACAACACTCAAGTGCGACCTAGATGGGAACCTGGGTGATCAGAAATTAGCCTGCTGGTCGGTAACCGAAGACCGTGGATCGGGCCGATCAGAACTGACAGCGCACCTTTGCCCGCCGGGTGGGGCCGGCCCAGGGTTATGCCGCTGTCAGGTCTTTGGCTCAGTCGGGAGGTACCAGCGGTGACTGACCGTCGGTACGGGCCGCTCACCTTTGGGCTTGCGGCGTTCAGACTTCCATGATGATGGGTAAAATCATCGGTCGGCGGCGCGTCCGCTCCCAGAGAAAGCGCCCCAGGGTGTCGCGCACAATCGACTTAATGGCCGACCACTCACTGAGATGGTTGCCCTCCATAGCCGCCAAGGCGGTCTTCACCCGCTGCCGAGCTTCTTCTAGCAGGGCCTCCGACTCGCGCACATAGACAAAACCGCGGGACACGATGTCGGGGCCACTTACCATCAACCCCGACTGACCGTCCATTCCTACCACCACGATGAGAATGCCATCGTTGGACAACTGCTTACGGTCCCGCAGCACGATGTTGCCAACATCCCCCACGCCGACCCCGTCCACCAGTACGCGTCCCGAGGGCACGGTGCCGACGATGGCCCCGTGATCGCGATCGAATTCGAAGATTTCACCATTCTCACCTACCAAAACGTGGCTAGGATTCATTCCCACCGAACGGGCGATTTGGGCGTGGTGGACAAGATGTCGATACTCTCCATGGACGGGAACAAAGAACTTGGGTCGAATCAAGTTGTGCATCAGCTTCAGCTCTTCCTGGCATGCATGACCTGACACGTGAATCCCCGCCGCGCCGCCGTAAAAGACGGCGGCGCCGCGTCGATAAAGATTGTCAATCGTGCGCGAAACCGACCGTTCATTGCCGGGAATTGCCGTCGCTGAAATGATGACGGTGTCGCCAGCGACTATCTCTACCTTTTTGTGGTCCGAGGTCGACATGCGGGTCAAGGCCGACATGGGTTCTCCCTGAGAACCGGTGGTCAAGATCAGAATGTTGTTGGCTGGCAGCTTGTTCAGCGCGTCGATATCGACCCAGGTCTCGTCGGGAAAGTCGAGATAACCCAGTTCTCTCGCCTTATCAACCACATTTTCCATACTGCGCCCGACCACCCCCACCCGGCGACCATAGCGCACCGCCGACGACACCACCTGATGGATGCGGTGGACTTGGGACGCAAACGAGGCGACCAACACCCGGCCCTCGGCCCCAGCAATGATGCGATCCAGGGTTTGCCCCACCGTCTTTTCGGACGGGGTAAAGCCTGGCCTTTCGGCGTTGGTACTGTCGGCCAACAGCAAGAGAACGCCCTCTTTGCCGAGGTCAGCCAATTTGTGAAAATTCGCCACCTCGCCGCCGACCGGCGTGTGGTCAAACTTGAAGTCGCCGGTATGCACCACCGTTCCCACCGCGGAGCGCACAATTAGTCCCATCGCGTCAGGAATCGAATGATTCACCCGGAAGAACTCCACCGAAAAGCTTCCCGCCCGCACCGTCTCCCCTTCCCGTGCGGTGCGTGACTTCGGGTGCAGGGTAACTCCGTGTTCCTGCAGTTTCATTTCAAGCATACCCATGGTCAACCGGCTGCCGTACACCGGCACATTGAGCTGCCTTATCACGTAGGGCACTGCCCCGATGTGATCCTCATGCCCGTGGGTAAGAAAAATCCCGCGGACCTTGTCACGGTTCTCCAAGAGATAGGTTATGTCCGGCAACACAATATCGATTCCCGGCATGTCCTCCTCAGGAAACGCCAAGCCGCAGTCAATCAGGACCATATCGTTTCCGTGCGCCAAGACGGCAAGATTCTTGCCGATTTCGCCGAGTCCCCCCAGGGGGATGAATTGCAGTTTGCCGGGACCCACTTTCGCCATAAAAAGAGCACCTCCATGCTATTTTCGCAAACAGATACCGCACATGAAATGAACCCTAGAGGTCAAACTAGGGCCTCATGCCAGGGGCATTCTAAAGCACCCGTCTCACCCGGACGCCACACGGCCCGTTCCACGTCCGGCTTAGGGTACATTTTCACCGCCGAGCAATAAGTATCTAGGACATATTATACGCCGTCGCGAGAAAATTACGCAACCGGAAGCCGCAAGATGGCCATTAGCTTTGACGGGCGTGACCAAACGCCGCGAGGCCGGTGCTAGCACCGGCCTCGCGGCGGGTTTAGGCACGATCCAGCCCCAAGTGACGGTGAAGGGCGGTAACGGCCGCCTTCACACTTCTGGAGTCCACCACCAGGCTGATGGTCAAGTAGGAATCGGCGGATTGCAGGACCTCGACTTCCGCCTTGGCCAGGGCAGCCATCATTTTGCCTACCATACCCGGTAGCCCCTGCAGGGTGGTGCCGATGATAGACACCTTGGAACGATTAGCAAACCGTTGATACCGGACCTGAAGCCGGTCGAGCACGGATTCGGTCGACGCCGTCAACGGTTCGCGCACGCAAAAATAGCCCTGGTGAGGAAAGAGATTGATCAAATCCACCGACACCGACGCTTGACCTAGTTCCTCAAACAGGTCGCTGAGCCATCCGGCGCGCTCAGCGGCAGGTGGCCGGACGTCAAACAGGGCCAAACCGTTCAACTGGGTGATACTGGTCGCCGAATACTCGGATCGCCACCGGCTCCAACCATTGGACCCATGTCCGTTGTTTCCCACTAACGTTCCCGGCACATCATGGAAAGTTGACCGGATGGCCAGGGCTACCCGAAACTGCCGGGCGAGTTCCACCGCCCGAGGGTGAATGACGCGAGCCCCCAGGCTGGCCAACTGAAAAACCTGGTCGTAATCCATGTGGGCAATGGTGCGGGCTTCCGGTACGATTTGGGGATCGGCGGTCTTGATCCCGTCGACGTCGGTGTAAATTTCCACCCGATCGGCCTGCAGGGCTGCGCCGAGCGCCACCGCGGTGGTGTCGCTGCCTCCCCGGCCTAGAGTCGCCACCGACCCGCTCCGGGTCACCCCCTGAAATCCGGCCACCACGGGAATAATCCCTTGTTCCAGAGATTGAAGCACCGCCTCCGGGTTGACTTCCAAAATCCGCGCGTCGCCGAAGTTCTCGTCGGTGACAATGCCGGCTTGGCCGCCGGTAAATGCCGCCGCCGGTAAGCCAGCACTGCGCAGCATCGCGGCCAAGACCACCGCACTGATGACTTCCCCGGAGGCCACCAGCAAGTCGGTTTCCTGCCGAGACTGGCTTTCAAACTCGGTCACCAGGCTCAATAGGGTGTCGGTGGCGTAAGGATCCCCGGCCCGGCCAATCGCAGAGACGACGACCACCGGCTGATTGCCTTGGTCGACCGCTTGCTCGACCCACTGCACCGCGCGTTGCCTGGCATGGATAGTCCGGACGGAGGTCCCACCGAATTTTTGTACGATGATCCCCA
The DNA here is from genome assembly GCA_021846365.1 of Bacillota bacterium. Taxonomy (GTDB): domain Bacteria; phylum Bacillota; class Sulfobacillia; order Sulfobacillales; family Sulfobacillaceae; genus JAJZXC01. The sequence continues at coordinate 5,568 of JAJZXC010000126.1, read as the reverse complement.
TGCCATCCTCCTATCCCCAGCGGTGGGCTAGACCCTCCACGATTTGGATGGCGTTGGTCGCCGCTCCCTTGCGCAGATTGTCCGCCACCACAAACAAGTGCAGTCCGCGTGGATGATGCAAATCTCGACGGATTCGTCCCACCAAGACCAAGTCCTGGTCCGCGGCGGCTAGTGGTGTGGGCACCAATCCGGTCTCGGGGGCGTCGACCACCCGGATTCCGGGGGCGTCTATCAGCGCCGCGCGCACTTCTGGCAGGCGGACGTCTTCGGTCAGCTCCACGTAAACGCTCTCGCTATGGCTGACAAATACCGGCACCCGCACCGCAGTGGCCGACACGGCCAACGACTGGTCAAAGATTTTTTGCGTCTCGCGAGTGAGTTTCCACTCCTCGCCCGTGTAGTCGTCCTCCATAAACCGGTCACAGTAGGGCAACACGTTAAAGGCGATGGGCACCGGATAAACGCTCGGCTCCACCGTCTCCTCCCTCAAGTGTGCTCGGCTCTCACCGTCCAAGGCATCCACGGCGTCACGCCCGGTTCCCGAAACCGCCTGATAGGTCGATACTATCACGCGCTCCAAGCCGAAATGCCGCCGTAGCGGATTCAGGGCTACCACCAGCTGAATCGTGGAGCAGTTGGGGCTAGCGATGATCCGGGCGTCGCCCGCCGCCTCCAGGTTAACCTCGGGCACCACCAAAGGCACCTCCGGTTCCATCCGAAAGAAGCTCGACTTGTCGACGACCGTAACCCCATGCCGGGCGGCCTCCGGCGCCCAGCGCTGACTGGCCTCATTGCTGGCGGCAAAAAAGGCTACTTCTACTCGTCGCCAATCCATCGACTGCACCGATTCTACGGCTACGCTTCGTCCCCGGAAAGTGACCTCCCGGCCCTTGCCGTCCGTCGCCAGCGGCACGATTTGCTCTACCGGTAGCCGACGGTCTTCCATCACTGTCAGAATCGTCTGTCCGACCAGTCCGGTCGCGCCCAGTACCGCCACACGTAATCCGCGCATGATCCCCACCTCGCTAGATTAACCCCATGGTATCAGCATGGGCTGGATTTGTTCGCCTTTCAAGGCAGCAAGAACGGTAGGGACGGCAAGTTCCACGTGCGCGTCCAACGAACGCGGCTTGTTAACCGGATCATCTTGACCGAACGGAATGAAATATAAGTTGCGTACCGCCATCAACCGGCCCAAATTGACCGCATTCATCCCCAACAAATCGTTGGAGGTAATCGCCAACACCACCGGACGCCCGTTCCGCCATTGCGCCTTCACGGCCATGGTCACCGGCGAGTCATTGATCGCGTTGGCCAGCTTGGCCAGTGTGTTGCCCGTACACGGCATCACCAGCACAACATCAAACCAATGCTGGGGACCGCTCGGTTCCACTTCTGGAATCCGGGTTAACGGTTCCCGACCGGTGGTCTCCAGAATTTCGTCGCGCCAATGTTCCGGCGTACCGAAACGTGTCGTCTCTTGCATCAGACTCGGTGACACAATTGGAGTCACGCCCGCACCGTTAGCTACCAGTTCCCTCATTGTAGCCACAGCACGGGCCATGTTGCAATGCGATGCCGTCATTGCAGCCCCAATCCGAACGTTATCCAGGACGCTCATTTCCCCGCTCCTCTCTGGTGTCAGTACGACTGCCTATCGTCCATACCGTCTCCCAGATGATCTGGGCGGCCCGTTTGGGCGCCACTTGGCCGGGAATTCCCGGCAAGGGCCGGACCGAGACTTTGGACCGATCGACCTCCGGTGCCACTCCGCCGGGCCGGGAGGCTAGCTCAAAGACCACCGCGTCCATGAGCACGCGCTCCCAATCCCGGGTAATAACCGGATAGGGAATCGTGTTGAAGACCATGTCCGCGCCCACAGCGCGGGCCGGGTCGATGTCGTAAACCTCCATGCCGAAGCTTCGAGCCTGAGCACGATGCACCTCATCGGCGTCCAAGACGCGCACTCGGGCGTCAAGCCGCCGCAACCGGTGACTTAACGCCGAGCCTACGCGGCCGTAACCGAGCACCACCATGGGCCGCGCCCAGAGGCCGTATCCGCTAGCGGCGATGGCCTCCCGGATGGCACCTTCGGCGGTAAGAACCGCGTTTTGCCAGGCGAGTTCTTCGGACTGAAGATAACTGAGGGTACGAATGCCTAGCGATCGCGCACGGGTGGCGAGCGGAGTCGGGATATGTCCCGCTGCCAGCCAGCCGCCGGCGCCGATGCGACGTAAGATGTCGCCGTCGACGCGAACGCACCCGTGGGCGGTCGGAATGTGGCCGTGATCGTCGATACCCGCCACTGGTCCGAGCAGAAAGGCTCCTTCAGGATACGAATCGGGCCCGGTGAGTTCGGCCACTCCGTCGACCGCAACTCCCCAGCTCCACACCGCCCAGCCGGCGTTTAGAGCCATGGTTGCCAAATGACGGTCCCTGGCGTCAACTCCCGCTACCACTAATTTCCGCACCGCGCTCACCTCACTGACCTAGGCTGCTAGCAGTATACGGGCGGAAAATCCACGAGGTGCGGGGGCCGGCCGACGTCGGCCATATCCAATTATTTACTGGCGAGCGGGGCGGTGTTTCTCATTATTTTCCATTTGCTTAAAGCCTGGGTAATGTCGTTCAACGGACGGGTGTAGGACACGCGGATATGATCTGCCCCCGACGGACCGAACGCCGTCCCCGGGGTTATCGCAATCCCCGCCTCGTGCAGCAGATGGTTCGCGTACGTTTCCGAATCGGACCAGCCGGCGGGAATCGTCACCCAGAAATAGACCGCTCCTCGCGGCCACTCAAATTCCAGGCCCAAGTCGGTCAGGCCCTGGCCGAGAAGCTGCCGCCGAGCTCGGTAACTTTCCAGCACCTCAGGACTCGGCCCCTCGAGTATCGCGCGCACGCCCGCGGCTTGAATGGCGCTATACACGCCGCTGTTGATCTGACTTTCCACCCGCCATAGAGCATCCAAGATCTCTTCCGCCCCGACCATGGCTGCCAGGCGAAAGCCTTGCATATTATACGATTTCGAAAACGTAATGCTTTCCACCGCCACCGACCGCGCCTCAGGGATCTCCAACACGCTGACCGCGCGGCCTTCATAGACCAGGTCGGCGTAAGCCAGGTCAGAGCAAATGACGAAATCCCACCGCCGCGCCTCGCGAACCAAGTCGTTCCAGAATTCGCGGCTGGCCACGGCGCCGGTCGGATTATTGGGATAATTGACGAACATTAACTGGGCGCGTTCCAAATCGCCGGCATGGACCAAAGAAACCACCGGCAGAAACCCGTTCCGGGGGGTAAGGGGAACCGTCGCCTGGTCGAAGCCGAACAGCGCATGGGGCATAAAATAGGCGGGATAGCCAGGGTCGGGCACCAGCACCAAGCCGTCAGCGTCGACCACTGCCAAGCTCAGGTGCACCAGGGCTTCCTTCGATCCCAAGGTCACCAGCACCTCGCGATCAGGGTCGAGATCGACGTGAAAACGGCGCCGATACCAGTCGGCGATCTGTCGCCGCAGCGCGTCGGTACCCTGGCTGGGCGGGTACCTATGACTGGAATCGGTGTTCGCCGCTTCGCACAAGGCGCGGGACACCGATGGCCGAGGGGGCTGGTTGGGATCGGAAATGCCCAGGTCGATGACCGACCGGCCCTGCCGTTCCAAGGTCCTGACCTCTTGGCTAATCTCGGCAAAAATATATGGGGGAAGGGTGCGCATACGCTGGGCTGTGAGCATGAGCTGCCTCCTGTCTCGTCGTCCGACCTCGCCGACCGCCATCGTCGGCATTGCTCACAGTATGCGCGATTACCTCTTGTTTCAGCCGGGTACCATTACCGGCCGCGCGCCCGGACAGGAATGACCTCCTCTCCGGGCGCGGGCAGGTGACCCAGAATTCGTCGCCCTGGGGCAACATTACGCCTGCGGTCGCGGGTGCATATCCACATCCACCATATCGATGATGATGACTTCCGGACCCACTCGGCGAACGGCAGACCATGGGACCTCCCGCATCTGCCCGGTTCGCGCAAACCGTGACCGGGGAGGTATCAGAATAGTAAGAATTCGACCGCTAGCCTCGTCAAACGCGAGATCGGCGTCACCAATCGCCCCCAGCCGCGCTCCGTCGTTCAAGCTGATAATCTCTTTGTTGGCTAGCTCGGTGAAGCGCATGGGATCACCTCCTCCTGGGTCAAGATATGCGGTCGGGCTGGCGGCTATAATAGCGCACGCAAACTCTTTCGTCCGTCAAGCGGGCCGAATGCGCTGACACCTATCCGTTCCGATTTTCCCCAAAGCCGATCCACCCACTCAATCAGATCGTCGGTGTGTATCGCCAGCCACGCGCGGTCCATCTCCGCTGGTGTGGGGGGCCGTCGTCCGGTCAACAAATACCGGCCCAGGCGCAACATCCGCCGGTCCACCGTCTCTAACCCAAAGCGCAACCCGGACTGCAATTGCACCTTCGCGCGATCCAACTCATCGCTAACAAATCCCTCGCTCCTGGCCCGCCAGAGCTCCTCGCCAACCGCGGCCAGCGCCCTGACCACCCGGTCGGGATGCACCGCCAGGCCGATCGTCATGATGCCCCAATCGGGCTCCGCCTGATAGTCGGCATGAATGGAATAGACCAGACCTTCCGCTTCCCGCAGGCGCTGCCACAGGCGAGACGACGTCTGCCCGCCCAAGACGCCGGTTAGCACGTCGACCGCATAGGCCCCGGGAGCATTCAAGCCGGGAGCCGGTACCCCGAGCAGAATTTCGATCTGCTCGCGATCTTCGTCGACCAGAACTTCGTGCGCCTGAGCCCGCGGCATAGGGCGGGGGCGCTGGCGGGGGCGAAAACCTCGGTTGTCCACGGCGGTCGCCAGGTGCCGCCCCGCCTCTCCGGCCAGCGCCACCACCATCCGCTCCGGCCGGTAGTGCTGGCCGCAAAAGGCACCGAGACCATCGCTGGTGAGCGCCTGCACACTCTCGGCGGTGCCCAAGATGTCATGCGTCAGTCGTTCGTCGTCGTAGATGGCTGGTAACAGCCCCTCTTCCACCCGGTCCTCGGCGCTGTCTTTGGCGTCGGCCATTTCGGACAGAATGACCTGTCGTTCCCGGCGGATGTCGTCCTCGGCCAGCCACGGCCGGTCCACCAGGTTACGAACCAACTGATATACATCCCCCAGTTGGGCATCCATCGATTTTCCGTAAAAACACGTATAATCACGCGTGGTAAAGGCGTTGACCTCTCCTCCCCAGCGGTCGATCCGCTCGGCGATTTGGCGGCCGCCCAGCTCACCCGCGCCTTTGAACACGGCGTGCTCCAAAAAATGGGCGGCGCCCCACGCGCCAGGGTCTTCATCACGGGAGCCTACGTCAATAAAGATGCCAAACGCTGACGTCTCAGTCGTCGGCAACGAGTCCCAAGCCCAACCCAAGCCCGACTTGGCGGTCACGGTGTCTACGTTAAGATCCCTCCCTTACCATGCCATGCCTTTTTGTACGTTCCCGACGATAATACCACACGTCTTGCCTGTACGCCCCGCTGAGCTCAGGTCAGACACCGGTTGGCGGCGGTCGAC
>JAJZXC010000125.1 GCA_021846365.1 Bacillota bacterium | reverse complement strand
GCCTTTGCAGTGCTTGATTAGCCTCCATTGGCCGAGATCTCGGGAGTGAGCCCAGTTGTTTCAGTTCTCGCCGTGCAGAATGCTTGTCCATTCGGTGTACAGCTTACCGTCTTGCTTGGTGGACTTCCGCGGGTGGTCCGGGATATAGACCCGACCGGCGACAACGACCGCCCGGAGGGGAGCATTTTACTCGAAAGCGTGGCTGCGTCATCGGAAAGGATGTGCCTTTGTCCGCGAACCACGCCAAAGTCCCTTGACCCATATTTTGAAAAGACGAACGAGGCTCTGGGGACTGGCCGTGCCGGCGTGCACCGACAGTTACCCCTTTCACCATCATCTGAAAGATCAAACCACCGAAGAGAAAGCTTGACTGCCGCGCTCTTGCGCGTCATCAAGGGTGAGTCCCCCGGACTGTCAACCAACGTTTGGGTGGATTCCGGATACAAATGGCAACCACCAGCGAGCCAATTCATGATACTGTGATGATGCGGACTCAGTGGTGTAACCTTTTTGCTCCCGCGAGCGTTGTCATAGGTGAAGGGCGGGTGAATCGGACTGGCTGCCGAACAAGGGGACCAGGAAGCGTTTGCTGCGTTCATGGAGACACACGGCACCAAAGCGCTCCGATTTGCCTTTCTTACCCTACGCGACCGCGGCGAGTCAGAAGACGTGGTGCAAGAGGCATTTCTTCGCTTATGGCGTCACAGCGTCCGCCGCGGCAGCGAGTCACTGAGCAAGGCACTGCTTTTCCACACCGTCACCAATCTATGCCGAGACCGCTTGCGGCATAGGCGGCGTCACCCGGAGGACTCCAGTGACTTGATGGAATTGGTCCCCGCTACCACCACCGATGGGAACGCGGTCGAAGAACTTGCGGTTATGGAGGCGGTGATGCAGCTGAATGTGTCTGAGCGTCAATGCATTTTGTTGTTCTATTATCTTGGCCATTCCCTCAAAGAAACCGGGGCGGCGCTGGGATTAAACGAACAAACAGTGAAGACGCGGCTGTATCGCGCTCGCCAACATTTGCGTCCGTTATTGGCCCCGATTTGGAAGGAGGAAAGTCTGTGAGTCTCCCTCCAGAGCAAGATTCTGATTCGATCGGAGAGGCGCTCGACCGCGCCTTCGATCACTTGGGAGTATATTGGACGGGCGGTTGGCCCCCGCGGCGGAGCCACTCGCGTCTCTGGCTGAGGTGGGCGGTGAGCAGTGCCGCCGCCTGTGCCGCGGGCATAGCCGCCCTGTTCATTCCCTGGTTGGCGCCGTTACACCGCCAACAGGTCACGGTGACCGTGCCGGTCGCCTCCAACCCGGCGTTGCCGCACAACGTAAGAAAACTATTGCAAACTTTTGCCGCCCGTCACATGGTGGTGCAAAGTATGGCGCCCGTGTACGCGTCGTATCCGGTCGTCAGTCCGAGCGCCCACTCCGTTAACCTGAGCGGGAATTACACCATCGCCGGTGTATCCGGAACCGAGCTCTCCTTGGTCGTCGGCCAAAATTATCAACCGCAAAACGGTGTGCTGTTTGCCGGTAACCGCCCCGTCCTAAGCTTCCGAGTTGGCCTTAACGACGGATTAGCGGCTGTGCAGCGCATTCAGCCAGCCGGAGCCCCCAAGCCGCTGGCGGGAAAATGGTGGGTGGGTGGCACCTCCCAGTTGAACAGTTTTACCGCCGCCGGTCCCTTGGTCTATGCGAGCCACCGGGGCTACTGGACCGTGATCACCGGGCTTGCGCCCGCCCGCTGGAACCCTCCCCCAACCGGCCCCGGCGCGGTGGAAACCGCCACCATTGCCGGGCTGCCAGCCATGGCGACTCACGCTTTGCTGGTTGAAGAAGGCTCTTCCGGGGTCAGTCAAGGATTTGTCAGCGACAACCAAGGCCGGTCTTGGAAATCTTGGGCAATTGGGCACGTCACCTTTTCCCATCTGGTCGCCATGTACCATCAGTACTGGGCCACCGTTAACGGCAGCCTGCGGGAGAGTACGAACGGTTCCACGTGGACCACCATCCTGGGCGTTAACCACGCACGCTGGAAGGTACAGGATTTTGCGGTCAACCCCCAGGACCCCAACATGCTGGTGGCATCGTTAGTTCCGGTCGCAGGCAGCGGAATCGGGCCGGTGTTGGTTACCGCCAACGGGGGACAAAGCTGGTCCCAAATCCCTAACTTCCCCAACCTGGGCGTGGCCCCCAATGACTTGGCGGTCCTTTCCAACGGGGACATAGCGGCGTTGGTGCCGCTCGCCAAACCGGTGCTGGTTGAGTATCACCAGATGGGCCAAAGCTGGCAGATTATCCCGGTGCCGCGACAAGCCATGGGACTTGGTACGGGACAATTGACGGCAGCGCCCAATGGCAATCTGGTCTATGCCGCTCCGGGAGGCGACATCTACCTATGGAGTGGCGGTCCGCATGCCTGGCACGTGATTGTGCCGCCCGTTGAGGCGCCTTTGAACTCCAATTCGGCCAGTCCACTGGAGGCGATCGGCAATAATCAAATCATGGCTGGGTACCAATCGGGGTGGTACTATTTTTCGTTTCCCCCCTCGGCCCTGAAATCCTAGTCTAGACATGTCGGGGCGGTAAAGCCCGCGTATTACGACGAGGTGAACAGCAGGCGCTCCAATACGGCGAAGGTAGGCATTCCGTGCGCCAACAATTGATCGTGAAATCTCTTGAGCGTAAATTCGGACCCCCATGCCGTCTTGGCGCGCTCGCGGAGACGGTATATCTCTAGCTTGCCGAACGTGTAGATTAAATAGAACGGATCCATGGTTCCGCGAATAGCCTCCCGTTGGGCGTGAACCGGCATCAGGTGGCATTCGGTGATGAAAAACTCCTTGGCTTGGTCGAAGGTCATATCGCCTGCATGCAGGCGGATGCCTACGATGTAGCGCCCGACGCGCTCCAGCGCTTCCATGATCTGGGCGATGCGCATCCATGGCTCGCCATCCCCGTAACCCTCGTCTACCACCAGCTGCTCCGTATAGTGGGCCCATCCTTCAACAAAAGCTCCCGACCAAAAAATCTTGCGCACCGTGCTCGGCGTGGTCGGTAGCACGGCGAACTGAGCAAAATGCCCGGGATACACCTCATGAGCTGAAATCAGCCGCATTGACCACCGGTTAAACCCTTGCAGATGTTCCTCAACCTCGTTGGGTGGCGCTTGCGGATCGGGCAAGGTCACCTGATAATGCGCCTTCATGGGCCCGGTCTCCAAGGCTCCCGGCGTACTCAGCGAGGCAAACGTCCACAGGCGCATGAACGCCGGCGTTTCCACCACGTCCGGCTGGGGAGCCGGGGGCACGCTCAAAAGCCCGTGGTCGGCGGTGAACTGGCGCAACTCGTCGAGCACTTCGCGTACGTTCGGTAACAAGGTGTGCGCCGACGGATGATCTTTTCGCAAGGCCTGCAGCACATCGGATAGGGAGAGATTTCTCCCCATGCCAGCGACTTCCTGTTCGAGCTGTGCGTGCAGTCGCGCCAGTTCTTGATACCCCCGCTCGAGCAGTTGCGGCAGCGGCAAATCTACCCCTTCCTGCCAACCAAGGCGCCTTTGGTAGCGCGTTTCGCCCAAACGAAAGTCGCCATCAGCGCGGGTGGACCACCTTTGATCAAGATATTCGATAAAGGCGCCATAGGCCTCGGCCGCACGCCTTCCTGCCGCCGCCAGCATGTCGACCCGGTCGCTCGGCAAATCCGAAAACGCCCCGGCAACCTCGGTCAGCATGGGAATTGTCGCCTCAAATTGCCGCAAGGCGACGGCTACAAAAATCCGCGGAGGGTTGTCTAGCAGCCGCTCAGCTTGGCGAAGCAGTTCTGGCACCGCGTCCAAGCGGGCAATCAGGTGCTCCGCCCGCTCGATGGGCAGGCCAAACACTCGGCGAGTCAGGCTGAGCACGCTCTCGCTGACTATCTCGTTGTACAGGTTGGGGTCCCTGGTTTCTGGTCGCCAATCGACTAGGTCGTCAGTCATGAGGGCAGTCTGATTAGTCAGCGTCGTCCAGTCCGCCCAATCGTCCAGGGTCAACCCGGTTGGATTGATATCGGCTAGCGCGCTGCGCAGACGGCCTAGGCTTTCGCTCCGTGCGCGTTGCCCGGCGTCGCTAAAATCTGGCATGGCATCATCCCAGCGGTGGATCCCGACGTCGCTGGCGACATACGGGAACGCCCGCAGAGTTTCCTCCAGCGTATCCCTGGCAACCTTTCTGAGTTGAGGGTCTGTTGGTAGACCATGTTCAAAGGTATCATCTCGCATAGGGCGGTTTCCCTTTCTAATTTTTTGGTTATCTTGTGGTAGTATAAACATAAGACAGGGTCGCGATCGACTCGGTACCTTCGGCGGTCAACAGGAAGGGACATTTAAGGGTGTCCCGGCAAGCCTATCATTAAACCTACCGTGAAATCAAGGAGGATTGTTCCATGGCTAGCAAAGGCGACGAACGGCGTCAACAAATAATCGACTATATTCAACACCATCTAAGTCAAAACGGCTATCCGCCTTCGGTTCGCGAGATCGGAGCGGCGGTCGGCTTGACGTCAACCGCGAGCGTGGCACGTCATCTTCGCCGTCTGGAGGAAAACGGCCAATTGTCCCACGCCCCCTCCAAACGGCGAGCCTGGCGCTTGGACGTGAACCCGGCCGAAGTTTCCACCCTCCCGCTGGTGGGGCATATTCGGGCGGGTAGCCCGGTGTTGGCGCAAGAACAGATCGAAGACCGTGTTCGCTTGTCCACGGCTTTCTTCCACCCGGCCGCCGATTATTTGCTGCGCGTCGAAGGGGACTCGATGATCGACGCCGGAATACGACCGGGCGACTTGGTGGCGGTCACTTCCCAAGCCGACGCCGAAGATGGCGATATCGTGATCGCCATGATTGGCGATGAGGCCACCGTAAAACGGTTGGAAAAGCAGGAGGAACGCGTTCGCTTATTACCGGCTAATCCCGCCTATCAACCCATCGAAACGACCGACGTGGTTATTTTGGGCCGGGTTGTGGGGCTTCTGCGGGCGTATTAGGCGCCGCCGCCAAGAGCGACCGTTCACACGCCATTACGGCGTGCCAACGGCTCAACCCGCCCTGCACGTATACCCAATACGGGGGAAGCATGGGAGCGTCACACGACAATTCTAACGACGCTCCCGCAATCATTCCGCCGGCCGCCATGATGACCGGGTCGGCGTAGCCTGGCATTTCCCAGGGTTCGGGAATCACGTGCGCATCTATTGGTCCGAGCTGCTGGATGGCTCGGCAAAAGCGTTTTACTCGGGTGGGCTCTTGGAGACGGATGGCGGTAATCAAGTCGGGCATCGAGGGCTCTGGGCGCACCTCATATCCCGCTTCGGTCCAACGCGATCGAAAGTAAGCGGCCCCCATCAAGGCTTCACCGACCAGTTGGGGGGCCAAGAAGAGTCCCTGTGCGAACAGGCGCAGGTAGGGGCCGGTAGGACCAACTTCCGATCCCAATGTCGGAGCGATCAATTCGTCGCCCACTAGCCGGACCAGTTCGGCCTTGCCGGCGACGTAGCCGCCGGTAGGAGCAATTCCTCCGCCCGGATTTTTCAATAGGCTTCCCGCGATTAAATCGGCTCCCCATGCGGTAGGTTCCTCGGCCTCGGTGAATTCTCCATAGCAGTTGTCCACCAGCACGGATGCGCCGAGCGCATGCGCCGCCGCGATAACCTGGCGAATTCGCTCACGGTCCCACTCCAGGTCCGGGCTATATCCCCGGGATCGCTGAATGAACACCCATTGCGGCCTTCGGTCGCACTTTTCCACGGGCATGAAGATCCCTGACGGCGACAACCACGCCTGGCGGACCCGGACCCCTCGGCGTCCCAAACTCAGTGGATGCGTATCGCCCAAGAGCGGATGCAGGGTGTCGTATACGCGGCCGTCAGCGATCCAAAGCTCATCCCCCGGAGCTAGCAAGGCCTTGAGGGTGGTGGTCAAAACGTGGGTGCCCGAAGCCCACTGCGGGCGCACCAGCGCCGCTTCCGCGTTTAACGCCGCCGCGAAGACCCGATCTAGGCTCTCGCGGCCGCGGTCACCATATCCGTACCCCGTACTGCCGGCGAGATCAGTTTGATTGAGCCCGCTATCGGCAAAGGCTTCAATCACGCGCAGCGAATTGACTCGCCCGGTGGCCGCGATCTGCTGCCACACCGACTGCACCCGCTCCACATGGGAGGCAAAAGGAGTCATTGGCTTGCTCTCTCCAGTCTCTTGTCGCCCAGCGGCACCGGTGTGGCTCTCCGCCTGGAGCGCCGGCGGGGTCAGGCCGTCCGGCCCGAGTCAAGCCAGCCCCACTTGCCAGGGGGACACGTTGCCACCCGTTCACGGGGTCGAATCGGTCCCAATCTAGCGGATGGCCATACATTTTTTGAATGCCCGGCTAATCTCGCCGTCATACCCGTGACGGATGAAAAATGCGTGCGCCGCGTGTCGCGAGGCCGTACTAAGCAGGATTATTTTTGTGCAGTCGCGACCAGCCCGAGATCCTCCGCGCAGCCGAGGAGTTTACCGCCAATCCTCTGGCCGCGCGCCTTGGCGGTGACAATTAGGTTTTCGACCACAGCGTAGCCGCAACCGTGGCGGTTAGGCCGTCCGCGTCCTCGTTCACGAACACGTAGTTGTTTGGGTTCGACCGAATCTTCTCTAAGCGCACGGGCAGGACCTGAATCCGAATCTCTCCAACCCCAGGGCATCGTCGCCGACCGCTGGTCGAATTCCGGTCGTGCTCATCGCTTCTGCTCTCCCGCCCGCTTACCTGGTGCCAGATTTAGTATACTACACCAGTTGATGGCCATGGACGCGGAAAGAGTTGCGCCGTGCCGCCCGGTCGGCTATATCTCGGCAATAAAGATTTTTAATTTAACCGACGGCATATATGGACACAACTTCGAGCATATCCAGCCTTCCGACCATTTGGTCAGAAATCCTAAGTGCAAGTTCTTTTTTGCCGGACATATAGCTGGCATAGGGTCGGGTATTCGTGCGCCCCAACGGCGCGGTTAAGACTTGGGAGAGCGCAGGGGCTTTCCCGATTGCCAGAGGTCGTTCAGTTGGTGCCGCAAGGAAAAAACTCTGCCCGCAGAGCGCTCTGGTCAGCCGGGTGGATGGCTTGCTGGCCCAGCCGGGCCGCAACCTCGGCCAATCGCACTTCCAGCAGGAGGCGGCGATCGGCATCCCCTTTCGTCCTCTCTTCGCCTTGCCTCGCTCGCCATCGGTCATAGGAGTCCGAGACGGATTCGATGCGCGCGGCCGAAAGCACCAAGAGACGCTCGCACACCTGATTGAGCAGATAGCGGTCGTGACTCACCACGATGACGGTACCCGCCTACTGTTCCAACGCCCGCTGCACTACCCGGCGAGAGGCGATGTCGAGATGATTGGTTGGTTCGTCCAGCAACAAGCAACAGGAGATCAGGCGGGCAAAGCATGATTTTCGCTAATTCCAGCCGTAACCGTTCTCCTCCCGAAAGACCGGCCAAGCGGTCCCGTTTTGAGTTATTCCACTGACCTCGCGCTTGCATCCACTGCCGCAAGGCCCGAAACACCTTGAGGCCGCCCCGGCGGCCAATCACCAAGGCCGCCGCTTGGTGAACCGAAATGCCATATTGCGGTTGATACTTGAACCGTCCGATGATCGAGGTGTAAGCCGGCTTGACTTTCCGCAAGGCGACCCCTTTCCCGGCTTGGTGGCTAACCCAACCGCTCCATGTGCTCCAGGAGGTGATCCTTTAGCTTTCGAAATCCCCGCCTGGTCACCGCGGACAGGGTGAGCACGGGAAAATCTTTAAAGTGGTGACGAAGTTCGCGGGCTGCCGCATCCGGTGCCAGGTCGGCCTTATTAGCCACCACCAGCCAGGCTCCGGGCACACTCCCCCCCAAAGCGGCTAGGTGCTCGTCGATGGGTGCGATCGACGCCTGGCCGCCGTCAATTACGTGGACGACCATCTCGGCGGCGAAGACGCGTTCCAGGGTTTCCGCCATCGCGTGGCGCACCTTGACGTCGGGATGAACCCCTTCGAACAACCCCGCGCTATCGGTCAAGGTTAGGTCACGGCCCCCGGGCAGCTTCCCGTTAACTCGCACGACCAACCCGTCAAGATGCTTCAACGCCACCTGCGACACCAGTTCGCGTCGCGCGGTGGCGACGGTTATGGCCCTTTCATCGCGTGAGCCTCGGCGACGATATACTTCGCTGACGCCCAAGTAGGCGGCAAAATTCAACAGTAGCAGCGTCTTGCCCACATTAGGGCGTCCCACCAGTGCCACCTGCAACGCCCCACCCCTATTTTACCCCCGGGTCGAAGTCGGCCCAGCATAGTTCCATCAATATCTCTCGCGACGTGGCTTCCCGGCGCTTGACCAGCCGCAGCGCCTGCCGCCGGATGGCCCTTTCCATCAGGTTGCGCACCATGCGTGCGTTGCCCGCATACGGGTGGGCGCCGGCGGCTATGTGCTCGAAATAGCGTTCCAATTCCCCCTCGGCTCCGGGCGCGAAAACGTATTGATGCTCCCTCAGCATATGCCGACAAATGGTAACCAACTCCTGCGAGGTATAGGGAGGAAAGTCGAGGATCATCCCGAAGCGCGAACGTAACCCGGGATTGGTTTCGATGAACATGTCCATCTCTTTCGGGTAGCCGGCCAAAATGAGCACAAATTGCCCCTTAAAATCTTCCATCGCCTTGACCAAGGTGTCGATGGCCTCCTTACCGAAATCTTTGGGGCCTCCCCGAGCCAGAGAATATGCTTCATCGACGAACAAAATACCGCCCAGTGCCTTGCGGATGGCGTCCCGAGTCTTTTGTGCGGTGTGGCCGATATATTCCCCCACCAGATCGGCGCGCTCGACTTCGATGACATGTCCCTTGCTCAGCACCTCAAGGGACCGCAGGATACCGCCCAATAAGCGTGCCACCGTGGTCTTGCCGGTGCCCGGCAGGCCTTTGAACACCATGTGCAGCATCTGGGTTTCCACCCTAAGTCCAACCAATTGGCGCCGGCGCTGAATTTCGACCAAGGCCTCGATCTCGCGGACGACGGTTTTGACAGTAGTCAAACCGATCAGCCCGTCGAGCTCCTGAAAGGCGGCAGTGCGCCGCAATTCTGCCTTGGCTGCCGCCTTGACCCCCTCCGACCGTTCCCCGTCGTCTCCCGTCTGGTCGGCACCAAATTGGCCGAGGTAGCGCACGGCGGTTTCCCCGCCAATTCGTCCTCCTTCCAGCCAGTACAAGACGTCCTGTCGCGTTCGGGGATGGATGGGCTCGATCGGAGACCGTCCCTCTGCCATATCCGCCCCCCTTTGGATCGTCGGTGCGGCCCGTTGTCGTCCGCATTCCTGCCGATTCGTTTAGAGTATATGGCGCAACGGAAGGGAACCTGCTGATTTGTCGCCCCACGTTCGCCGAGCGTCTCCCGGCTAGCCCTCCTCGCCACACACCGGACCCTGATCTATCCCCAGTTTTTTTCTGTATGTGAT
>JAJZXC010000124.1 GCA_021846365.1 Bacillota bacterium | reverse complement strand
GTCAAACTGCCCCGCAGGCTCGTGGCGCTACAGAGATTACCGACCTCGAAAATATGAACGCCACCGCCAGTATAGTCGATTTTTCATGCTCCGTGGTGCCGGGCACCGCCCGGCATGGGGAACTGCCATTGCGGGATTCAGCGGCAGGCCCGCCGCCTGTTTCACCGCGTTCCAAGAGCCGCCGAACTTCCGGGTGACCACAGTGGTGCGCGGCTTCCCCGGATGTTCAATGGCCCATGCTTCGTAGGCGCGTTTGGTGCGTCTAAATCCTCACGGGCCCGAGGCATTAGGATGGGCGGATTATAAAGGACCACTGTGAACCCAATCCGTATGGTTCGTTTAGGCGCCGATGATCGGCCCAAGGCCCGCTGTCGCGCGAGCCACCCACGCTACGCAAAGTACGACCTTAATCCAAACCGCGCCTCGCCATCGGCGGGGTTTTTTGTTGGCTTTTCGCATATAGGTGAGTATTCATAGTCTCAGTCTCAGGGAGGGTCACGGACGGTGAAACCGAAATCACTCACGGAAGACACCCGTAGACAACCACCCGCTTGGCGTGTCATGATCGTACCCGTAGGGACGCCCGAGGACGGCGACCGGGCTCAAAGACACGCCCTGGAAATCGTTGCGAAACGGTATCGCGCCAAGCAGGCTTCTTGTCCACCGAGAGGATAACGTGATGTCGCACCCAGAGAATCCGAGGACCGCCGCCATTTATGTGCGCGTCTCGAGCGAAGATCAGGCCCGTCATGGATATAGTTTGTCCGCGCAACGCGAAAGTTGTACCCAACGCGCTACCGTACTGGGAGCCACTTCGGTTAGAGAGTTTTCTGACGAGGGCGTCACGGGCTCGGTCTTGGAGCGCCCGGGCCTTAAGGCCCTTCGGTCCGCGGTTCGACAAGGGCAGATCCAGTTAGTGGTCATCTATGACCCCGACCGCTTTGCGCGCCATCTCTCGCACCAATTGTTGGTCACGGAAGAGATTGAACGCGCCGGTGCCCGCTTGGAATTTGTCAACTTTGACTGGCAGAACACGCCGGAGGGGAAGCTGTTTTACTCGATGCGCGGAGCCATTGCTGAATACGAACGGGAGAAAATTCGGCTCCGTACGATGACCGGCCGGACCGAGAAGGCACGGCAAGGAAAATACCCTATGGGGATTTCGCCGTATGGCTATCGCTATGCAGACGGGAAACTCCACGTGGTCGAATCTGAAGCGACGGTGGTCCGCCGGATCTTCCAACAGATCGCCCTGGGTCAGGGCCTGAATGCGGTGGCCAAAGGACTGACCGCCGATGGGATCCCCACGCAAAAGGGCTTGCTCGTATGGCATCGGCAGGTCGTACGCCAGATTGCGCGAAATCCGGTGTACATGGGGATCTTTTATGCGAACCGTTTAGATACCAGCGGAATGTATGCCAACAAGTTTCGCCCGCCCGAAGAAAAAATCTCCCTGAAGGTACGGGACCAATCGGAGTGGATTCCTGTTGACGTGCAGGCCATTGTCGACGAAGAAACGTGGGCGATGGCGCAAACGGTGATGGATAGCGCTGAGACACGTTGGAGTGCGACCGCCAAGGAACCGTACCTGTTGTCTGGCCTCTTGCGGTGCGGACTCTGTGGGCAAACCATGACCGGCCGGCGGCAGCGCAACTGGGGCCGCATTGAGCCGGAATATACGTGTCGCAAGAACACCGCCGGCGCTCGGCATCCTGGTTGCACAAAGCGACCCCGTGTACCGTCTCACGCCCTGGACGATTTGGTATGGGAGCGGGTGGTGAGTTGGCTGCGCAATCCGCCATTGTTGGCAGACTTGTTACGACCGCCCACGGATACGCAGTTCATTGAAGCGGAACTCGATCGCACGCAAGCTGATCTGCAACGGCTGCGTGCGGGCCAGCAAAATTTGCTTACTGTGCTGGAACAAGGATTAGCCGATACCGATGACGTTTTGGACCGGCTCAACCGGATTAAGAAGCAGGAGGCGGCCCTCTTGACGCACCGAGCCAGTCTACAACAAACGTTAGCCGAACACGGGCGGGCATTGGATTTGAACGCGTACACCACGTTGGCCCAAGAGTTGCTGCGCTCCGTTGACGGAGATTTGACCTTTGATGACCGACGCCACATTGTGCGGCAGTTCGTTAAGGAAATTATAGTTGGCCATGACACATTGTCTATTCAAGCCACCATTCCGACCGTGGCCCAAGCCCGGAAGGATCCCGAACACGCTCGCCTAACCGTCACCATGGCTCTCTGGTGAACTGGTAGATATTCCCGCAACCCATTGTCATCAACAACGAGGTATTAATGCATCTCCGCACGGTAAAGAAGACCCATCGAGAGGTAAGTTTGTTTGAACCTATCGGTACCGACCGAGAGGGCAACGAGATCTCTTTGGTCGACGTGTTGGGAACCGACAGCGAAGCAGTTACCGATAACGTCGAATCGACGGTGATCATGGCTCGCGTGAAAGACTTCGTTCAATCGCTATCGCCGAAAGAACGCACGGTGATGAATCTGCGCTTTGGACTGACCGGGAGTGAGCGGTTGACCCAGCATGACATTGCGAAGAAGCTGGGTATTTCCCGTAGCTACGTTTCGCGAATCGAAAAACGCGCCGTCGGCAAAATTCTGTCCGACCTCCACTTCTTAGACCGCCAGGAATAGGCACCACGGAAGAAGGCGACCGCCGGGTCTGGCTCACGAGAGGTCGCGATGAGCCGGCGGTAAGGCCATGACCATAATTTGAGCATGTTTTTCTGTCCCTTATCGAGCAGGACTTTTCGGTCCGACAGGGAATGAATGACCGAGAGTGTCGGCGTTAGGTCGTCGATCAGAGTCCATCTGTCAATTTTGTCTGGAGGTGTTCAAGTGGAGAAACCTACCGTGCGCATCGCGCTTATCGGCTATCGCTTCATGGGCAAACTGCACTCGCACGCCTATAATATGGTACAACAGTTGATGGATCCGCCGTGCCGAATTGAGCTGGCTGTCCTCTGCGGCCGGGATTCCTCGGCTCTCAAAGCCGCTCAGGAGGCGTGGGGATGGCGCGAAATTTCCACCGACTGGAGAGCGGTGGTGGCTCGCACCGATATCGATGCGGTGGACATAGCCGTGCCCGGCAACGCTCACGCGGAGATTGCACTCGCGGCCTTGGCTAAGGGCAAGCATGTTCTGTGCGAAAAGCCGCTGGCCAATACCCTCGCCGATGCCGAGGCTATGGTTGACGCCGCCGAAGCGTCAGGCAAGGTCCATATGGTGGGATTCAACTATCGTCGTGCGCCCGCCGTGCAGTTGGCCCGGCGCTTGATCGACGAAGGGCGGTTAGGCAAGATATTTCAAGTGCGTGGTACCTATCTCCAGGATTGGGCCGCAGATCCAAACGTTCCCTTAACCTGGCGCTTCGACCGCTCGGTCGCGGGCAGCGGGTCCTTGGGCGATCTCTTAACCCACGTACTCGACATGACGCGCTTCTTGGTGGGAGATTTCGAAGAGGTGACTGCTCTTTCGCACACGTTTGTTGCTCGGCGGCCGTTGCCGGCCAATTTTTCGGGCACCGGTTTGGGACATGCCGGTCAGGCAGCCTCCGACTCGTTTGGTTCCGTCGACGTGGATGACGTCACCGCGGTGTTGGCGAGGCTCGAGGGCGGGGTGATTGGGGTCTTCGAGGCCACTCGATTTGCCACCGGGTTTAAGAACGCCCTATGCTTAGAGGTACATGGTGACCGCGGAGCCATCCGTTTTGATCTAGAGCGGATGAACGAACTGGATTATTATGCGGTGGAGACGGAGGAACCCACGCGCCAAGGTTTTCGTCGCATTCTGGCTACGCATCCCGACCATCCCTACATGCAGTATTGGTGGCCGGAAGGTCATATTGTGGGCTACGACGTAACATTTGCCCATGAAATCCATGACTGGCTCAGCGCTATAATCCGGTCGCAACCAGTTTCGCCGGACTTTACGGATGGCATGCGATGTCAGGCCGTGGTTGACGCGATTGCCAGCTCGGCGCAGAAGCGAGTGACGGTCAGCCTCTGATATGACTCATCGTCAACCGAGATAAGTGAGGAGGATGGTTTATGAAAGTCGGAGTGTTTCTTGCCTTGTTTGCCAACCAGCCGCTGACCACAGCGTTGGAATACGTAGCCTCGGTGGGGGTGCAAGCAGTAGAAATCGGCACCGGGGGGTACCCTGGAGACCATTTGGACCGTAGGGGATTGCTGAAGGACGCTGGTCGGCAAAAGGCCCTTCGTCGGCAGCTAGCAGATTTGAATCTCGAGCTGGCCGCCTTCAGTTGCCATGGCAATCCGCTGCACCCGGACCAAGCGGTGCGCGAGGAATTTGAAACGGCGTTTCGGGAAACCCTTGACCTGGCCAACGCCATGGAGGTTCCGACGGTTATCACATTTTCCGGCTGCCCCGGCGATTCCGACCAGGCCCGCTATCCCAACTGGGTCACCTGCCCGTGGCCCGAGGACTTCTTAAAAGTGCTGGAGTGGCAATGGCAGGAAAAGGTATTGCCCTATTGGACACAAACCGCCCAACGCATACAGGCCAAGGGTTTGCGGGTTGCATTAGAGATGCACCCGGGATTCGTTGTCTACAATCCAGAGACCTTGAAGCGCTTGCGGGAAGCGGCAGGGCCGCCGATAGGGGCCAATCTCGACCCCAGCCACTTTTTTTGGCAAGGCATCGACCCCGTGGCGGCAGTTCGCGACTTGGGCGATAGCATATACCATTTCCATGCCAAAGACACGCAAATCAACCCCTATACCACAGGGGTCAACGGTGTCCTGGACACTAAGCACTACAGCGATGAACGGGCGCGTAGCTGGATCTTCCGTACGGTTGGCTACGGGCACGGGGCCAACGTGTGGCGGGACATTATATCCGCCTTGCGGGTCGAAGGATATGATGGCGTGCTCAGCATCGAACACGAGGACAGTCTGATGTCCGCCGGTGAGGGATTCCAAAAAGCCGTCCACCTTCTCAACGAACTGGCGGTCAAAGAGCCCAAGGCCACCATGTGGTGGGCTTAGCCGCCAGGTGGACTTATACCTGCTCGATTCGAGCGGTACTGCGCCGCCCGCGTCCAATCATTGCTCCTGTTCGCCCTCCTTGGTAAGGGCGAACAGGATTTTGGAGGATGAACATGGAAGTGGGCGATCGCCGCTCCCCCAAAATCCGCCTCTTGTGGGCCATTGGTGTGTTTTGGGCGGGGCTTTACCTCTATGTCCCCATTCTAGCGCCGTATGTTTCCCATCAGGGCGGATCCAATGGGATGGTGGGGCTGGTAGTGGCTGCCTACGGGGTGCCTCAACTGACAACCCGGATCTTTCTGGGACGATTAGCCGACCGGCTGGGTCACCGGCATATCTTCCTGATGTTGGGGATGACCACCGTGACTGCCAGTTCTCTCGGCATGGTGCTCTGGCCTGTTCCCTGGGCGTTTGTGGGGTTTCGTATCTTGGCCGGACTCGCCGCGAGCACTTGGGCCATGTTTTCCATGTTGTACGTCAGCTACCAGCCCGTCGGCCGCGACGTCCGCTCGATGGGCTGGGTTTCCTTTGCCAACAACGCCGGTCAAGTGACAGCGAGCGTGGTGGGTGGATACTTGGTCGGACGCTGGGGATGGTCAGCGCCCTTTTGGGGTTCAGCAGCGCTCGGAGTCATTGGCTTCCTGTTGGTGGCCAAGCTGCCAGAAAAGCGGTGGGCCGAACGTCGGCGGGGGAAAACGCCGTTTCGGCGGTTGCTGACCCACAGACCCCTGAAGGTAGCGGCTGGCTTGGGCATTTTTGGGCAAATGGTGACGTTTCTTACCACCTTCGGGTACGTTCCGCTCTGGGCGGTTCACCGTAGCGTCCCCAGGGACGAACTCGGGCTGTTGATGTTGGCAGGGATCCTCCCGACCATGCTCTTCAGCGTGATCACCGGCAATTGGCTTTCCAAGCGATGGTCGGTTCGCACCTTATCGTGGCTTGGATTTGCCATGATGGGGTGCTGCAGCTTGCTCACCCCGGTATCCAGGGGCACGGGGTGGCTCTTCGCCACCCAGGCTGGTTTAGGCGTTGGGCGAGGCATGGTTAGCCCGTCGCTAATGGCGATGGCTATAATCGGAGTGCCGGATCGCTGGCGAACTACCGCCCTCGCCGTCTATCAGGCCAGCTACGCAGCCGGGATGATAGGGGGGCCGGCGCTGGCCGCCTTCACGGTCGGCCAGTTGGGCTTGCGATCCGTGTTTTGGCTGGCGGGGATTGCCTCGCTGCTGGGAACCGGGATGAGTATCATGGTGCCCGCTCGCAATGCGTCGACGCTGGTCGCCAAAACGGCATCAAGTCGCTAGACGCTGGACAGCCAGCGGGAGTTGCTCAGGCTGGTTGTCGCAGGCCTTATCTCCCGCGATGTGCTGGAGCTTCTCGCTTAGGCGGTGTTGCGATCGGTCAGGGCCTGTGCGTGGTCGCACAGCGTACTCTTGGCACTAAGCCCATTCTGGGCGTGTCGGTGGAGCCTCCTTGAAGTCGGCAAACTTAGCTCAAGGGAGCGCAAGAGAAACCGCAGGAAAGGCGGCCTAAAAGCCGCTGCTCGCTTTAGCTCTTCTTGGCCTGCGCCGGAGAAGGGGAATGCGCGGGTGTTGTATTGAAGGCTTCTTCGGGTCTGGCCAATCGCCGACGGCTCGGCCAAAAAGCCGATCGACCGATGGCCACAATGCTCCCCGGCACCAGCAGTGAGCGCACAATCCAGGTGTCGAGCATAATCGCCGTGGTCAGCCCAATAGCAAATGTCTTTAGGACTTCAAGCGGACTTAGCAGCAAGGCTATAAATACGACCACCATGATCATACCGGCGCCCGTGATCATCCCTCCGGTCATGCTGAGCGCGTCGGCGGCCGCGTCCTTCATCGCCGTTCCACGCTGCCACAATTCCTGCACCCGGTGCAACAAGATGACCTCATAATCCATAGACAGCCCAAACAACAAAACAAAGATCAGTGGTACAATCGAAGCGTTTAGTGGTTCCGCCTCCAGGCCTAGCCCTCCATGTTGAACGGTCAACACCAAAATACCAGCCGTAGCCAGGGCCACTAAGGCGTCAAAGCCGACGCCCAAAGCAGCCTGCCAGAGGGATCCGGTAGCGGAAAACAGCACCCCCAGCGCAACCAATGCCACTGCTGCCAGAATCCAGGGCAGGCGGGACAGGGTTAATTGATTAAAACCGTTGAGCATAGCAGTAATGCCGCCCACGCCGGTTCGTTGCCCAGGAAGCCATACCCGGAGTTGTTTTTGGATGTGGGTCACCAACGCCATCGTCCGGCTGTTGTCGGGGCCATAGCGCGAGGTAACGAACAATGTGGCGAGATGGCTATTGTTCTTGAGATTGATAAAACTGGCCAAGACTTTGCTGACGTTAGGTTGGTGCAGCTTGCCGGCGGCGATGGCAGCCAAGGCCGCTGGCGGCAAGCCAAGTTTGGTCGGAGAGGCCACCGACAACACTCGCGGATCGCTGGCGAGGCGGGTGGTGATTTGACGGACCTGGGTCCAGCTGGCCGTACCGGTCAGCGGATGGCGAAGGTGCATGACGACGAGCACAGGAGCAATTGTGCCCGGTCCCCAAGCCCGTTGTTGAGCCTCGACCGACCGGCGCAAGGGGTCATGCCGCGGAAGCATCATGGCGATGTTGGCTGGATTATGCATCACCACTTGTCGGGCATAGGCAGCCGGGAACCCTAAGACCACCACTGCTGCTGCAATCGCCAAGAGGGGATGACGGCGAATCCAACCGCCGACCGCTGGCCAAAAGCCTTGAAACGCGTTGGCAATCGTCACTCGGCCCCAATTGATCCGCTCTCCCAACATGTCCAGCAAAACCGGCAGCAGGGTATGGGTCACGGCCAATACCGAGACGACGGCCACGGCACCGCCGATAGCAATGCCGCGCCAATAGGGGTTGCCGCCAAGAAAGAGAGTCAAAATGGCCAGGGCGACGGCAAGGCCCGAAAAGGCGACCGACCGACCCGCGCGCTGCATGGCCTCGATTACCGCAGCGGCCGGTGCCTTCCCCGTCGTCAACCCTTGCCGAAAACGGGCGCTGATAAATAGCGCATAATCCACGCCTACCCCCAAAGCAAGAAAGCTGACAATATCTGTCAAATAAGTCGACAAGGTGAACGCGTTTTCGATTTGGTCCAAGGCACCTAGGGCCACAATGCCGCCAATGCCCGCTACTACCAGAGGCAGCATCGCCGCCACCACCGATCCGAACACGAGCAACAACAGTACGATCAAGAAGGGCAAGGCCACCGGCAAACTGGCGGCCAAGGTGGCCCGCGAGTCGCCAATTACCTTGTCGGCGACCGAAACTGGAGACACCCAGGTAATAAGGGCGCCGTGGTTTGTGGCCAAAGTGGCCAGCGGCATCAACCGCGACGGTTTCACCGTGCGCGCGGGCACCACCGTAAAGGCGTCAGGTCCGGTGGGGTGGACCCAGGTCCGGGGGATATCATAACGGCGAGCCCAGGTGAGAACGCTATGGTATCCCACCTTTTGGATCAGCAAGGGTTCCACTGAGGCCCGATTCGACAAGTGGCTCATCTGATGATCGGCCCAGACCGCGGCGCTACGGGGGTTGTCAAATCCGGTAGCGGTGAGATGATGGGTGACGTTGCGCGCCCAAAACCCCCCAACCATGATAACTATCAGCCAAACCACGAGCACCCACCGGCGATGGCGGATCATTCTCTCGGCCCATGACATGGATATCATCCTTCGTAATCGGGGTAGGTAGGCTTTCGAGGCCTCCTCCGCTGATTGGTGCGTGCGTTCCGCCTCAGTTTCGCTAGCCTGGACCCGGGCACACTTGGTTGGTGGGACCGCTTACCACGACAGGATCCGAACGCGGATTTTCGACTGAATAGCCCACCCGCACCACAGTCCCACAGTGTTCACAGATGGCGTGCGCGGCGATGGCGGAGTCAATGCTGGCGGCCATTCGGTGACCGCGAGTGTGCATCGTTGACGTAACGTGGGTAATGGCCGTTCGCAGCGGTTGGCTTAACTCGAATGTCTCTTCGTCCATTGGCGTTGGCGGCAATACCTCGCAGCGGACGCCGCGAGAAGACATCGCCTGCACTCCTTTCTCCGGTCTGAGTTGGTTTTCCCGCTTGGCCTGGCCGGCGCGCAACGGAATAGACTCCTTAATGACAATACCGATGTACGAGAAGCAGGTCAAGTCATGACTCCGGGAAATCACGTTGATTGCGGTGCTTCGAGATCCGGAAAGTCGTGCTTTCCACAAAGCCTATATACATCGTAGTCATTATGTGCTTTAATGGGTTGGCGCAAACGAACTGATCGTTGGGTAAGAGGGGAGCACTACATGTCACGTTCTGTAATGATTGTCTCGGTTTTGACCCTGTACAGCGCTATATTGATCGCGTTGTCGTACCGCACCCGGCGCCGCAATGGTGTGTCCGGTTACTTTGACGGTGGTCGGGAGTTTAGCGCCGCCACCATCT
>JAJZXC010000123.1 GCA_021846365.1 Bacillota bacterium | reverse complement strand
GGCTCTTACGCACTTTCTGTTATACGGCCAGGGTCCGCCATTCTAGCGGTCCATCTTGTCCCAACGACGTTGCAAGGTGGGGTTGATCGGAACGTAAGATCTCTTTATTTTTCTGGAGAACCATGGAGTCGAGAGTGCAATCCACCAAATACCATCCAATACCCAACGCCAAGGCCCGAGCCAGGGCCATAACAGAAAGTGCGTAAGAGCCATAAAAAAATCGCAAAGTCCACCATCCGATTTGTCTCGCGACTACCCAATACCTTCCGCTTGGAGCATGCTCCCAAGACGGCGGTGGGCGAGCGAGCCGATTGGGACGAGGGCGGCACTTTCGCCAACGATCCCGACGGCGCCACCATTTACGGCTATGCGAAAGGTCGGGGGAGATCGGAGAGAGCACCATGCAGCCGTCACCATGGCAGCGGGGTAATTGTGGGGCAAATAGGTGATATCTACCCTGCCTTGAGGGAGAAGTTTCGCTATCATAGTTTAAGGACGCCCCACTCGGCGGCTTGGGGCGGGCGACCAAGAATACTTCGAAAGGTGGCGCAGAAAGGTGCCGATATGGGCAGACGAATCGTGGCAACCGCTATCGAAAGATGGCCCCTTATGGCACTGGTTGGTGCGCTGGATGCCGTCGTGCCAATCGCTGCCGGGCATCTGGGAGATTCAGGGCGACGACATCGAACCTGATGTGAAATGGGCGTCGGGGCCCGATGTTGAGCGGATGATCCAGGTCCTACACGATACGGACCCTGAGGCCCGTCCAGCCGTGTTTCACCTGGGATCGCAGGTAATTCGCTATCTTCCACCGACGACCGTGCGGCCGAAGCGCTCCAGGCGCGGCCCTTTGGGACGGTTTTGGACGCTCCTGGTGGGGATTTTGGTCAAACTGAAGATGGTCTTGGTGTTCGGTTCGATGCTGCTTAGTCTGCTGGTCTACGGGTTTGCCTTTGGGTGGGCCTTCGGAGCTGGTTTGGTTGGACTAATAGCGATTCACGAGTCGGGACACGTGGTGGCCAATCGCCGCAAGGGAATCCGAGCCAGCTTGCCGTTGTTCATTCCGTTCCTGGGGGCTTTTATCCAGCTCAAGGAATATCCTCGAGACGCGGCCGACGAGGCCTTTATCGGTATCATGGGCCCGTTGTTCGGGTTAGGCGCCACACTGGTGGCCGTGTTGATTGGTGTTTGGGGCCGTATTCCGGTGTTCTTGGCCATAGCTGAAATGGGCTTTTTGCTGCACGTCTTCAATTTGATGCCCGTGCTTCCGCTGGATGGCGGACGCACGGTCGGATTTTGGCGTTGGAAGGCATGGATCCCGGGGATTTTTGGGGTGCTGGTGGTTCTCTTTTATAATCCGGTGACCAATCAGTTTACCATCGATCCGATCACCGTGTTCATTGTGGCGCTGATTGTAGTCTCGCTAGTCCGTGAACCCCGTAGGCATGGACGGGATTATGCGGTGATCGATGCCCGCAGCCGCTGGACATATACCGTGGTGTGGATGGCCGCGTTAC
Source organism: Bacillota bacterium (assembly GCA_021846365.1). Classification (GTDB taxonomy): domain Bacteria; phylum Bacillota; class Sulfobacillia; order Sulfobacillales; family Sulfobacillaceae; genus JAJZXC01. The sequence continues at coordinate 8,010 of JAJZXC010000123.1, read as the reverse complement.
TGGTGAGTTTGGCGGGATACTGGGAGATTGGCCAATTGCATCCCTTTATCAGCTAATGCTTGGGGCGAAACGGAAAAGCCAGCGCGGGGCCGGGGCGCTGGCTTTTCCTGGAGCGCGGCGGTTGGCGCCCTGGCGCCCGCTGAAGCGGTCCCGCGGACCATCGCCCTCAATCGTGGTAGACACAGATTCATAGGGTCGGCGAATGACCGGGACGATTTTCCGGCGAGCGGAGCCGTACAGAGTTTTGGTTAGGTGGAGCAGTCGGCTTAGCGAAAGGGAGGTGTATGACACATGATGAGGGTGCCTCTTGGTCAGCAGGGGCTAATGGTGTCCCGAATCGGTTTGGGTTGCATGGGGATGTCGGATTTCTATGCTGAGCGAGACGACCGTGAATCTGAGTTGACGATTCAGCGGGCTGTGGACCTCGGAATAGATTTCTTGGACACGGCAGACATGTATGGGCCATTCACCAATGAAGAGCTTGTCGGACGGGCCATTAGGCATCGGCGAGACGACGTCGTGTTGGCGACCAAATTTGGCAATCAACGCACCGTTGACGGCAGATTTCTGGGGATTAACGGTTCGCCCGACTATGTTAAGAAAGCGTGCGACGCCTCCTTGCGGAGAATGCAGGTGGACGTTATCGATTTACACTACCTTCATCGCGTGGATCCCAAGGTGCCCATTGAAGAGACGGTGGGAGCGATGGCCGAATTGGTGGCAGAGGGAAAAGTTCGGTTCTTGGGCCTTTCCGAAGCCGCTGCCGACACCATCCGACGAGCCCACCGGGTGCATCCGATTACGGCCTTGCAAACCGAGTATTCCCTGTGGAGTAAAGACGTGGAGGCAGAAATTCTTCCCACTACGCGCGAACTCGGAATTGCTTTTGTGGCGTACAGTCCATTGGGGCGGGGTTTCTTGACCGGTCGATTTCAGCGTCCCGAAGACTTGCCGGCAGACGACTATCGCCGGCACTCACCGCGGTTTCAGGGTCAAAACTTTTCCCAGAACCTCGGTCTGCTGCGCACGGTGGAAACGATTGCCCGAGAAAAGGAAGCGACCCCAGCCCAGGTTGCTTTGGCCTGGGTTCTGGCTCAGGGCGAGGACATCGTGCCTATTCCGGGAACCAAGCGACGCCGCTATTTGGAGGAGAACATTGAGGCCTTGGCGGTGACCTTGACCCAGGACGACTTGGTTCGCATCGACCAGACGTTCCCTCTGGGGGCGGCAGTCGGCGACCGCTACCCAGATATGCGAACCGTCAATCGTTAACCGGAAGGCGATGAGGATGGAGACCGGAGAGCCGCCGCGAGCAGTCGGAGAAGGCGGCTCAATGCGGCCGGGGATGGAAGGCGTGGCGCAGGCCACCAGCCGGCTGCGGGATGGTCTGCACCAAGCAACCAGGGAGAGGGCACTTGCCCTGGGATGGAAAACCACTCTTGGTCCGATTTTTGGGGGGCGTAGACGGACGTATCAATGGTTGCCAGAATTCGGGAGGCCGTTATGCCTTCGGTTCCGCCAGGACCAAACCAAGCATCAGCGGTCTACGGCGTCTTGCTGTTTCAAACGGATATTCGTATAATGCCCACAAGGTGATAGGATGCAGGTGCGAGCAAGCCTTCAACAGGTGCTGCAGCGCTTTCGGGATGACGAACGTTTCAAGAATCATATTACGCATTGGAAGACCATTCCCTCGCAGGCGGCGAAAACGGTGCCGTTGCCCGACGATCTAGATCGGCGGATTCGAGAGGCGTTGCGGCAGCGTGGAATTTCGTCCGTCTACACCCACCAGGCGGCGGCTTATGCCCATGTGCGGGAGGGGAAGAATGTGGTTACCGTCACCCCCACCGCCTCCGGCAAGAGTCTGTGCTATCACTTACCCGTCTTGCAGCGTCTGGCCGAGGCACCTGCGACGCGCACCTTGTACCTGTTTCCCACCAAGGCATTGGCTCAGGACCAAAAGAGCGAACTGCAGGCCATGGTTGAGGAATCGGGACTGACAATCGCCACCGAGACCTACGATGGTGATACGCCGTCGAGTATCCGCCAAAAAATACGAATTGCTGGCAATATCGTGATCACCAATCCGGATATGCTGCATACAGCGATCTTGCCTCATCACACCCAGTGGGTGTCGTTTTTCGAGCACCTGGAGTACGTCGTCATCGATGAGCTTCATACCTATCGAGGCGTTTTTGGCAGCCACGTGGCCAACGTGCTGCGTCGCTTGAAGCGGATTGCGGCCTATTACGGCGGGACACCCCAGTTCATCTTCACTTCGGCGACCATCGCCAATCCCCGGCAGTTGGCCGAAAGGATGATTGAAGCCCCGGTAGAAGTGGTCGATAACAATGGAGCACCGTCAGCCACCAAGCACTTTTTGTTTTATAATCCCCCGGTCGTCAACGCTTCGCTGAATATCCGCCGCAGTGCCCTCTTGGAGGCGCGCGACATTGCGCAGCAATTTCTCCAAAACCGGATCCAGACTATCGTGTTCGCTCGCAGCCGGGTGCGCGTGGAGCTGTTGCTGACGTATTTGCAGCAGCGGCAGTTGGATGCGCCTCTAATCCGCGCCTACCGCGGCGGCTACCTACCTTCGGAACGGCGCCAGATTGAACGGGGATTGAGGCGGGGTGAGATCCTGGGAGTGGTCAGCACCAACGCACTGGAATTGGGAATCGACATTGGGCGGTTGGAGGCGTGCGTCATCACTGGCTATCCGGGATCGATTGCCAGCACGTGGCAACAGGCGGGACGCGCCGGCAGACGACAGGGGGAATCCGTGGTGGTGCTGGTCGGCGGCTCATCTCCAACCGACCAATACGTGCTGCAGCATCCCGAATACTTTTTTGGACGCAGCCCAGAGACGGCGCGGATTAATCCCGACAATCTGATTATCCTGGTCGATCATCTCAAGTGCGCAGCCTATGAACTGCCCTTCGTCGACGGTGAGCGCTTCGGCGGGGTCGAGGTGGCGGAAATCTTGCAATTTCTGGGCGATGAACACATTGTGCATCATGCTCAGGGCAAATGGTTTTGGATGAGCGATGCGTTTCCCGCCCACGAGATTAGCCTCCGCTCGGCTGCTCAGGAAAACGTGGTCATCATCGATATCACCCACCGCGGGCAGGAGCGGGTGATCGGAGACATGGACCGTTTCAGCGCCCTCACGCTCTTGCACGAAGAGGCAATATATCTGCATCACGGTGACCAATTCCAAGTTGAGAAGCTGGATTACGCGGAAAAGAAGGCGTACGTGCGCGCCGTGCAGGTGGACTATTACACGGATGCCAATCTCGCCGTCGAGCTCCGGGTGCTCAACCAAGACGCCGCCACGCCAGGCGACCCGATCGGGTTTGGTCTGGGCGAGGTGTCCGTCCACGCGATGGCCACCATCTTTAAGAAAATTAAATTGGAGACCCACGAAAACATCGGCTCGGGCCCCATCCATTTACCGGCCGAGGAGTTGCATACCAGCGCGGCCTGGATGACCTTCTCGGAGAAGCTATTTCGCCAACTGGAGCCTGCCGACCTGGAACAGGGGCTGGTCGGGCTGGCCCATGTGTTACAACACGTAGCGCCGCTCTTTGTGCTCTGCGATCCTGCCGACCTGCATGTGGTGGCTCAGCGCAAAGCGGTGCATTCGGGAGAGCCAACCATTTTCCTCTACGACCGTTACCCCGGGGGGGTCGGGCTTTCGGAACAGGTATTCCACGAATTCGACCGCTTATTAACCGAGGCCGAAAGCGTGATCCGGAACTGCCCGTGTGAGGTCGGATGTCCCGCCTGCACCGGAACGGTGAGCGCACGAAGCAAGCTTTTGGCGCGTACTCTGCTTGGACCTGCCCGCCAGGGAGGTGACGGACGTGTGGGATGAGCGGGCGGGTTTGCTGCAGGAGCGTCTGGCACGCTACCGGGCCCATCTGGTGGAGGTTGGCCAACACGGCGAACGCCCGCCTGTCCCCCTTCAATCCCCCGCCGCAACGGCCGAGTCCTCCCCCGGGGTGACAACCGTGGAAAGTCGCTTTCCCCTCACGCATCGGCACGGTCGCTATTGCTTGGGCCAACTTGCCGACGCGGTCAGCGCCTGGCAGTCAGTGGCCGCCAATCATCCGCTGTCGGCATCGGACTTGAGCGCAGAGAGTTTGCTGTTTTTTGACACCGAAACCACGGGATTGCATTACGGTGCGGGAACTCTTGTCTTTCTGCTGGGATATGCTCGGCTGCTCGATGGCGCAATCATTGTGCGCCAGCATTTTCTTACCTCGCCAGCCGCCGAGAAGGATCTCTACGAGGCCTTCACGGACGGCGTGCGCGGTGGTCAACATCTGGTCACTTACAACGGAAAGTCTTTCGACTGGCCTCTGGTGCGCTCCCGCCACGCTCTGTTGCGCAGAGAATTGCCGGATCTGCCGCACTTCGGCCACTTCGATCTCTTGTCGGCTTGTCGCCGACTGTGGGGAGGGGAGTTGGCTTCGTGCAGTCTGGGGGCGGTGGAACGAGCGAAACTGGATGTTGTTCGGGTCGACGACCTGGCTGGTGCCCTGGCCCCCGGACGGTATTTTGCATATCTGCGGGGGCAAGATTTCGAAACCGTTCGGCCGGTGTTGGCACACAACGCGCTAGACGTGCTGTCTCTGGTTACGCTGTACATTCATCTGTCGCAGCTTATGGCAGGATATCGGCGAGGGGAGGGAATCTCAAATCGGGAACGCATGGCGGTCAGCCGTTGGTACGAAAGCCTGGGAGATTGGGCCAGGGCCGGGGAGGGCTATCAAATCGTGGCCGAGAGCGAGGACCCGTGCCAACTGGCTGCCCGGGTCGGGCTTGGTCGCTGCTTGAAACGTCGTGGGGATTGGCAAGGCGCGCTGACGATTTGGGAGGCGTGTCTGCCGTATCTGAATCTGGCGCCGGCGCGTGAGGCGGTACTGGTGGAGGTCGCCAAGATCTATGAGCATCGGCTGGGCGATGATGAGAAGGCATATGCCTATGCCCGTCAAGCCAGCGAGGCGTGGCGGACGAAATGGCGCGCTCTGCGCCGTCCGGCGCCGTCCGCCTGCCCTCATGATCGGCGCCTAGCGCGCTTGCAAGAAAAAATCTGCCGTCGCAGGGTCAAGCAGGAAGATTTCTCGCGGGCCATGGATAATGGCTGAGGCAATGGAGCAACACGCCAACCGCTAGGCGGACTGGTCGAAGACCGCGAGCGGCTGCCACGAACTGGCTCAGCGGTATTATTGACCGCGAGGTTGACGCGAGTTGGGCCCGGGCCTGCAGGGCGTGGCCAGTTCGGTGACGGTCATGAGCGGTCTGAGGTTTGCCTGGCCATGGTACAATGCCCGCCCCACGATGGCTCCCTGCAGGCCGGCTTCGCGGAGGAGGGTTAGGTCGTGAATGGAGCGGATTCCACCCGATGCCCACACCTGGCGTCCCGGTGCCGGCCAGCGGGTGAGGGTGGATAAGTCAAGGTCGCCCGTCGGCGTGCGGGCGGAAAGAAGATATTGGCGGATACCGGCCGCCTCCGCTTCCGCCAGCACGGCAGCCGGTTCCCGTTTGGCTCGCCCGTGAGCTGAGGCTAGGGCCCCGTTCCGAAATTCCAGCGCCAGCGCTACGTGTTCGGCTCCCACCGCCTCGGTCAAGCGTCGCAGGTGGCCCGCTTCCACGGCCAGGGTACGGACGACAATCCGTTCAGCCCCCAGGGCCAGCAGCCGGTGTGCGGCGGCGGGCGTACGGATGCCGCCACCTACCCAGAGCCGGAGGCCGGTATGGGCGAGCCCCAGCAAGACCGCCGGTGCGAAGGCGGGAAGGGCTTCGATGCGGTCCAAGTCCACCAGATAGAGGGTACCTGCGCCCTCAGCCTTGAGAGTTAGGGCCATCCGCAGGGGATGGCGCGAGAGCGGGCGATCGGTGTTGGCCGGGGGAAGCCAGACTGCCCCCCGGCCAATAACCAGACAAGGAATTATCTCAAACATCGCGTCCCCCAGACTTGCGTCAGGTAACCAGATCCGGTCGCCGGTAGACTACCCAGGGGCTGGAACTAGCTGTCGGCCTCCGCTTCGTCATCGCCGGATACCCTCGTCCATTCGGGGGTATGCCGGTGTAGAGCCGCTTCGTCGTCGTCGTACGCGGTCTCGCCGTGAATAACCCGATCGCCGCCCTCGAGCGCGATCTGCGGGAGGCGCAAGGGAACGAAGAGTCCGACCAGTTTGAGCACGCCCCAGGTGGCCAGGCCGTCCCAGACTACTACAACCGCTAGGGCGAGAAGCTGGACCAGAAACTGATGGGGATTGCCATAAAAGAGGCCGGTGACGCTAACCGGGGCGTGGGTCTTGCCGTTGAGGTATTCGGCCATGGCCGGATCAGCCAAGAGTCCGGTCATCAGTCCGCCCACGGCTCCGGCCACTCCGTGGGTGTGGATTACGCCCAGAGTATCGTCGACCCGGGCGAAGATCCCGCGCCGTCCCAACACGTTCATCGTGATCCAGGGCAATAGGCCGGCGGCAATGCCGATCAGGATGGCTCCCATGCCGTTGACGTAACCGGCCGCGGGAGTAATCGCCACCAGGCCCGAGATCATTCCATTGATGGCCCCGCTCAGCGATGCCTTGCCCCCGCCGTAGACGTCAGCCACCATCCAGACCAGGGTCGCGGTGGCCGCCGCCAGGTTGGTGTTAATGACGGCCGCGGCGGCGTCGGCGTTGGCGAAGTAAGGGTCGCCGCCGTTGAATCCGTTCCAGCCCAGCCACAAGATGCCGGCGCCCAAAAGCGCCATCAGCAAATTGTTGGCGGTAAAGCTTTCCCGGTCTCGGCGTATCCGGGGCCCAATCACCGCGGCAGCTACGAAGCCCGACACCCCGGCAGCGACATGGATTACGTATCCACCGCTATAATCTACCGCACCCAGCTGGGCTAGCCAACCGCCACCCCAAAGCCAAAAGGCGTTTACCGAGTAGACCACGGTTGACCATAACGGTACGAAGAGGATCCAGGCTTTAAAGTTCATGCGGCCTAAAACGGCTCCGGCCAGCAAGGCCGGTGCGATGGCGGCAAACACGAATTGAAAGTAGATCAGGGCGGACCCTGGAAAGTGCAATGAGGGCATCAAGCCGTGGAGCAATGGAATGCCAGCTCGAGCCTCTTCTGCCGCGTGGCCGAGAACGGGTCCCGGAATGCCAATCAGGGACGACCAAAATCCGGGTCCCAAATGAGCCGGACTGCCGAAACCAAGCCGGTATCCCCATAGCATCCAAACCACTAGCACGGCGGCAAACGCATACACGACCATTAAGGCCGAATTGACGGCAAACTTCCGTTTCACCAAACCGCCGTAAAGCACAGCCAGTCCCGGGATGGACATCAGCCCGACCAACGTGGCGGCGACCAATTGCCAGGCCGTATCTCCCGCGTTGAGAAATGGCAAGGAAGGTATCACTGACAAATCCTCCTTTGTCGGGCGCGATGTCCTGTAACTGTCGGCCCGAATCTTGATCATTATATGTAAGCAATATGGCCATGTCAAGTCATAGCTTACATAGGAAGGCTGAATAATGTAAGAGAGGGCAGACAGTTATAGGCGATTAATGCCATAAAAAGTTGGGTCCCGATCGGGTCAGAGGGGGAGCGTGACGGGACATTGCCCTTGTTGCCCCGAGGCTCTAACCGCTAGGAGCTTGTCCATTTATTATCGGGACATACCATATATATGGAACCGATCCGACGATAACCATATATACGGGGCAACGAATGACCCGGATTTCAATTTATGGACAAGCTCCTAGCCGGATCCCGGGAGACAAGGGAAGGTTGTCAGCAATAAGAACCTAAGTGCTCCCCGATTTGTTACCATGATGCCAGCGAGATGACCCGCCGGCACAGATGGCGGAATCGAGTGACCCATGGCAAGGGATGGCAAAGCCAGGCGGTGGACGAACCGCGATTTTCGACGCAACGATGCAGTTGTGAAAGAAGCCTACGCCGCTCTACCAGACCAGCCGTAGGGAGTGGGGCCGACTC
>JAJZXC010000122.1 GCA_021846365.1 Bacillota bacterium | reverse complement strand
GCAGGCGGTCCACATAGGCGTCGACCCGCCCCATGCGTACCCGCGGCAGCCCCGGCATGCGGTCAAAGCGCCGAATCATCTCCACCATTTCGCGGTTCGGTCCCCCGCCCCCGTCGCCATAACCAAAAGCCACCAGCAGCTCTTGATTGACCGCCTTGTCCTTATACCTGCGCCACGTGCCCAATATGGCGCCGGCGGTTATCTCATCATTGCAGCTGGCCAGCCACCGGTCGTCCCAATTCCATTGGCTGGCCGGTGGCGTGGTCAAGAAGTGGGCCAACACTTCGCTGCCGTCGATGCCCCGCCAGCGAAAGGTGTCATGCGGCATGGGATTATATTGATTCCAGCTCATCTTTAGCGTGACGAAGGCGTCAATCCCGGCTTGGCGGAGAATCTGCGGCAAGGCGGCGCTAAAGCCGAAGGCGTCCGGCAACCAGAGCACGCTGGCCCCGTCCTGCCCGAACTCGCGCCCAAAAAACTGGGTACCATGCATAATCTGGCGCACCAGAGACTCCCCCGAGGACAAATTAACCTCCGGTTCCAGCCAGGCGGCGCCATCCGCTTCCCATCGGCCCTCGGCCACCCGCTGCCGGATTCGCGCGTAAAGCTCCGGATAGTCCGCCTTCACATAGGCATAGAGCTGCGGCTGCGACTGAAAAAACACATAGTCGGGGTGCGTCTCCATCAGCCGCAGCGCGGTGGTGAACGACCGCGTCGCCTTCTCCCGGGTGTGGGCCAGCCGCCAGAGCCAGGCGACGTCGATGTGGCTGTGCCCGACGGCGGTGATCATCACCCCCGTCTCTGGCTTGCCCATGGCGATAAGCCCCGACTCCAGCGTCTCGCGCGCGGCGGCAAGGCTCTGGTAAAAGTCGGAACTGCCCGGCGTCCGCCAATCGATTGGGCGCAACCCCCGATCCAAGAGCGTCCACAGTTTAACCGCCGTCGCCTGGTTGGGCCCGAGGGCGGTCGCCGTCTCTGAGACCGCCCGGGCCGTGAAATAGAGGTCATCGGCCACCGGGTCCAGCCAGGCCAACTCGGCCCGCCGGAACTGATAGTGCTGCACCCGAGGCCGGCCGCCCCCCTCCAGGCCGCTCCACAGGCGAAATTCGAGGACGAGCGCCCGCCCGGCGGCGTCTTCCGGCAGCCATACCTCGGAATGATAGGAATCGACTGCCTGATAGGCGGCGCCGTCGACCAGCAGCAAAGACTCGAAGCCGGAGGTGTTGCTTCCGCCGCTGCGGCCAAAATCGAACCGCCCCACCAGCGTGCGGCCCTGCCAGGCCGCATCGACGGCGACGGTGGCCTTCAGGGTCGCGTAGGCGTCACGTCCCCACCAGCCGTCGCCCAGTTCCACCGTTCGTTCCGCCTGCCCCTGCTGCAAAAACGCCCAGGGCCCAATCGAACGGCTTTCCCGATATCGATACGGTTCGAGTTCGGCAATTCGCCGCGCGAGTTTCTCTTCCCTCAAAAACATGAACGCACTCCCCCAGCTTCCCTGGCTCCTCGACCGCCCAGTTACGCTCGCCGCACGGCCCCGATTCGAGCAGCGATTTCTCCTGAAACCTACATATTAGGATTTTATGATGGGTTCGGGCAGCGCGGGCCGAGCCAGCAGTGTCACTAGGTAGGCGGCGGCGCTGCCTCCCATCGCTATTCCCAGCACGGGGAATACTCTCGCCAGCAGGCCCATCCCGGCCACGCCGGCGATCATTCCGATGGTCCGGATCGGATGCGTAAAACCAATCCCCAGCGCGTATACTACGACCGCCCGCGGCACCAACTGGTAGTGGCAAAACACCGGGCCGGTGTAGAGCAAGCCGACAATGCATACCAGCACGCCGGCAAAAAAGATGGTCTCAGTCACATAAGGAAGTAGATGGGAATGCACGATGAGGGCCTGCCGGTCGAGGGCCAAAACGGCCAGAGCTAGGGCCCAAAGCCCCCCCACGGCATTGGCCGACCAAAATTCCTGGCGGTATTTCCGCCAAAACAGGCGGAATAGCGACCACTCCTCCCCTCCCCGGGTCCAGTTGCGAGTTACCGCGAACATCGCCATGGTGGCGGGTGCAAAGCCCAGCACCACGCCCCCCAGGAGCGAAAAAGCGATCCACAGGATGTTGACATAGACCAGCTTGGCAAATCGATCCGAAAACCGATAGGCCGCATCAAAGACAATCTGCACCGGATCCTCCTAAAGCATGGACAAACAAAACGGGCGGCTGCCCGCCGTTGCCAGGTTCAGCGGAAGATCCCGCACCGGGACCGCCCGACCTTAACCTGATCTTAGCCCTTCAACCCCGTGGTGACCACGCCCTGAATAATAAATCGCTGCCCGAAGAAGAACAGGAGCAAAATGGGAATGACGAACAGCATGGTCGCGGCATCGACCACGGGAATTAAGGGCACCCAGGGATGACTGGGCAGGCTATAGTCCGACGAACCGATCAAGGCGGTAGCCAGCGGCCACTGATTGGTGCTCAGGAACATAAAGGGCGTCAGCGCATCGCTCCATGATCCTTGGAAGGACAAGATTCCAGTCGTTGCGATGATGGGAAAAGACAAGGGGATAAAGATGCGGCCGAAAATCCCCAGCGACGAACAACCGTCAAGCCGTGCCGCTTCCTCCAATTCCACCGGAATGCCCATGAAGAACTGGCGATATAGGAAGATAAAGAACGCATTGCCGCCGATGCCCCAGAACAGCCACGGCAAATACGTGTTGGTGAGGCCAATGTGGCTGAACAGGATGTAGGTCGGAATCTGGGTGACAATGCCGGGCAGCATCATGGTCGCCAAAACCACGATGAAAAGCGCTCCCTTGCCCGGGGCCTTCAGGCGCGCAAATCCGTAGCCCACAAAGGCGCTGGAAATGGTGCCGATGCCCGCGGCTAGGCCGACGATGACAAACGAGTTGACCAGGTAGCGCCCAAACGGAATCATGGTAACCGCACGAACATAGTTGTTCCAATGGATAGAGCTTGGAAACAGTCCGACCGGACCGGCAATGCTTTGCAGCGAGTTGGTGAACGTCCACACCGCTGGAAAGATAAAGATCGCGCAGAGAAAGAAAATTAAGGCGTACAGCGGGACTTGTTTGTGGTTTCGCCCGCGACCGTGTTCTTCAACCATTGTTCATTCCCCCGGAGCCTCGTAATACACCCAGTATTTGCTTGTCGCGAACACCACCAGCGTCAGCAAGAGCACAATGACGAACAGCACCCACAGCATGGCCAGACCGTAACTGAAGCGTCCCAGCGAAAAGATTTGCAGCCAAGCATCCACCATGTACAGGTAAATCGGCATGATCGGGGCCGTGGTCAGGCTGCCTCCGGAGATAATAATCGGCTGCAGAAGAATCTGCAACGAACCAATAATGCCGAGCACCAGATTGAAAAAGATCACCGGCGTCATCAACGGCACGGTGACGTGAAAAAACCGCTGGGCCGGGGTCGCGCCGTCAATCGCCGCCGACTCGTAGAGGCTTTGGGGAACTCCTTTCAAACCGGCTAGATAGATGAGCAGGGCTCCCCCTGACCCCCACAGAAGCATCAAAATCAGTGCCGTCGGCGCCCAGGTGTACCCCAACCAGTTAATCGGCCGCAATCCAAAAATACTTAAAAATTCGTTGAGCATACCACCCTGATCGGCATAGATGGCACTCCACATCAGTCCGGTGGCCACCACCGGAAAGACGGCTGGCAGGTAAAAAATCGTACGATAGATAGCCACGCCCTTGACCTTGGTGTTCAAGAGCACGGCCAGCATGAATCCGATGGCGGTGCCCAGCGGCACGTTGATCACGGTGATCAGAATCGTCCGCCCCAGGGCGGCCATGGCGCCCCCGCGAAAGACCTGCACATAGTTGGACATGCCGATCCACTGCACGGAGTTGAAGTTGAATCCGTCATAATTAGTAAAACTCAAATACAGCCCCCACAAGAGAGGAATCAGCCCCAAGGCCAAAAACACGATTAACCACGGCGAGATAAAGAGATAAAAGGGCAGGTATTTCTTGAATCGTGATCGGCGGACGGTTCGCGACGCCGTCTTGGTCTTGCCCGAGTAGGCCATCGTCCCCACCAGTGCCTCACTTCCCTTCTCACCGTATACGGCGCAGACATCGAACGGTCGATGCCTGCGCCCGTATACGGAATAATGCATGGACCCGCCGTGCGACGGGCGAGGCGTTGCTTAGTTACTTCTTGCTCAGCTGCATCCGCGACCGAATAATGCTGTCGAGCTCGGAATTGAGCTGTCCATTGGCCTGGGAAAGCGAAGCCTTGCCAAAATACACCGGGTCGAGGTACTGACTAATCGCGGTGTTAGCCGTCATCAAGCCGAGATACGGGTTGTATTTCAGCAATGGCAACTGATACTTCATGTTCTGCTGCTGCCACTTTAGCATGGCCCGCTCCCATGGCGTCTGGTGCGGAACGTACTTCATGAAAGATTTCTGAATCGGCAACCCCTCTCCGTGGGTTACCCGGTAGATTTCCGGATACTGTCCGAAGAAGTACTGGAAGACCGTCCAGGTCTGAGCCAGGTGTTTGGTTCCGGACCAAATAACGCCGCCGGTGGCGGCGCCCGTGGGCGACATCTCTTTTCCGCCAGGCCACACGGGGGTCGGCGCCATGGCGATGTCCTTCAGATCCTTGGAAACCGGCGGAGTGGTTGCGATGCTGCCCTCGAACCAAAAACCACACATTTCAATCGCAATTTTCCCATCCAGGAAGAGGTTGCCGGACCAGTTGGGATTTTTGTTCACCGGATTCGGACCCAGGTTGTTCTTGACTGCGTTGACCCACATTTTTTCAACCTTTACCGCCGCCGGCGACGAAAACAGGGCGTGAGAATAGTTCGCCGACCACAGACTCTTGCCCATTTCCTGAACCGGCAATATCATCAAACTCTGGCTGGCGGCGGTGCCTAGACCTCCCCAGTAGCCGAAGCCATACTGCTGCACCTGTCCGTTCTTGACGACGGTGAGCTTTTTGGCGATTTTCATCAGGTACTGCCAAGTGATCGGCTTGGTCGGACTCAAGTAGGGAATGTGCGCCTGTCTAAAGAGCTTCTTGTTATACCACAGCGTGAAGTCCTGCGACCACGTCTCCGGCAATCCGTAAAGGGGACCGGTACCTTGCTGGTGGCCGTTCCACCGATATTCGTTGACTGCGGGAAAGAAGTCCTTCTGGTTGAATACTTTGCTCTTATTGAACAGTGGCTGCAGATTCTTGGCGATACCGCGCAGCACGTAGGATCCCAACTGTTGGGCGCCCTGAATCCGAATGATGTCGGGCGCATTGCCAGACGCCAACTGTGCCGCGAGGTCGCTAGGATTGGTTGCCGACGGATCCCTTTTGATACGAATATAGGGATGGTACTTTTCAAATCGCGCAATTTCTCCGTTCGTCAACTCATTGGGCTGAAATCCCATCGTAACGGTGACGATTTTGTGCTTTTGAACTGTGGCGGCATTGACCGCGAGCGGAAAAAGGGCTACCCCGGCAGTGCTGGCCACCCCTGCTACCAGCAAGGCGTTGCGCAATGAACTGGGCTTACTCCCCATGCTCTTTCCATCTCCCTGTGAGTAGTTGGTCGTTTGTCAATCCATCCGACCTTGCCACCGGCGGGGCACCCCCATCAACCGGTGACGTCGTTGCAACCATCCAAGATCAGAACTGCTCAGCCAAAAATGTATTGGATTATAAAATGGTTGCTAACTGTGCGAAATATTATCATGTGCTGCATCCCCTGTCAAGCAATGCGCATATTCAGAAATAACGGCGGCCATTCCTGCTAGAAACCAGCATATCCATTGCATATCCTCTTCCCTGCCGCCCGCAAACCGAATTTAGTCCTAAAGTGGGCACCACGTCTCCTTCTGTCCAAGCTATCCCTGCGCTTTCTACCCCGTCTCTCCATGTTGTCGAGGCTGGGGGCCGTCCGCCGAGCGGCGGCCACCCTTAAGGTTTTCGACGTACGTGAACTCTGCCGCATGAGCAAAGCGATATGGAACCGAGAGTATCATTTCTTCAGTTGTATGCTCGAATACAATCACCCAAGATGACTCTATGCTCATTTGTGACGACTTATTGCCTTTATATGGGGTCTCTGGACAACGGCTCACACCATACAGGGTCTGCGCCGTATTCCTACCAGAAAGACCAGCGATGTCTTCGGCCTCCGAACCAGGGAGGAAAATGGAGATAAAAGAAAAGGTCGCCTCATGCCGACGGGGCGACCTCCGCTGATAGACTTTCTCTGCAAGCGGATTTTCGGCGATGGGAAAAATACCCAAATCCTGATTCACTTTCTCAACGGCGTCCATTTTATTCGAACTGGTGGCTGGTAGAGTCGGCCGACATTTTGAATCCTTTTACATCGACCAGGAGGAGGATGCGGTGAGGGATAAGATGTCGGTGTTCGATATTCAATCCCGCACACAGGCGCAAAGCTCATCAACATCGAAGTGTAATCCGTAGCGTCGGTTGCATTCGCGAGCGGGGTTTTTACCTTTGGACGGCGCGCTGGATAAGACTGTCGCCTGACGGCGAGCGCCTTGTGACCGCAGGAAATCCCCAAACCCACCCCAAATCCGGGGATATCTCCGCCCTGAACGGCGGAGTTTTACGGCGCATTCTGATAAAAAGAGGCGAATACCGTCGGCTGTGGTTCATCCGGAGCTACGCATGAAGGCCCGGGTTGCCTGCTCGGCTATGCGCTTCTAGGCAGCTGGCGTTTGCCTTTCACATGCGGTTAGCCACCGCCTCCACGGACACCTTGTTTCGCGATATGCCGCAGTTAACATGAACGGTGGATCGTGAAGAACAGAATTATATGGCAGCCCCCATTCTCGGCTTTGGTGGGCGTCAACTATACCGGAAACAAACCGCCCCGTGTGCTGGAGGTGTTGGGAATGACTGAGCTATTGAGAACGATGGAGTCATAATCCTGAACTCACCGGGCGTTTATTATGGGGCTGCCGGCGATGCTTGCGGCGGCATATTTGGAAATAGCGCCGGGAGACCGAATTCTCACTCAAGCGTCCAACTTTAAATCTGGCCATTGGCAGGGTGTGAGCGGTACCTGGCCCAGGTGCGACACAAATATGTCTTAATAGGCTCTTTTCGTAGATGACGAGAGGCAGATGGGCGCCGTTCGGTGGTGCTTTGCGGAAAAAGAGGAGCAATGGGCGCCCTGGCCACGCAGTTTGAAAGGGTGGCCATTCCACGGCACTCAGCAGAAAATCCGCACGCTGGGTTCGGCTGCGGGGGCTACCCGAAAGGTAGCCCCCGGTTCCCTCCCCCTCAACCATGCACCGCCGAGAATCCGGGCACTTCGTCGAAGAGATAGAGGTTCTCTGTTTTGATCGGGTCAAATCCCGCCTCCATTACCCGTTGCAGCAGTTCCACCACCTGGCCGGGCTGAACAGTGTCCCCCTCACCCAGAAACCGACACCGCCAGTGATCGGTACAGAATGTCTCGGGCAAACCGTCGGGCCACACCTTGACACCCCGGTTGGTGATCACCCGCAACCGCAAAGGGCCCACCGTCACCACACTCAGTGCACTGCCGAGGTCATTCGGAGACCCCGGTTCCCAATCCAAAAACACGTCGACGCCGACCAGGCGCTTGTGCGCCTTCTTTTGTTGACCAACGTTTTGGCGCCACAACGACAGATTCTGTGACGCTTCGTAGGAAACGGGTTTAAGCATTTGAGGGACTTCTCCCAACCGAGCCACGACCGCAGCCGCGAAATCCAAGGTGCCGACCTTTTGCCGACTTTGGCCCTGGTTGAAGATATCATACGTGTGCACGCCGTCTTCAATCGTCTTCAACCATGCATTGTGTACCCGCGTAGCGGTCGCCAACTGCCCTATGTGAACCAGCATCATAACCGCCGCCAGGACCAACCCCGACGGATTTGCCCGACCTTGCCCGGCGATGCGCGGCGCCGAGCCGTGAATAGCCTCGAACATGGCGCACTGCTCACCTATATTGGCCGATCCGGCCAGCCCCACCGACCCGGCAATCTGCGCCGCCACGTCGGACAACACATCACCGTACAGGTTGGGCAAAACAATCACATCGAAACGTTCGGGGGTATCCGCCAGCTTCGCCGCGCCGATGTCGACAATCCAGGTTTCGTTTTCCAAGTCAGGATATTCGACCGCTATCTCATCGAATACCTTGTGAAACAGCCCGTCTGTAAGTTTCATGATGTTGTCCTTGACGAAACAGGTCACTTTTTTCCGATGGTGTGCGCGGGCGTATTCAAACGCGTAGCGGATGATCTTTTCCGACCCCGGACGGGTGATCAGCTTCAGGCACTGATACACCTGATCCGTTTGCCGGTGCTCAATTCCCGCGTACAGGTCCTCCTCGTTTTCACGGATGATGACCACGTCCATGGTCGGATGTTGGGTATGCACAAAGGGATGATAGGACACACTAGGACGAACATTTGCGTATAATCCTAGCGCCTTGCGCGTGGTGACGTTCAGGCTCTTGTATCCTCCGCCCTGCGGGGTGGTGATCGGCGCCTTGAGAAACACCTGGGTTCTCCGTAACGAATCCCACGCACTAGACTCCATCCCGGTGTCTATGCCGCGCCGATACACCTTTTCGCCGACTTCAATCGTCTCTATCTCGATGCTGGCCCCAGCGGCCTGAATGATGTTCAGCGTCGCCTCCATAATTTCGGGCCCAATGCCGTCTCCGTAGGCTACGGTGATCGGGGTTCGTCCGGCCATGATCCGATTGCTCCCTTCTCTGTTTACTCGCGTTGTTCCAAATATCCGCTGCCGCCACAGATCGGGCAGGCCACGTAGCCGATTCCGCCGCATCGCAGGCAAGATGCGGACGGCTCATCGCTGGACGCCGGTGCGGTAGTGTTTCCGCATTCGGGACAGATACATTCGCCGTTTCCGTCGCAGCTATAGCAATCCATCTATCGTTCCTCCGCTCGTCATTTGAAGTCGGCCGGCCGGGGGGATTGTCGTTTGGTTCCGCGCGTTGTGGGTTCGAGATGTCCCGGCCAGCGGGCCGACCGCTTACCGGATGCAAGAGCCGCCATAGAATTCTCCCTCCGCATTACTAGGGTTCGTCTTCAGTAGTTCGGGATTCGAAAGCCGCCCGGAGATTTCCGCTCTATCCCCGACCTCTCCCCGAAACCTTGCCTAGAGCGTTGTTTTCTCATCGTCATCCTTGTCTTTGTGGTCCAATCACCGCGACCGGGCACCCGCCGTCAATGGCCTGGGGCCGCCGCTACCCAACCGTTATCGACCAGCCTCGGGCTCGTCTTTGGCCCGGCCGCCAAAAGAGTCGGCCACAGTCCGTCTCAGCGGCCCGACCAGGTAACACGACCCGGTGATGAGCAGCAGGTCCCCGTCCGGTACGATTGCCCGGGCTTGGATGAGCGCTCTCTCGGGTACCAATTCCACCCCCGCCACCAGCGTCGGAGGAACTCTCGCCGCCAACTCATCGGCCCCCAGAGCACAAGGACTTTGCGACGTGGTCAGCACCGCCGCCCGCATCTGCGGCAGCAGG
>JAJZXC010000121.1 GCA_021846365.1 Bacillota bacterium | reverse complement strand
ACCACCGCCCGCTTGGTGAGCACGCAAGCCAAAAAGCCGACTAATCCCTCTCTTGGCTAGCGCCGAAGAAGGGGACTGCGCGGGGGTTGTGTTCAACGAGATGTTGGGGATCGGCTTGCCCTCTTGTCGGAACACCGATTTCCAGTATATGATCGGAATCGACGACGAGTTGTGATCAGCCTCTATTACAACATATTCGATGAAGAAGAAGGGAGCACCATGCCTGCAGCATTGCGCCCGACCAACGTGGTGCGAGAATTCACCCGGATTAAACACCACTTTCCCGATATCTACAGAAATGAAAACCGATTCACCAGGGGATTTGAGTGCCTGGATATCCAAATTGCCAGGATGGTGAATCGGGAAGTCATTCGTTTCGACGACGAGATTTTGCAAGCTCTGGCGGCGGCGGGGCTTCGGGCCTACGAGAGACTTGCCCAAGAGCCGCCGAGCAGCTGGGAGAACCTCAGTGAACCCGTGCGCCAACTGGGCAAGCGGTTGGTGGGCGCATTTGATCCCGACGTCAATGAGGAACTCCACGCCGCAGTCAAAAAAGCCTGGCAGACTGCCGAGGATCCCGCTTACCATTTTCAACAGTGGGGTGCGATTATTCGGCGCTTAATGACATCGGTCAAATTCCATGGCAAACGGGACCCGCGCGGGTACTGTCGTTGGATACCAGGGTTCGTGGGCAAATTCCCCATTGATCCGGCCGAGGACAGAATTCATTGGGTGGCGTGGAGCAAATCCATGAACCGGGTCTGAAAGCGATGTGAGGCAGAGCCGGATGAGACTGGTTGGTGGTACGCCGCTGACCCTCAAAAACATGGTGATCCAATCGACCACTAGCGACACCTTGCAGAACTTCGCCAGTTGTACCCGAAAAATCACTTCAAAGGTACGTCCAACTTATAATCTGTGGACACATTATTATTTGGTCGAAGGGAAGCGAATTGGTGATACGCGGCTCGGGATGCAAAAACCCTTGGCCCGAGCGGAGGATCCCGTGGACCGGCTCGCTGGTTAGCCGCCGCAACCGCAACTGGTTTTGGTCGGGGAATATGGGGGCGGGTAGTTTCGCAATCTCTTTGCCGACCTATGCCAGGACTTGGAAGCCGCCTTGGTGGATTGCCTCCGGGCAAGCGGAGAAGGAGCGGGATCCGCGGGACCGCGGAAGGGAGAGCCCGGTAAAGGCCATGGGGCTACAACCTGGCGGACCCCCGGGCACGGATCGGGAGACCAGCGCCTCAGCGGGGCGACTCAGCCGATTGCCCGTGTTGGCAGAGAGGTTGGTTGAGCACCGGGGCTACGCGAGCACCCAAAGCCCAGTTCGCAACGCGATGGACCACCGCGACTGGGTCGGACTCCTTACCGGCAACCACCGGCACGGCGAAAGTCGGCTTGAAGGTTTTCATCCATTTATTATATAGTTTAGCTACCTAATCATTTGGGTAAAGGGGGGACACGTGTGGATAATCCTGCCCTGGAAAGCAACGCCCTGGCAGCAAGGCTGTTCGAAGCGATTGTTCGCGTCAAGCGAAAGCCCTGGATTTCGGTGGGCGGTATGTCATTGAGTTGTGTGCAGACCTTGCTCTATGTTCAAAAAAGAGAAGAGCAGAGCCCGGAGGGCCCCACCGTGAGTGCGATTCGAGAACGCCTGGGAGTAACTTCGCCGACGACGACCCAATGGTTGAATCACCTGGCAGAGGCCGGCCTGGTCGAACGCCATCTGGATCCTGAGGATCGGCGGCGCACACACGTACAGCTCACCCCAAGCGGACAGCAACGCTGTCAAAAGGTTCGCGCGGCGGCCGCCGCGGCTCTGGTGGGATTGGTGGAATATATGGGTCAGCGCGATGCGGCTGCCTTGGCCGAGTTGCTTACCAAGGCGGGTGACTACTTTGTCTCGCTGCCGGCGACGCCGGCCGAAGGAGAGCGGTCATGCGGCGCCTTCTAGGTACCCTGGATCCGTACCGATGGTCGGTGGCGGCCATTTTGATCTTGGTGTTCCTGCAATCCTTGACCTCGCTCTATCTGCCCAATTTGATGTCCAAAATCGTGGATGTCGGGGTGCTGAAAGGAAATATCGCCTATATTGAGCGCGTCGGCGGCTTTATGCTTTTGGTCAGCTTAGCCAACGCGATCCTGCCGGTCAGCTCGGGGCTGCTGGCTTCCCGGGCCTCGGCGGGCTTCGGACAGATCCTGCGCCACCGCATCTTTCGGCACGTGGAGCGGTTCATGCTGCATGAATTTGACCAGTTGGGCACGTCTTCCTTGATCGTGCGCACCAACAACGACATCATGCAGGTTCAGCAGTTTGTCAATATGCTGCTGCGGATGATGGTGATGGCTCCTCTAATGGCGCTCGGCGGCATCGTGATGGCGGTCTACACCAACGCCCGCCTGTCGTTGATCTTGCTGGTGGTAATACCCATCCTGGGTGTGGTCATCTGGTTGGTGCTAAGGCGGGGGATGGCGCTCTTTGCCCTCTTGCAGACCAAGGTGGACGTGCTCAACCGGGTGGTGCGGGAGAATTTGAGCGGCATCCGGGTGATTCGGGCGTTCCACCGCAGCCACCATGAAATGCGGCGCTTTGATCGCGCCAATGTCGATTTGACCGCCGTGTCGGCCGACGTGTTCAAGATCATGGCCCTGGTGATGCCGTTGGTTATGCTCATAATCAACTTGTCCACGATTGCTATCCTTTGGTTCGGCGCGGTCCAGATCAACGCCCTGCAATTGCCGATTGGCAAGCTGATGGCCTACATTCAGTACGTTACTCAGATCATGTTTTCCATCATGATGATGTCCACCATGCTCTTCATGGTGCCCCGAGCTCAAGCGTCAGCACGCCGGATCTTGGAGGTCCTCGACACCGTACCGACCATCGAGGGGCCCGGGCACCCCCTGCCAGTTGCCGCGCTGGCAGGGACCGTCGAGTTCGATGACGTCAGTTTTCGATATCCCGGGGCAGAGACGATGGTGCTCTCCCATGTTTCGTTCGCCGTGCAGCCGGGCGAAGTGGTCGCCATAATCGGCGGCACCGGTGCCGGTAAGTCTACCCTGTTGAATCTGTTGGTGCGCTTTTACGACGTCAGCCACGGCCGCGTGCTTATCGACGGGTTCGACGTGCGCCAACTTTCGCTGGCCTGCCTGCGTCAGCACATCGGTTATGTTCCCCAAAAAGCCGTGGTGTTTTCCGGCTCGGTAGCCGAAAACATTCGTTACGGCAGGCCGGACGCGTCGGACGAGGAAGTCCGCCGGGCGGCGGATATCGCCCAGGCTACCGAATTTATCGACGAGTTGACGGATGGCTGGTCTAGCCGGATTGCCCAAGGCGGTTCCGATCTTTCAGGTGGACAGAAGCAGAGGCTGACCATTGCCCGCGCGCTGGTTCGGCGTCCGGCCATCTACCTGTTTGACGACAGTTTCTCCGCCCTTGATTTCCGGACTGACGCCCGCTTGCGGGCCGCCTTGCGCCCAGCCACCGCCGGGGCCTCGGTCATCGTTGTGGCCCAGCGGGTGAGTACGGTGATGGATGCGGATCGCATCGTCGTGCTCGACCAGGGCAGGGTGGTGGGGATAGGGACCCACCGGGAACTGATGGCTACCTCCAACGTCTACCGTGAAATTGTCTCCTCCCAGCTTTCGGAGGAGGAGACAGCGTGAGCGGGCGCTCAGAGCGTGAGCCGCAGTCCCCCAGTCTGCGGCCGCCGGGATTCGGCCCGCGGGGGATGGGTATGCCGGTGGAGAAGGCCAGGAACGCCAAAGGCACCTTGTTCCGCTTGGTGGCCTATTTCCGCCCGTACCGCTGGCGACTTTTCCTGGTGTTTTTGGCTACCCTCCTGACGACCGCGTTTTCCATTGTCAGCCCGAAAATCATGGGCAACGCGACCACCGTATTATTCCACGGCTTCTTGCAAAAGGTCCGCGGCCTCCCCGGAGGCGGCGTCGACTTTGGCGCGATTGCGCGCCTGCTGGTAATCCTGGGCTGTCTTTACCTCTTAAGCTCCATCTTTAACTATGTGCAGCAATGGGTGATGGCCGGGGTTACCCAGCAGGCGGTGTACGATCTGCGCCGGCGAGTTGACGAAAAGCTGGCCCGGCTTCCCGTCCGCTTCTTTGATACCCATCCCCATGGGGAAGTGCTCAGCCGCTTCGTCAACGACTTCGACAATATTTCCAGTACCTTGCAGCAGAGTCTGACCCAATTCATCCAGGCGGTGGTCACGTTTTTCGGGGTGACCGTGATGATGCTGTCCATCAGTCACTTGATGACCTTGGTGGTGGCGCTGACCCTTCCATTGAGCTTCATACTCACCAAGACCTTGGCGAGCCGGTCGCAGAAGTTCTTTCTGGCCCGCCAGCGGGACCTGGGAGAGTTAAACGGCCACGTGGAGGAGATGTACACGGGACACCTGGTGGTGAAAGCGTTTGGTCATGAACCGGCGGCCATCGACGCCTTTGACGCTATCAACCAACGGTTGTTCGAATCGAGCTGGAAGGCGCAGTTTATTACCGGTGTGATCTTTCCGTTAATGAACTTCATCGGCAACCTGGGCTACGTCCTGGTTTGCGTCATTGGCGGCATTTTGGTCACGCTGGGGCGCATTCAGATTGGGGATATCCTGGCCTTCATCCAGTACTCCCGTCAATTCAGCCAGCCCATGGCCCAACTTTCGAGCATTTCCAACGTCATTCAGTCTACCTTGGCCTCAGCCGAGCGCGTCTTCGAATTATTGGACGAAGAGGAAGAGCCCGACGAGGCCGACGGGGTTATCGAGAATCCGCGGGGTGACGTGCGGTTTGCTTCGGTCCGCTTTGGGTATCGACCGGACCAGCTTCTGATTGGGGACTTGTCCGTCGCCGCCCAGTCCGGTCAGACGATTGCGGTGGTGGGTCCCACCGGGGCGGGGAAGACGACCTTGGTGAACCTCTTGATGCGCTTTTACGACCCGCAGGGAGGATACATCACCATCGACGGGGTGGACATCGTCCAACTGCGGCGAGAAAATCTGCGCCGCATGTTTGGGATGGTCCTGCAAGATACGTGGCTCTTTTATGGCACGATTGGCGAAAACATCGCCTATGGCCGTCAGGGAGCGACCGCAACCGAGGTCGTTGGCGCGGCCAAAACAGCCCAGGCGGACCACTTTATTCGCACCCTGCCGCAGGGCTATGACACGATGTTGAACGAAGAGGCTTCCAACCTGTCCCAGGGCCAAAAGCAATTGTTGACGGTTGCCCGCGCAATCTTGGCCGATCCTGCCATCCTAATCCTGGATGAAGCCACCAGCAGTGTCGATACCCGCACCGAGGTCTTGATCCAGCGGGCCATGCATCTGCTCATGCAGGGGAGGACGAGCTTCGTAATAGCCCACCGCCTGTCCACCATCCGGGAGGCGGACCAGATTTTGGTGATGAATCGGGGCCGCCTGGTGGAACAGGGGAGGCATCATGAGCTCCTTGAACGCGGCGGGTTTTATGCCGAGCTTTATCAGAGTCAGTTTCGTCCCAGCGCGATGGCGGGCGAGGGCGCCGTCGCGCCCATTTCGTGAGGCCCGGCGGCGCCCAAGGCTTGAGAACTGAACGGGCACGGCGCAATGACGGTCCCCGCCGGGGGGGAACTGGGGACGGCGCCAGAGTATCAGCCGGCCGGAGTTTCTCCCCCGCAGTTTTCGGGATGATGCCGGATGGTCATGGTTGGTAGATGCGCACCGGCCCGAACCATCCGCTTCGCGGTTGCGGTTCGGGGCATAGCGAGGTCGGTTTGCCATCGGCGTAAAACGCCCCCAGGGTATTGGTGACGCGAATCCGCAGGCGATGAGAGCCGGGGCCCCAGGCCGGGGTCAACTCAAATTGGTACGGATGCCAAAGCCGCACTCCCGCGTTCCAGCCGTCGACCCACACTTCCGCGGTGCCGCGGATGTCTCCTAGATCGATGACGGCGTGCCGACCGTCGCCTTCGACCATTCGTTCATATTCGACTACTCCACTGAACGTGCTGAGCTTGAGGGCCTGCCGCCAGTCTCCCAAGCGGCCGCTAGCCGGCGCGGTGTCGACCACAATCGGGGCTCTCAACACGGCCGCCTCGCTCAGCGCTCCATCCGGTACAATGCGCAGAGTCAGCATCCGTCCCGCCGGCGCTGGGTTTAGCGTGATCTCTCGTCCTTGCCGAACGGCTACCGACTCACCGTCAACCCAGGCTTGGATTGTGCCCGCGACGGCAAGCCCTATCTTGTGGGCGCCGACCGGCAACGCGCAGCGAATCCACACCGGCCGGCCCGCCCGGGCGGGGTCGGCCGCCCAGGTCAACCGCTCGCCGGGTACCGCGCCTGGTTCCAACCACCCCACGTCGGGCAACAAATGTCGTCGGGGCAGAAGCCAATGCGAATCGGTGGGCTTGGACACGGGCAGGGTTGGATGGCCATTTTCGTCCTGCCAGGGAGTCAGTTCGAAGACACGGGTTTCTCCCTCGGCATCGGTCCAGGTTCCGTCGACGACGGCGCGCACGGTGTCGGCTTGGTCGATCCAACGCAGGGTGAGCACGTTGTCACCGGCCTTCAACCACGGCGTTGCTTCAGAGGCTTGCTGACCCCAGTGACTGTACGGCATGTAGTCGCCTAGGTGCATGACGCGCTCTCCATTGACCTCCAACTCCGCCACTCCGTCGACCACTACCAGGTGCAGGGCTGCCTTCCGAAACGTGGTGGGCAACGCCAGCCGCGCGGTGAACCGACGGCTTGCACCTGCCCCCTTGACCCATTGCGGATAGTGGAGCGGCGGTTCAATGCCCAGCGCGATGCCTAAGCGAAGCGGTCCCTTTTCCACCGCGGCCACCTCGAGTTCCACCTTCCGCCAGCCGGCATCCAACGTACAAGGTGTAGCATAGGCATAAGTCAATTGGTGCTTGACGATCGTCGCGGCGTCGACGCTGACCGTCTTCTCCCCGCTGCCCTCAACCTCAAGCCAATAGGTGCCTGACTTGGGCACCCAGACAAAACTGGTCGCCCGCCGACGCTCTCCCGCCTCGGCTGAACCCAAATCCAGAAACGTGCGGGGGACGCGGGCCATTCGGCCCGTCCAGGTGCGGTAGCCCAGATCCCCGAACACGGTGCTGTACACGATGGGACGGGTTGGCCGACCGGGTTCACCTTCATCCACCGTCCAGGTGGCCGCCTCGCTCCACAAGCGGCTATACCACCGGTCCGCCTGGTCGGTCCGGTACCAAGCCTCCCTGAGCCCGCTGTCATTCGGATCGTCGGCGACCTCAACCCGGCGGATTTCCACGCCCGCCGCGGCTTGGTCAAGATGTCGGTCAAAGTCTTGATAGCGGTTGTCCAACGTAGGTTCTACGCGTACCGTCCATCCGTCGTCGGGCAGCGTGATCGCCCGCGCACCCCGCTCGCCGGTTTGCGCCGGGTACGGCCAGCAGAACTTTTCCTCCTCCTGCGCTGCTGGGAAAGGCGTCTCAGTTCCCCCGCGGACGATGACTAGGGCCGCTGGCCAGCTGACCAGCGGGACCCTGACCCGGATCCCGTCGCCGACTGGCGTATAGGCCAGCGCCTGGCGCTTGCCACTCCAAGGATCCCAAAGTTCGGGCAGCCCTTGCGTACCAAGCCAATACTCGGCTTCCAGCGGCGGCAGGCGTGTGGGGTCGACCGCGTCATGCATTGGCACCAGCGAACCTTCGGGCGGCATCAACAAGAACAGCATGGTGTCGGCGTCGTACACGCGCATTAGGGATTGGCCGGGTCCCGTTACCCGCGGAGGGAGCACGCGTTCTAATTCCGCGGCCAGCTGCTCGGCCGATTGCAGTTCACGGACTCCGACCAGCGTCCGTTCTTCGGGCGGCACGGCGACGCCGAGCGCGATTCCGCCCTGGTCGATCCATTTTTGCACCCGTTCCCGGTTGTCCTCGTCCAGGGCTTCGGTGCCGGCGAAGATGAGCACGCGATAGGTTTCGCCGCCCACGCTGAGCTCCCCATGGGAGCCATATTGACCGATCCTAAACGCCCCGTCATCTATGGTGTCGAAGTCCCGTCTAGCCTGACGGAGGGCCCCGAGTTCGGGACGGTTGCGGTTTTGCCGGCCGACGACTGCCCAATATTGGGCCCGAATCGCCGCCACTCGGGCGTCGGGATCCTCCCTGGCCAGCTTCATCGGATGCGCCGGGCTGGGACCGCTCGACCAAGCCATGCTCTCCCACACAGGGTGGCCCGAATAGTAGACGGCGATGTCCGCCGCGTGCCGCCCCAGGCTCAAAACCTTGGAAAGGCGCGCAATGCCGTCGGCAAAGACCGGGTAATGTTCGAAGTAGGGTTGCCGCCAGCCCGTGTCGGGGGCTGCCCATTCCCACCAGCCGCCAACCGTACTAAAATAAATGGCGTGCGGATTGTACAGGGTGGCTCCAGCTTGGTACCAAGGCAACAGCCAATGCAGGGTATCTTCTAAGGTACCCCCCCAGCCGCTGGAGTGAAACGCTTCTAGCCACACCCGCGGCTGCTGCCATTGATGGGCAATGGAGGCATGGGGTTTGATCTCTCCGTCGGGGTCGTTGCCGGGGGCCTGAAACCAACGATGGGTCCGGGGATAGTCGAGGTAAAGGCGCTGAGCCCCATAGGGGTCGACTTCGCGGCCAGGACCCGCCTGATCGCAGCCCAATATCATATTATGGCGGGCGTGCCATTCGCCCAAGGGCCGGAAGAAGGCCTCCTCCGCCATTTCCGCCAAGAGGTCGTATACACGCCGGCGCACAATTGACCGCCCGGGCTGACCGTCTTCTTGCCCAAACAGCTGCGGAATTTCGGGCACCACCGTGACGCCGTAACGCTCGGCATAGCGGTCGAGCAGGCGGTCGCTCCAAGTCGGCATAGGAGGCAGCTCATCTTGGAAACTGCCCACGATGACATTGCCCAGCCATGGACCCAGGCGCCGTTCCATTTCCCCGTGAATCCGGTCGAGCAGCGCGCCCGCCGCCTCGGGGTTGAGCCAATCGAACCCCATCCGTTCAATTCCATACGCCCATACCCCGTCCCGGAACCAGACCGAGTGTTGGCCAACTTCGTCGGCCTTCCAGCGCGTAAGGTGAAACCCTCGAAATTCGGGATGCTGCATGGCGATCTGGGCGGGAAAGTTGGCGCCGGAAAATCCGATTTGATCATAATACCAAAGCGACATCTGTAACCGTTCCGCCGTTCGTACCGCCGTCTGCCAGCATTCCCACCACGCCTCGCTGTAAAATGCGGGCAAGCTGGCACCGCTGCCCGCATTAGGGCCTTGCGGGGCCAAGTTTATTACGCAGAGATTGCGCAGCCCGCCTCGGCGCAGTTTTTCCATTTGCCAGCGGATGCGTTCCGGGGTTACCAGCTGTGCATCCCACCACCACAAGGGGACCGGACCGTACCTGCCGTCCGCTATCCTAAAACCGTGCAACAATGTGTCGTAACCATCCATCGATTGCGGCCATCCTTTCTGTTGCCAGGTTGTTCAATACGGTGTTTGTCGGTTGACGTCATCGCCAATGTATCCAACCCGGGGATCCGGCGGCGCGTCTGACCACTTTGCTTACTCCCCGGTGCGGCTGCCTCGGGAGTGCGCCCGCTTTGCCGGTATCCGTGGGCTTTGGCGACTCGATCATACGCCCCCGCCAGTTCGTATGCTATATCCTAACCTCTAATTATTTACGCTTTTGCCAGAAAATTTGGCTCCGGTCGTCGAACAACCCATTCAGCCAGTGAGACAACAGGAGCACGGCTACACTAATCCGTGTCTTTCTCCGCACTACAACTCGACTTTCGCCATTACAGTTTTGAAAATAGCCAGATCCATTGGTGTGCTTAGCTTCTAGCCGTTGGCGGTGTGTAAGGGTACGGTGGCCGAGGTGCGACTCGGTTCATACCGGGCGAGGCCCAT
>JAJZXC010000120.1 GCA_021846365.1 Bacillota bacterium | reverse complement strand
ATAGGCCGCGTCAGTGGGATACAACCGTGCCTTGTTGGCCCCACATCTTGAGGTTACTACGATGGCAACCTTAAGGCGTGGAGTGCCTGTCTCCCGCAACGTGTCACTAGGTGACACGCTTTACTGGAAAACACCCTCAAAACTCATGACGTTTTTGGACTGAATAACGCCTCCACGCCCTTACGTTTTGTTAGGGCGTGGAGGTTGCTCCCTACTGCCTGACCCATCTTAGTATGTATGATACAGAATATATACTGCGGGTTTTGCTTCATCCTCTGGCACGGCCGCTTTGCCGAGGCACGCCAGCCAAAATCAGCACAACGTATTCCGTTAGCACTACTCCCGAGTCGCCCCAGCTTTGCTTAAACCAGCGGTCCAAATCGGCTGCCCAGAAGAGTGCGGTCGCTAATTCCTCGGAACCCCAGCGATGAGCGTATCGAAATACCTTGCGGCTGACGAAGTCGGGCAGCCGCTCTGCCGCCTGAAAAGCCGCTGCGGAAGGGGCGTCCAGGGCCCTGCGCAGTTGCGCCAACTGCCTGCCCAGCAGCGCCAATAACATTACGGGCGCTTTCCCCTGGTCCAAGGAGCGACCGAGGGCCTCGGCCAGTCTGGCCGGATCCTTCGCCATCAACGCGTCAGTGACCGCCCAGACGGCTTCTTCACCCATTTCCGGTAAGACTGCGTCCAGCACCTCTTCCTGGGTCCACGCGCCCTGGCGGTTGCCCAGGCGCATTTTTTCCAATTCGTGCTCCAAGTGGTAGCCGTCTTGGGGTATCAAGTGTACCAATGCACTCAGCCCATCGGAGCTGAGTTTTACTCCCCGCTTCTCGGCCAAAGTGGCCACCCATCGGCGCCACCGAGAGGCGGATGGCGGTCCCACTTCAATCACCGGGGCCGAAAACTCTCCACCGCCCGCCCGCGGCTTCCTTTCCCGTAGCAGCAGATAGCGGCCGTCAGCGCGGTGGGCCGCGATGGTGCGCAGGGTCGTAGCCATTGCGGTGGGCTGACTGACCTGATCGAGCCAGAAGACTTGCGCCCGCCCCCACAAATTGGGTGTGTTCCAGGCGGTCATCACCTGGGCTCCGCTGACCTCTTGCTGCCGTCCCAGATGCACGCGCTCAACGTCACCGTATACCTTGCGCACCCGTTCCGTGACCGCGTTCACCCACTTCTCCGCCCAGTAGTCACCATCACCGGACATCACGTAGATGGGGGCCAAGGTTGCCTCGCCCAACTGGTCGATGGCTTCAATCGCATGCACCGCAAGCCTCTCCCTTCGCTGTCGCCTCTCATTATGAACCCGTTTCGGCCCGGTCGGGAAGCCAATTCGCAACTTCTATCACGTCGTCGGGCTTGCCTTGGAGTCTCCATCTTCGGCCTTCTCGGTGCCATCGCTGGGCAGAGTCATCTCCACCACCGTGCCCTTATCGCTCGAACACAATGAGACTTTGCCGCCGTGGGCCAAGACCAAGCGTTTGACGACCATCAAGCCTAGGCCCGCTCCGTTCGGTTTGGCACTGACATTCCCTTGAAACAGATCGCGCATGGCCTCGGGAGAAATTCCCGAGCCGTTATCACTAACGCGAACCCATGCCATGTGACCATCGTCCCCAGCTTCGACCATAACCGTGCCTTGACCATCCATCGCTTCCACGGCATTCTTAAAGATGTTGATCAACACCTGCTCAAATGCATCGGCGTCCACCCATAGCACGGTATCCGTCGGTTCCAAGCGCAAGGTCACCCCCATCATCTTGACGGGAGCGATTACCGACCAAGCACGGTCCACCAAGACGCCCAACGATATGAGTTGCTGCCGGAGCATCGGGGGTCGCGACATCAAAAGCATGGTGTTGGCAATGCGTTCGAGTCGGTTGACTTCGGCCCACGCCCGGTTCAACCAGCCGACGGTTTCCTCTTCGGTAACATTTCGCCTAGCCAGTTCTATGAAACCGCTGACGGCCGTCAGCGGATTGCGGATTTCATGCGCTATTTCGGCGGCTTGGGCGAGGGTTATTGCCCCCTCCGTCAAAGTCGTCGGCGGCAGGCACTCGACAATCACGGACTCGGCTCCCTGACGATGGAGAGCAACCTTGCGGCCAGCCTCGACCGCCACCAACCAGTTGGTGGCTTCCGAGTTCATCACCGAGTCCCAGCTTGGTAGACCGGATACTTCGTCCCATGCCATTTCCATAATGTCAGCACCAAACCATTCCAACCCTGCCGAGTTGGCAAATATCGCCCGCTGGCGCCTAAATACGACGACGCCCACGTTCAGCGCCTTACAGTACTGCAAACCGTCGTCGGGGGTTGGCAGGTAGGCCAAGATCCCCTGCGTGTCGCTCACCAAGTTGCGGATCGGGAAAAGCCGAACTATTAACGAACCGGTGTCGATTTCTGGCAAGTGGTTTTGCTTCCAGTCCAGCTGGGAAATACCTTCTACGATGGACTCGATCTGCCTTGGCTCCACGCGTGACGCCCGCGCTGCCGAACTCTGCCACAGCAAGCGCCCCGTCGGATCAAAAAACCAACATCCGATTCCTAACGCGTCGAGAACCTCGTCTAGTATCATAAATGTATTGGCTACCGTAACTCCTGGCCAAGGTTCATATACAAACTGGGCTGACAAATTCAGAACATCCCCCTTTTCCATTGTCTTGGGAGAGGCAATTCCCTAGAGGATATTAAAGACCATTTCGGGACTTCCGGCTCAGAATCCTGCTTACCGACTTCCGTTTTTTGCCTGAGCTCGGTATCATTAATCCTGCCCCTGCCGATGGCCTAGCGGTTAGTCGCTTGAGGCAGGAAGGGAGGAGTTCGCGGTGTTCGGCTCTCGATCGCTCCAGTCATCCTCCAGCGGCTATGCAGACGCTGTGATTGGCGTCGCCATCTTGGCTCTCATCTCCCTGGCGGTAGCTTGGGCAACGCACAAGCCGACGGGCGCGGGTGCTCCTGCCGGGATTTCCTTGGCCTATACCCACTTGCCCATTGACGCGCTATTCTCCTGGCTGCGAATGGCCGCCGCCTACGCCATTTCCCTAGCCTTTACCATGGTGTATGCATATTCGGCCGCCTACAACCGCCGGGCCGAACGGATCCTGATTCCACTGCTCGACATCCTGCAGTCGGTGCCCGTGCTGTCGTTCCTGCCGGTGGTACTGTTGGCCTTCATTCATCTCTTTCCCCATTCTGCGCTAGGTGTCAATTTGGCCTCCATCGTCTTGATCTTTACCGGCCAGGTATGGAATATGGTATTCGCCCTCTATAATGGGCTGATCACCATTCCGCGCGACCTTAGCGAGTCGGCACTGTCCTTGCAGCTCTCGCCGTGGCAACGCTTCCGTACTCTGCAATTGCCTTACGCGATGGTAGGCCTGGTGTGGAATTCCATGATGTCCTGGGCCGGCGGCTGGTTTTTCCTGATGGCGGCTGAAATGTTTTCGCTCGACAACCACCGCTACCGCCTGCGGGGCCTGGGGTCGTATTTGCAGACGGCGGCTAATCAGGGCCGATGGGGCCGGGAATTTTTGGCTCTGGCGACATTGATCGGCGTTATCGTGGCCATGGACCAATTGGTGTGGCGCCCGCTTTTGGCTTGGGCCGACAAATTCAAACTCGAAATGGTGGAAAGCGATCAACGCTTTCGCTCGGTGGTACTCGTTATCTTACGCCGCTCCCGCTTGGTGCAATGGGTGGGGCGGACCCTCTTGGTTCCTATGGTGGAGGCGGTAGATGGGTGGCTGGGGGTAGGTTTGCCCCGGTGGCGCCGCCAGGCCGCCTGGCTCGGCAGCTTGGTGGGTCTGGTGCGTACCTTGATCGTAGCCGGAGGCATTTTCGTTCTCTTTAGTGCCCTTGAAGACGGCCTGCGCCTGATGTCGCACCTCTCGGCCAATACCCTGGGGGTAATCGCCCTGGCGGTAGGCGCCACCCTGATTCGGGTCGTGGTATCCCTGGCCTTCTCCGTGGCCTGGACGGTTCCCGTCGGCGTGTTCATCGGCTTGAGTCCGCGCTTTGCGAAACTCCTCACCCCGATCACCCAGATCGCGGCCTCGGTGCCAGCCACCGCCCTATTCCCCGGCTTGGTTGCCCTGCTCTTTCGCCTGGGCGGAGGTCTTGTCTCTGCCTCCGTTTTGTTGATGGTGCTGGGAACACAATGGTATATTTTGTTTAACGTGATAGCGGGCGCCTCGGCTATCCCCGAAGATTTGAAGGAGGCTGCACGCATGTTCGGGCTAAGAGGAACGCACATCTGGCGGACACTCATCCTTCCAGCCATTTTCCCGTATCTCATTACCGGTCTGATTACCGCTGGCGGAGGCGCCTGGAATGCCAGCATCGTCGCCGAATACGTCGCCTTCCGCGGTCACATCTACACCACCTTCGGCGTGGGCGCCCTGATCGCACAAGATTCCCAACACGGGAGGTTTCCCGCCTTGCTGGCGGCAACCTGCTTGCTTTCCCTCACCGTGGTGGTGATTAACCGCCTGATCTGGCGGCGGCTGTATCAGCACGCTACTCATCGCTATTCACTGTCTTAACCAGCGGCCGTTTAATGCCGTTCGCAACAGGGAGCCAAGACCATGACCAGTAGCCGAAAGTCAGACGACCAAATCTTGGCCAAGTTACAGGGCGTCACCAAAATGTATTCGCAGCCTGACCACTACGATATTTTGGTGCTGGACGACATCAATCTGACCATTCTTAAAGGGCAATTCGTTGCTCTATTGGGGCCTTCGGGGTCCGGCAAGTCCACTCTCCTACGCATCATCACCGGGCTTTCCCAGCCTTCTTTCGGCACCGTCTTGTACCGGGCCAGGCCGGTCACGCGCCCCAACCCACACGCCGCCATGGTATTTCAGTCGTTTGCCCTTTATCCTTGGCTGACCGTACAACAAAACGTCGAACTCGGACTGACCGCCAAAGGGATCGACCGCACCGAACGGCGCCAAAAGGCGCTCCGCCTCATCGACCTCATTGGGCTCAATGGCTATGAGGAGGCCTTCCCCAAGGAACTCTCCGGTGGCATGCGGCAGCGGGTGGGATTTGCCCGGGCGCTTGCCGTCGATCCAGAACTTCTGTGCATGGACGAGCCGTTTTCGGCCCTTGATTTCTTGACCGCAGAGAACTTGCGGTCCGAATTGCTGGATCTCTGGCTTGACGACAAAATCCCCCTGCAGTCTATCCTCATGGTTACCCACGGGATTGAGGAAGCGGTTTACATGGCCGACCGGATTATTGTGCTGTCCAAGAATCCAGCCCGCATTGTCGCCGACTTGGTGGTGAATTTGCCCCATCCCCGCAACCGCAAGTCGGGCGATTTCATCTACCTGGTCGACCACGTCTATAAGACTGTCACCGCCAGCGACAGGCCTCAGCTCAATTCTCCGCTGAAGCTGGTGCCGAGCAGCTTTCACGACCCCGAAAGTGAAGAACGGGCTCAGTTGAAGCCCATCCCTTACGGGCACCTTTCCATGCTCAGCGGCCTTTTGGAACTCGTGAGCGATCGTGGCGGACGCGACGATTTATACCGTTTGGGATCGGAGTTGTTGTTGGAAGTCGACGATCTGCTTCCAGTCACTGACACCGCGGAACTCTTCCACTTGGCCACGGTTGCTGAAGGCGACCTGATTCTTACCGAGCAAGGGCGGCAGTTCGCCGAAGTCGACGTCAGCCTGCGAAAACAAATTATCCGGCGGGAATTGCTCAACATCCCCCTCTTTCGCCTTATTCTCCGAGTATTGTCAGCCAAATCGAACCACTCCATGTCTAAGGAATTTTTCACCGACATTCTCGAAGAGCACTTCTCGCACGATCAAGCCGAACGACAACTCGCGCTGGCTATCAATTGGGCCCGATTCGCCGACTTATTCCATTACGACACCGACAGCGAACGCCTCTACCTGGCTGACGATCAGATTGCCGAGGCGGCCGACCAGGATGCCGTGCTTGATTGATCTTAATTTCCCAACATAGTTGGCTGAGACAATGGGCATCATGGCACTAAGCCCGGAAGTGGTTCTGCACCGGACCGTTTATTCGGGACTTTGAGCGTGTGCTGAGGAGGTAACCGCTATGTCATTGATGCGTTGGGACCCCACTGATTTCGACAATTTCCGAGCGGACATGAACCGGCTCTGGACCCGCATGCGGGAAGACTGGAATTTAGATCAAGGCCGGCCCCGAACCCATCTGCACCGGACCGAGGACGGGTATCTGGCGAAATTTGAACTGGCAGGCGTCGACCCCGACTCCGTCAACATCGAAGTGGACATCGATTCGGTAACCGTAAGCGGCCAATTTCCCGCCGCCTCGATACAACGTGACCATCCGTTTGGTGAAGAGTTTTCGGCCACGGTGAACTTTCCCGGCGAGATCGATCCGGAGACCGCCGAGGCGGAATCGAGCCACGGTCTATTGACCGTCCGCGCCCATCGCAGCCAGGCAAAACGCCGACAATTGAACATCGCCAAAAAACACTGAAAAGGCAAAAGCCAGGGCAATTCCCCTGGCTTTCCCCCCCTAGCGGTCCCGAGGCTTCGATTTCGGCCCCTCTCCGGGAGGCTTACGACCGGAAAAAAACGCGGCCAGTCCGCCCAACACGAAACCGGCCAACATGGGCTCAAAAGCCATTGAGGGTGGACCGACGGCGATCAGCGACGCCCCTTCCGACAACAGGCCGGCGCCGACCGCCACCCCGAGAACGATTTTCAGCGCGATGGGGCTCAACGGGCGAATCCATCGCCCTGCAATCACCCCAATCACGCTTGACGATCCGGCCAATAGCAAGGCTAGTAAATCCTTCAACGGACCACCACGTTGACCAAACGCCCGGGCACGGTCACCAATTTGACAAGTTGTCGGCCATGTACGTAACTTACCATCCGCGTATCGGCCAGTGCCTGGGCACCGAGACCGTCGCCGTCCAACTCAGCCGATACCATCATTTTGAAACGCACTTTGCCATTGATTTGCACCGCCACCTCAACTTCCGGGTCAACCAGTAACCCGGCGTCGTAATCCGGCCATGACTCAAGATGAACACTTTGCCCATGACCCAGTTCGTGCCAGAGCTCCTCCGCCAAATGCGGAGCAAACGGCGCCAAGAGAATGGTCAGCGTCTCCAATCCCTGTCTGTGCACCTCGGCACTGAGAGCCGACCAATGCTGATAAAGGCCATTGGTAAATTCCATCAGGGCACTCACCGCGGTATTAAACGAGCGCCGGTTGAGGTCTTCGGAAACCTTGTGGACCGTCCGCGCGGTTAGTCGGCGTACGGTTGCGTCCGCCGATCCATCTGGCCCGTCCTCAGCTTGCAGGTCACGCACCGCCAGACGGTAGACGCGCTGCAGGAACCGGTATGCCCCCTCGACACCAGCCTCCTTCCATTCGAAGTCCTTTTCGGGCGGTGCGGCAAAGAGCATAAACACTCGGGTGGCATCCGAACCCCAGTCGTCCATGATGGATTCTGGACTGAGCGTGTTGCCCTTAGACTTCGACATTTTCTTCCCGTGATAGACCACCATGCCTTGAGACAGCAGGCGCCGGAAAGGCTCCTCGGCGGGAACCCATCCGGCATCGTACAGGACCTTGGTGAAAAAACGCGAATACAAGAGGTGGAGCACGGCGTGCTCCTTGCCGCCCACGTATTCGTCCACCGGCATCCAGTACGACACCTGATGCGGGTCAAAAGGACGCGCGGAGTCCGCTGACGTATAACGGTAGTAGTACCAGCTGGAGTCCACAAAGGTATCCATGGTATCGGTTTCGCGCTGAGCCGTCCCCCCGCACCGCGGACACGCCGTACGCACCCAGTGTTCGTCCTGAGCCAAGGGCGATACCCCCCGACCGGTGAAGGTAGCCTTTTCCGGCAAGCGCACCGGCAGCTCGGACACCGGCACGGGAACCACGCCGCACCGAGTACAATGCACGATCGGAATTGGCGCTCCCCAGTAGCGTTGACGCGATATCAGCCAGTCCCGCATGCGGTAGGTGACCCGAAGACCACCTAGTCTCCGCTCCCACAAGCGGTCGGCGATGGCGGTCTTGGCCGCCTCGCTGTCAAGCCCCGTAAACTCTGCCGAATTTACCAACACCCCGGATCCGGTATAGGCCTCGGTCGTTACCTCGAAGCCGTCCCCGCTCTCGCCAAGCGGGCGCACTACCGTCACCGCGGGCAAATGATACCGGCGGGAAAAACGGAAGTCCCGCTCGTCGTGGCTGGGGACCCCCATCACGGCCCCGGTACCGTAGTCTGCCAAAACATAATTCCCCACCCAAATCGGGACTAGTGCCCCGGTCAGCGGGTGCTCGGCGTAGGCTCCGGTAAAGATCCCCCGCTTTTCGGCCGTTTCGGCCGTGCGTTCGATATCGCTGGTCACGCGTTCCCGAGCCACAAAGTCTTGGACCTCCTGCTGTGACGGCAAATCTGCGACCAAGCGGGCAACCAGAGGGTGTTCGGGAGCGAGTACGACGTACGTGGCGCCGAACAACGTATCGGGCCGGGTGGTAAATACGGTGATCGCGTCCCCCGTGGCGGGCACCCGAAACACCACCTCTGCGCCGGTGCTCTTGCCAATCCAGTTGCGCTGTTGGGTCACGATGTCCTGCGGCCAATCCAGGCCGTCGAGATCCTGCAACAATCGTTCGGCGTAATCGGTGATCTTAAGATACCACTGGGTGAGGTCGCGCTTGGTTACCGGCGCCTCACAGCGCCAACATACCCCGTCCTCAACCTGCTCGTTAGCCAGCACGGTCTCGCAGGAGGGACACCAATTTACGGCGCCAGCCTTGCGATATGCGAGCCCTCGTTCATAAAACATCAAGAACAACTCTTGCGTAAACCGGTAATAATCGGGTTCGGATGTGGTGACCTCGTGTGTCCAGTCAAAGGACAGCCCCATTTGGCGCATTTGTGATTTCATATAGGCAATATTGGCCATGGTGGACACTCGTGGTGCTACCCCGCTCTTAATTGCCGCGTTTTCCGCAGGTAGGCCGAACGCGTCCCATCCCATGGGATGAAGCACTCGGTATCCCCGCATCCGCCGGTAGCGGGCCACCACGTCACCCAGCGTATACACCCGCACGTGGCCCATATGCAGGTGTCCCGAGGGATAGGGAAACTGCTCCAGGCAATAGAACTTCGGCTGATCCTCAGCGGATCCGACGGTATACAGATGCTGCCGTTCCCACTCCATCTGCCAGCGCTTTTCGACGGCCTTGACGTCGTATCGATCCGGCCGCTGCGGACGCACCAGGGTTTCGCTGTCGGTTTGCATGTTGATCGCGCTCTCTCCCATCATAAAGAAAACGTCCCTAAAACCCTAGGGACGGAAAACCCGCGGTACCACCCTGCTTGGCGGTTGCCCATGCAGCCGCCCCCTCGCTGCGGCTATATCGGGCCACCCCCCTAGGCGCCTCAGCGGCGAGTTCAGCCAATTGTCGCGGTTCGGCTTGCACCGTCCGCCGACTCTCTAGACCGGCGAGTTGGCCTACTGTTCCGCTTCGTCAGCACCCCCGTGCTATCGACGAGATTACTCCTTTATATTGTATCGATGCCTCGAAAAAAAGCAAATATCCCGTTCTGCAGCGACGGCGCTCAGCCTGTTTAGAGAAAGCCAACGATTCGACAACCCGGCTTGGATGGAAGCTGCCCTCTCCCCTCTTGGGAGGGAGAAAAAGGTCAGACCGCACAACGGCTAGTCTTAGGCAACTCGTGCCACTACGCGCTTGAGCGAAGGGGCATCGCCCTCGGGCAGGCTAATAGGCAAGATTAAGGCCGCCGTCAACGGGAATCAGCGCCCCAGTTATATATGAGGCACGTTCGCTGAGCAGAAAGGCGATGACCGATGCCACCTCGGAGGCGGTGCCCAGACGCCCCAGCGCCGACCGCCCGGCTACCGCCGCCGCCTGGCCATGGGCCGGTCCACTGC
>JAJZXC010000119.1 GCA_021846365.1 Bacillota bacterium | reverse complement strand
CCTGGGTGGACTCGCCCACAACTGGCTCGGCAATCCCCACCTCGCCCTCGGCGCCCTCATTTTTATGGGCTTTCCGTTTACCAATATCATCGCCATCTTGGTCTTTTACGCGGGCCTCCTGGCCATCCCGGGTGAACTCATCGACGCCGCCCGAGTTGACGGTGCCCCACTGAAGACCCTGATCCGCAATATCCACATTCCCCTGCTGACGGGGCAGTTCCGCTTTGTTCTGGTGACCTCGGTGATTGGGGGACTGCAGGCGTTTGGCGTGCAGTTGGTGATGACGGGCGGCGGGCCGGTGATGTCGACCTTTGTGCCCGGTCTTGAGATGTACTATGCGGCCACCAAGTACAGTGAGATGGGATATTCATCCGCCATCTCGGTGTCGATGTTTTTGGTGATTTTGGTGCTGACCGTGATCCAGATGAAGTACGTGCGGTCGAGCGCCATCGATTAAGGCAATCCGATAACCCGGTTCAGGCATCCAAGGAGTGAGAGCATGGCTACTCAATCGGCAGCAGTAGGCGTCAAGGCACGGGCGATGACACACCGTCAAGGCCGATGGTCAGGCAACCAGCTGGCCATTCATGTGGTCTTGGCGATGTTTGTCGTGTTTAGCTTCATTCCCCTCATCTTGACCCTGTTTATGTCGTTTCGGAGTTACGGCCAGGTGTTGATCAAATTTTGGGCGCTGCCCAATCCCTGGCTCTGGCAAAATTACGTAACCGCCTGGAACGGGGTTGGCGTCAACATCTTGGACAGTCTCGGCTACTGCTTGGCCTCGACTGTCTTCACCATGGCGCTGGCCGCCATTTCCGGATACGTGTTCGGCCGGCACAAATTTCCCGGTCGCGATGCCTTGTTCTTGATCATCTTGGCCCTGATTATGATTCCCGGCATCTTGACCCTCATTCCCATGTATGTTCTGGTTACCAATATCCACCTGGCCAATACACCGCTGGCGCTGATTCTGCCCTGGAGCTCCGGGGGGCAGGTGCTGGGGATTTTTCTCGTTCGCAGCTATCTGGCCGGCGTGCCTGAGGAAATTTTCGAATCCGCCCGTGTCGACGGGGCCAAAGAGTGGGATGTCTTTCGCTATATCGGCATTCCGATGAGCTGGCCAATGCTGATGACGGTCGGAGTGCTGCAAATGATTGGGACTTACAACGACTATATCTGGCCTTCGCTGGTGATCAATACGCCGGGGATGCAGCCGGTGGCGTTGGCGCTCTGGAAGTACACTTCGTCGTACACGATTAGCCAGATGGGACCTGAATTCGCCGCTTACGTGATTTCCGCCGTGCCGCTGATTGCCCTGATGGCGTTTGGCATGCGCTACTTCATCCAAGG
This sequence comes from Bacillota bacterium, assembly GCA_021846365.1. Taxonomy (GTDB): domain Bacteria; phylum Bacillota; class Sulfobacillia; order Sulfobacillales; family Sulfobacillaceae; genus JAJZXC01. The sequence continues at coordinate 8,597 of JAJZXC010000119.1, read as the reverse complement.
TGCGACATCGGGGGCAATTAAGCTCTGACCCGGCGAGATCCACCATCAAAGGAGTGGAAAGAAACATGTTGGAAGCGGTACGAGACGGATGGCGCGTGCGCCTGACCGTGGATGCGCCATACGCCGAAGTCGGCGCCGTGATCACCGTGCGTTGCACGGTGGGAAAAGACGCGGGTTTGCGAAGTGCCCCAACAGCATCAGATCAACAAGACGACCCTCTGCAGCCCATCACCCTGACCGTCAACGAGTGCTTCGGCCCAGTGCAGGAAGTAGTGGACATCGACGAATTGCTGCAGACATCCATCAGGCCCGAGGAGACGCTGGCCGCTGCCTGGCGGGTACCCGTATCGGTCGTGGGTTTGGGGGAAATCCGGGGCTGCTTCGGCAACGGGGACGATGCCCTTGAGCTTACCGAGTACTTGCCGGTCCTGACCGAGGAGCCTCGGGCCAGGTTGGATGAGGCGGCCCTGGGCAATGGCGTCGACTTGCGCAACGAATGGATCCGGTGGGTGTGCCCACGCCAGCCCTACGGGTACCCGGTGGGATTTTTGTACGTGCGTGAGCAGGAGGGCTGGGTGCGGCGGGGCAGCAGCGGGCTCATCGGACGCCTGATTGCCGGATCGGCCCGCTCGCCGCAAGCCGTCGCCTTGCTGCCCCAGTCGGTGCAAGCGGGGACGGACGGGCTCAGCGCGGAACTCACCGCAGAAGGGCAGAGCCAGCGGGTGGCCTGGTCGGCACCGTCGCCGGCCACCGTTCGCCTCGCGGTCGCCTACCGCCTGGAGGCGCAGGCGCCCAGGATGACCATCGACTATCAGGCATCGACCGACACGCCGCTCAACCTCTGCCTGCTCGACGGGCCGACTGTAATCCTGGAGGACGATCAGCGCGAAGAAGGGCTCTTCCCGGGCCTCGAGTGGCTGGTCGACCACGAGGTGTCATCTAGCGAAGTGGACGTCCATGGTCCCGAGCATCTTAGAATGAGTCCCCACGAGCTCAAGATCACCTGGCCGCTGATGGCGCTTCGCCTGCGCTCGACGGTGGTGAGCCTGCTATGGGATCAGCGTGCCGCCTGGAATGGAGACGACGCCGGCTACGCCGCCCAGTTCTCCAGCCCCGACGCCTGGTACGGAACGGCCCCTCGCCATCGGATGGCGCTCGCGCTGCCCGGTGGCGCCCGCTATCATCCCCACGAAAACAATCAGCTGGCGGAAACCTACCGCTGGACGCCAGCCACCCGGCTGCAGGCTACGGCGACCCTGGCCGTCCGGCACCCCGCCTCATCGGTACTCTCCGCCCTGGAAGAGTGGGCCGCCGTCTACGGCTTGCCGTCGGCAATGGTGCCGCCCTTTGACTATGCCACCGAATGGAGCTTGGCCCGCGAAGCCTACGCCGAACACTTCTGGGACGCGGGCGCTGAGGGCTGGGGACACGTCTTGGGCTGGACCCCCCAGTATTTTCCCGCCTATGCCTTTTTGGCGGCGATGCTCGCCGGAGGCCGCCAAGACCAGACGGCGAGCCGGCTGCAAGCCATCGTCAAGGCAGGCGAGGCACACCTTCGCCCCCAAGATCCGCTGCCGGGCGGGGGCGTGCACATCCCCGGCTTAGAGCCCGCGTTTTTGTACGGGGAGGGGGCCGAGGCCCTGTCCGCCGCGCACGATGCGGCGTTGAAACTCTTGGCCGAGCAGGCTGGCGACGGCAACTGGACCTTCGCCCCCGCCTCCGAGAGCGAAAAGACCTTGGGCCCGGTCGGAGCCAAGGCGGTCGGGATCACCGCGACCAAGGCGGAGACGCTGCTCCAACTGGGAAAACTCCTGGGCGCTGGTGACCTGGTCGCCGGCGGGCTGAAGGCGCTCGCAGCCATGCGCGATTTTCGGGTGCCGCGCGCGGCCCAAGTGTGGGAGTGCCCGGTCCACACCCCCGATATTCTGGCCGCCGCCCGCGCCGTCGACGCCTATCTCGTCGGCTACCAGCTGACGGGACAGACCGCATATCTTGACGACGCCCGCTACTGGGCCATGAGCGGATTGCCCTTCCTGTACGTGTGGGAGTGGCCCGACCGGCCGGTCATGCGCTGGGCCAGCATCGCGATCTTTGGCGCCACGTTCTTCACGATGTCGTGGTTGGGCCGACCGGTGCAATGGAATGGTATGGTCTACGCCGACTCAGTCCTGCGCTTGGCCCCCTATGACGCCTCGTGGCCATGGACGGAAATCGGTCGCGGAATCTTTCACAGCGCTCTCCACCAACAGCGGCTGGCCAGACCCGGACGCGGCGGGTATCCCGACAGTTGGTATTTGCCCGACAACACCCCCGTCCAGGGCGTGGACATTAATCCCGAGACGCTGGTGAAGGTGCTCCTGCGGCTGATGGGGCTGCCGGCTACCCTGGAGACGGTGGTCCTCGGCGACCGGGCGCGGGTCAGCACGGTGGGTCGGATGGTGGTCGGCACCGACGGCGAAGGCGCCCAGACGCTGACGGTGAGCGGCTGGCAGGGGAGCCATCGGAGGCTCTTGGTGGCGGGGGAAGAGCGCCAACTGGGAGGCGCGGAGGCGTTTCGGAGCGGGAAATGGAGACCGGCCCGGTCGATTACCCAGCATGCCCCGGGTTTTTCCTGGGTGGACTGGGGCGAGGACATTCCCGCCCGGATCCGGGTCCGCTTTGACTGGCAATGATCGGCGGCATGGTCGGGGGGATTGCCGCCGCCGAAACGAATGGGGAGGGTAGCCGTTGATTACGCGAATCCGATGCCTCCGGGTGGGGCAGATGCGCGTACCGGGGCCAGAGGTGTTAGCGATGGACCGATTTGAGGAGACCCTCCCGCTTACCCTGTGGATGGTGATCCTGGAAGGAGGGGGGGAAACCATCCTCATCAACACCGGCGCCCGAGCTGACGACGGGGGGCTCTTGCCCGATCTCCGGAACCGGCCGCGGGATGGCGTCTTAGCGGCGCTCGAGGACCACGGAGTCAAGCCCGGGCTGGTTACCCGGGTCATTGTGACGCCGCTCCAAGCCTATGCCATCGGTAACCTCGACCAGTTTCCCAACGCGCGCCTGTACCTTTCCCGGCGGGGATGGATCGACTTTCATGCCCCCGAATGGCCGGTCACCCGGAGCGACCGCGGGCGCGCGATTCCGCCACCGATTCTAGAGCGCTTGGAAAGCGATTTATGGGAGCGATTGATCTTGACCCGTGACGAGGACGTGGTGGCGCCGGGGGTGAGGGTTTCGTGGGCGGGATGCCACCATCGAAGCTCCCTGGTGGTGTGGGCGAAGACGCCCGGAGGGCGCTACGCCTTCACCGATACGGTGTTTTACGGCGCGAATCTGCTCCGCGATCAGCCGCCCGGAGTCGCCGAGGATCGCGCCGAATGCCTCAGGGTGTACGCCCGTTTGCGCAAGCAGGCAGAGCACGTGGTGGGACTTTACGACCCCGCGGTAAGCGAGCGCTATCCCGATGGCATCATCCTCTAAGGGTGCACTCCACCCGGTTTGGACCGGGGCTGGTGAGGACTTCGCCGCGGGCGGGTGGAGAGACGACGACGAAACGAGGGACGGCAGGGTGGGCAAGGGCGATCGGGACTCGGACGCGTTTTGGGCGCGCTGGCGCGAGCAGTGCCCGGTAACCGAGAAAGTCACCTATCTCAATTGCGGGACGTTGGGCCCCACCCTACGAGGGGTGGCGGAAACCGTAGAACGTCTGCGCGGGGAGTGGATGGCGGCCGGGCCGGGAGCTAATCTCGGCGTGGCCGGGGCCAATGGATACTTCGATATGATGGCGACCCAGGACCGGGCGCGAAAGGTGCTGGCCGACTGGCTCAAGACCGATCCCCGGTCGGTGGCGCTGACCGGCAACGCCACCGATGGGATCAATTTTGCCTTGACCAGCTTCGCCTGGCAGGCTGGTGACCGCATACTGACCACGACGGACGAACATGGCGCGCTCATCTTTCCGCTAGAACGCCTGAAGGCATTGTACGGCGTTGCCGTGGACACCGTCGACTTTCCTCCGGCGGGCGGCGAGAAAGACTGGGCGAGAGAGATTCAGCGCCTGCTTACCCCCCGCACGCGGCTTCTGGCGCTGTCTTCGGTCAGCCATCAAACGGGGGTGGCGATTGACCTTTCCCGGATCCTCAAGGTGCTCGATATGGCTGCCGTATGGATTTTGGTCGACGGTTCGCATGCCGCGGGCACCCGCTGGCCGCTCCTGGTTCCCGGTGTCGACTTTTACGTGTTTCCGGGACACAAGTGGTTATTCGGCCCGGCCGGTTCGGGCGTGCTATGGGTCAGTCCCCGGGCCCTGGCCGAATTGGACGGACCGCAGGCGGGCGCACCCATGATCAGCGCCGAAGACGGTCGGCCGCTCGGCCGCGACGGCGCCTGGCGCTATGAGTACGGCACGCGGGACTGGACGGTGACGGCCGGTTTGGCGGCGGCCGTCATCTTCCGCCAGCAATGGGACGAAGCGACGATTATGCGCCATTACGAGGAAGTGGGGGAGGCCTTTCGCACCGGCTTTGGCCAAGCCGGGCAGCCCAAACTTACCGGAAGCGGCCCCCTGTTGCATGTGGTCATGGACGACCCCGGTCGGGTGGCCCGCCAAGTGTGGGATCAAGCGCGGATGATCGTGAAGCCAGACGGGTCAGGCATACGGATTAGTCTCCCGCCCTGGCTGACGCCCGAAGAGGGAGCCGCCGCTGGTCGCACGCTGGCTGGCTGCGCCAGCTAGCGGCCCGGTTGGACGGAAGCCGGCGGCGACCGTGGGTCGTACGCCAGTTATCGGAGAAAGCGAGGTAGATGGTGATGAAAATCGTCAAGGTAGACGTCGAACGCATCGTGCATGCCGATCATCCTGGCCCCTCGTGGTTGGGGGAAGCGGTCATTGCCAATCCGATGTCCATATATCCCGAATACCATCGTCGGCGGTCCTCCTGGACGGCACCCTTTTTTGAAGTGCTTATCCGCCTCAGCACCGACGACGGGGTGACCGGATACGGGGTGACCGGCGGCGGGGAGGCCGTGCGTGCCATCATCGGCGAGCATTTGGCCCGCCTCTTGATCGGGCAAGAGGCATACGATATCGAGCGCTTGTGGGATCAGATGTATCGCGCGTCGTTGCCCTATGGCCGCAAGGGGCTGCCCCTGTTTGCCCTCAGCGGCGTGGACATGGCGCTTTGGGACGTGCTGGGCAAAGCGCAGGGGCTTCCGGTCTACAAGCTCTTGGGGGGGTCCACCAAAGCCCAGATTCCAGTCTATCAGACCACCAATGACCCCGAGGACTGGAAAGAGGCGGAGCTATTGGGGGTAAAGCTCGCCATGCCCCACGGCCCGGCGGACGGCAAGGCGGGAATCCAGCGCAACTTGGCGTTGATCCAGGCGTGTCGCCAAACCATCGGTCCCCAGCGGGAAATTATGCTCGACTGCTACATGGCTTGGGACGTCGAGTACACGCTTCGCATGCGCGAAGCGGTCGAGCGGTACGACGTGCGCTGGATTGAAGAGCCGCTCCCGCCCGACGATTACCGCGGCTACGAAGCGTTGGGCAAGCACTCGAGTCAGGTCGCCATCGCCACCGGTGAACACGAGTATACCCGCTGGGGTTTTCGCGATCTCATCGAAACCGGCGGAGTCTCGATTTTGCAGCCCGATCTGGCCTGGGTCGGCGGCATCAGCGAAACGCGGCGGATTTGCCACCTGGCTTCGGCCTACCATCTGGCTGTAGTGCCCCACGCCGGCGGGCTGTCCGCGGCCGGACTGCACTTGATTAAGAGTCAGGTCAATGCTCCCTATGCCGAGTGGGTCCGCACCTGGGATCGCGAGCGGGGGCGTCCTGAGCCGGTGCTTGCCGGGGTGCCCGACCCGGCGGGCGGGGTGATTAATCCTGCCGAAGATCCCGGATTGGGCATCCGCTACGCCTTATGACCGGAGGGGAGGGAGAGCCATGCATCATCTCACACCGCTACCAGGGCGGGTGGCAATTGTCACCGGGGGTGCTCACGGCATCGGCGCGGGCATCGTGCGCGCGCTGGCCGAAGCGGGGGCGACAGTGGCGGTCTTCGACCGCAATCTGGACGCCAGCGCCGAGGCGTTGGTCGACGACCTGAACCGGGGGGACGGGGGCCGGGTTGAGCTCTACCCGGTTGACGTTGCGCAATCGGAGAGGGTCAACGCGGCGGTGGACGAGGTGGTAAACCGCCACGCCGGTGTCGACATTTTGGTCAACAACGCGGGGATCTGTCCGTTCGAGGATCTTGAACACATCACTGATGCATTGTGGCACCAGACGCTAGAGGTGAATTTGTCGGCCATGTTCTTCCTGGTGCGCGCGCTCTTGCCCAACTTTCGGCAGCGCAAGCGGGGAGCGGTGGTGAATATTTCTACGGTGTCGACGTCGATTGCGACGCCACATCAGGTGCATTATATTGCCTCCAAGGCCGGGGTCGATGGTTTGACTCGGGCCTTGGCGGTGGCCCTCGCCCCCTATCGCGTGCGCGTGAATGCGGTGGCGCCGGGCGGGGTAGAGACCGACATCAATCGCGACCACGATGGTCAAAGGGCTGCCTGGCAACGGAGCGGGGTGCCCGAGCGCACGGGCGGCTGGCAGCCGATTGCACGTCCTGGCACCCCGGAGGAGATGGCCGCCATGGTGCGCTTTTTGGTCTCTGACCAGGCGAGCTACATTACCGGCGCGATTTTTCCCGTCGACGGGGGGGCGCTAATCGTCTAGGGACGGCTCGGCACTGCCTTGAGCAAATGACTAGCAGATTAGATGAGAGGAGCATTGGCCGACAAGAAAAACGAGCGGGCGATAAGGGAGTCTTACGTCATAACCTAACAGTCGGCCCCGATATCATCTGCAGCCCGAGGTGAGTCGGGGCCCGACGATCTGGATCCTGGGCCGGGCTCGCCCCAGGGCAGAATGAAAGTGCGGGCAAACGCCGGCGCAGCCGGACCCGCAGGGGGGACGGAGCTGCGCCGGCTCATCTTGGCTGGCGAGTCTGTCACACCAGAGGCACGGTCCGGAGCGCGCTCTGTCGCAGATGGGTCCGTCGGATGCCGCCCAAAAAGACGGTCGCCGCGCTTGCCCATCAACTGTGTCACAGTAGTGGCGGCGAACTTTTTCTCCAAACCGTTTCGCGCGTGATATACTGGTGGTGCCAACATGGCGTTCGAGGAGGGTCTGATCATGGCTGACGAAAAACCGTCTGAACCATCTTCCTCCCCCGTTGTGGAGATGCCTTGGGTGTTGCTCAGCAACCAGATTCAACTTCTCAGCACTCAAATGAACGAGCGGTTTAATGACCAACGCGCGCGATTCGAAGACCGATTCGAGCAAATGGATAAGGGGTTCCAAGGCCGCTTCACGTCAATTGAGGAGAGGCTTGATAACATCGAAGGACGTCTCACCTTTCGCACAAGAGCTGGTTAACGATCATTCTGTCCATTCTCACGTTAATTCTGGGGTGTTCATAGCACCTCGGCTTTGATGGCTAAGAACTTGCGTCCCCAAACCTGAGCGTCTTCGAAACACCGAGACCAAACATAGCCGTCGGCAGTTTGCCGGTATCGGCACTGCCGGAAATAAACCATCGCTGTCACATTTGGCGGCAACTGCTTCATAAATGCCTTATCGTTGGTTTTCCACTGCCCCGATTTCACCTATCGTCCTACCCGCGATAGAAGTTGTTATACTCGCTCAGTGCCCCAAGGCGCCAGGTGTTTGACGAGTCCTTTGCCGACCATAGAGCGTCGACTTGTGCCCCGCACCTATCACCGGTACAATACAGCAGCACCACCGGTTGCTTCTTCTCGCCGCTTTAGTGCGCATACGGAAACGGTGTCACGACCAAATCGCCCGCCCTATAAATGGTTGCAGGCGTCCGTACGAGGATTACCAGTTAAAACCTCACTTTGCTTGCGCAAGGCGCACCGTCGTCCGCTATCAGCCGTCCTCATCGAGGCGGGTGAGTAATTCGCACTTCTCCGCTTCGGGCAACTGGCGGCATTCCTCCCATAGGCGATCGGCTTGCCGCTCATTCCCCTCCCTAGAGTCTCAACACTTTCCACCATCCCAACATGACCGCCCCGTTTGCGAGATTCGCCAGATCCTCACGGTTCCCCCAACCGGCGCGGTACAAACAGCTCTTGGGTGTTCGCATGATTATCAAGAATTACACCGTGGTATACTTTTGATCAGAGATGGTACCGATCGAGCGCTGGCGAGTCGAGGAGGATCTATGAGCAACTATGCCAAGATTCAAACACTCATACTCAGCGGACGCCATGACGCCAATATCCCGTTCAGGGACATCGTAAATTTCTTAGAGCATGTGGGCTTCACGTTACGCATACGAGGAGACCACCATATTTTTGCCAGGGAGGGATGGACTCCCTGAAATTCTCAACCTTCAACCAAAAGGACGTCTCGCTAAACCGTACCGGGTTAAGCAGGTGCGAAATTTGTTGTTGAAGCACCACACTGGAGCGATGAGGACGCAGGATTTATCGTGGAAGTGCCAGAGTTGCCCGGTTGTATAGCTGACGGCGCCACGTATCTGGAAGCCGTTGTCAACGTAGAAACCGTAATTGCGGAGTGGATT
>JAJZXC010000118.1 GCA_021846365.1 Bacillota bacterium | reverse complement strand
ATGTCCCCCTCGCGCTCTAGAAAGCTACTTTCATGCGTCAGCCCTGAGAGAGAGAGTTCCATTTCTTGACCGGGTGCTGGCGAGTAGCTATAATGTAGTGGCATTTGGAGCCAGGAGGTGAAGGCGTGAAGCGGACATTTCAACCGAATCGGCGACACCGTCATAAAGTGCACGGGTTTCGTCGGCGAATGACGACCCGGGCCGGGCGAGCAGTGTTGGGGCGCAGACGAATGAAGGGGCGCAAGCGCATTGCGGTTTAGGCATGGCACCATTCAGCAAGTTGAAGAGCTCAAAAGAGTTTAGTGAGGTTTTTCGGAGCGGTCGGTCGGTGGGGGACCGCAATATGGTGTTGTTCGTGCTGCCCGTTGCCGAGGGCAAAGGCAAGGTGGGATTTGCCGTCCAGCGCAAGGCTGGCACGGCGGTGAAGCGAAACCGGATTAGGCGTCGTCTGAGGGCATTGCACAAAAGTTTTGAGGATGAACTGCTCCCAGGCGGACATGTGGTCTGGTTGGGTAAGGGCGGAGTCTTGACCGCCGAGTGGGAGTCGTTGCGAAAGAGCGGGCGGAGGCTGTTGCTACGGGCTAATTGCTTGAGGGTCCGGAATCAAGGTGGACAAGATGGCTAGACGCTTCCTCTTGATGGTGTTGCGCGGATACCAGCGATATATTTCGTCGATGACTCGGCCGTCGTGCCGGTACTCGCCGACGTGCTCACAGTACGCGGTGGAGGCGGTGAGTCGGTACGGGGCAGCGAAAGGTGCGTGGTTAGCCAGCAAACGGGTACTGCGCTGCCATCCTTTGCATGCTGGGGGTTATGACCCGGTGCCCTAAGAGCCGGGCTGGGAGGAAACGAATTGGGAATTTGGGGCGGTTTTCTGCATCTGCTGACAGTCATTTTTGTGGCCTTCACCGGATGGAGCGGCAACTATGTATTCGGCATCGTGCTGTTAACCCTATTAGTGCGCGTGGTGCTGTTGCCGCTCGGAATCAGCCAAGCCCGCTCTATGCAAAAGATGGCCAAGGTGGGACCTAAGCAGCGAGAGTTGCAAAAAAGGCATAAGGGAGACCCGCAGAAGCTTAACGCCGAAATGGCGAAGTTATATAAGGAAGAAGGGGTCAATCCGGCAGCGGGATGCTTGCCGTTGATCTTGCAGTTGCCCGTGATGTACGGGCTGTTTGATGTATTGCGTAGCTTTCACTATAAGAGCAATATGGGTTGGCTATTTTGGCACAACTTGAAAAATCCCGATCATACGTTCATTTTGCCGGTTCTAGTGGCCGTAAGCACTTTTTTCATGCAATGGCAGACCATGAATATGACCCCGCAACAACCGGGCATGGAATCCAGTCAGAAAATGATGCTGTGGATCATGCCGATTATATTTGGCTACGTTGCGTTCCGGTTTCCGGCCGGGCTGTCCATCTACTACGTAGTGTCAAACCTGTTTCAGTTGGTGCAGACGACGATTTTGCTGCGCAGGCCGTTGAGCAGTGGGTCGCCGGGGGCAGAAGCTACTCAACGATAAACCTGAAAAAACCGCCGGGGGGCGGTTTTTTGTTTTGCGGATTGCCGGTTGGGGCGGCTGTGGAGAGCACAGATGAGCAAGGGGACGTGGGCGGCTCAGTATCTAGATTGGCAACAGCGCTACGCCATCGGCGAGGAAAATTGGCGACGGCTCGGCGAATTCGCTGATCTGATCGAGCATGCCCGGCTGAACGTGACTGCCCTAAGCGGCCGTGACCTGTGGGAAAAGGGCATATTGGATTCATTAAGCGTACTGAGTGTGGTGGGCGACTGGCAGCGGGCGGTGGACATCGGCAGCGGAGGCGGGTTTCCCGGGCTGGTGCTGGCTATCGCCCGACCGCGGCGGAGGATGGATTTGGTCGAGGCCCGGATGCGCAGAGCGGAGTTCTTGGAACAGTGTGTGAGCAGGTTGCATTTGTCCGAGGTAAGGGTATTCAACGAACGGGCGGAACGCGTGTTGGGAATCCAGGGTTGGGGGCGGGAGCAATATGACCTGGTGACGGTGCGAGCGGTGGGCAATTTTCGCATGACGGCGGAATTGGGGTTGCCAGCGGCGCGAATTGGGGGGCTAGTGGTGGGGCTCCGGGGAGTGCGAGCTAGCCAGGAAGCGGAAGCGGAGGGGGCGTGGGTGAGCCGATTGGGAGGGCGGATTGCCCGGGTGCTTGCAGTCAGGCTGCCATCGCTGGAGTCGGTTCGCCATCTAGTGGTGCTGGAAAAGGTGTCTCCGACCCCGCCAAGATGGCCGCGGGTGCGCCACCTGGGAGAGTGAGGGAGGGGGCTGGCGATCCATTGGAGGAAAGAATTGACTACAATGTAGGTAAGGCCGGACGGGGCCAGGGGGGCGGACGGTGGCACGAACGATAGCAGTAGCCAACCAAAAGGGCGGGGTCGGGAAGACTACGACGGTGATTAATGTGGCGGCGTATTTGGCCGATGCAGGCAGGCGCGTGTTGGTAGTCGACGGCGACCCGCAGGGGAACACGACGACCGGGCTGGGGATCGATAAGTCCCAGATCGACGTGTCGCTGTACGAGGTATTGGTGGCCGGAGTGCCCGTGCAGGAGGCGTTGTTGCCCACGTCGGTGGTGGGGTTGCAGTTGGTTCCCGGTGCGTTGGATTTAGCGGGCGCGGAGGTGGAATTGCTGTCGGCGGCTGACCGGTTGACGCGCTTGCGTAGCGTGCTGGCTCCGATCGTGTCTCGCTACGACTATGTGTTGGTGGACTGTCCGCCATCGCTGGGGGTGCTTACGATGAATGCGCTGGTGGCAGCCGATAGCGTGATGATTCCGCTGCAGTGCGAGTTTTTTGCATTAGAGGGGTTGGCCCAGCTGTTGTCCACGATTGAGGCGGTGCGCGAGCGAATGAATCCGGAGCTGAAGCTGGAGGGGGTAGTATTGACGATGTACGATGGACGGACCAATCTGGCGCATCAGGTGGCCGATGAGGTCCGTTCGCATTTTCGGGGCAGGGTGTTCGGCACCGTCATTCCGCGGACAGTTCGGTTAAGTGAGGCGCCCAGTTACGGACAGCCAATCTTGCGCTATGATCCCCGATCCAAAGCGGCGGAGGTGTATGGTGCCTTGGCGAGGGAGGTATTGGGAGATGGCGCGTAAAGCTGGATTGGGGCGAGGATTATCGGCCCTGATGGGGGACAGTGATTGGCAGAGCGCGAAGAAGACCGAACCCCAGGCTGCGGGGGGGCCACTGGAGGTGGCGCTGGAGAACATTGTGGCCAATCCATTTCAACCGCGTAAGGAGTTTGCGCAGGAAGAGTTGGCGGAACTGGCCGAATCGGTGCGGGCCTACGGAGTGTTGCAGCCAGTGGTCGTGCGTAGACAGGGGACTAAGTATGAACTTATCGCTGGCGAGCGGCGGATCCGGGCTGCCAAAATGGCCGGGCTGTCGTCTGTCCCGGCTTGGGTGCGCGAGGCATCCGATGAAGAGATGCTTGCGCTCGCCCTGGTGGAGAACTTGCAACGAGAGAATCTTAACCCGTTGGAAGAGGCGGAGGCGTATGCCCGCTTGGCCGGGGAACTGGGGTGGACGCAGGAGGAGATCGCGACTCAGGTTGGGAGGTCGCGGTCGCATGTGGCCAATTATTTCCGTTTGTTGCAGCTGGAAGCGAGAATCCAGGCCTGGGTCCGGGAGGGTCGGCTGACTATGGCACATGCGAAAATATTATTGACGGTGGAGGAGGAGGGTAAACGAAAGGCCCTAGCCGGACGGGCGGTGGCGGAGGAATGGAGCGTTCGCGAGCTGGAACGGCGGAGGGTGTCCGCAGAGGCTGCGGGGCGGCGAGCGCCGGAGCCGGCCGATGTTCACCTGGCGGCGATTGAGGAAGGGCTGGTACGGGCTCTGGGAGTTGGGGTGAAAGTCCGAGGAGACGGACGTGAAGGCAGGATTGAGATCCGTTATCGAAGTGTGGAGGAATTGGAACGGCTGCTCGGTTTGCTTGCTCGACCAGAAGCGGGCGACGGTGAAGCGTTTACGGTATAAGGGGGTACTGGCTCGGACCGGGATGGAATGGGCTTTAGCGGTCGTGGAGCATGAGCGGACTGGCTCGGCGGTGAATAGTGGGATGGTTGAGGTGCGGCGGCGATAGGGGTGGCGGGCTCATCGCTGGGTGAAGATGGTTGGCGGCGCTGCGGCGGGGAGGATGCTATGTTTCATGTAGGAAGCTATGCCGTGGGCTTGCCGCTGGTGGTAAGTGTGGGCACGGCGTTGTGCGCACTGGTGGTGGCGCTGGTGGCATTGGCGATGGCGGTCAAGGACAGGCGGCGAATGAGTCGTTTGCTAGTAGGTAAGGCGGACAGCAACTTGGAAGACAATGTGGCCGCAGTCTTTGAACAATCGCTGAAATGGAAACAGGTGCAGGCTGAGGTTGAGGCGATAAGTGAGCAGCAACGCAACTGCCTGTCAAGAACCGGGTTAGTACGGTTTAATCCGTTTGACGATACGGGGGCGGACTTGTCGTTTTCGTTAGCCATATTAAGCGACCAGCGGGATGGGGTGGTACTGACCAGCTTATGGGGACGAGATGAGGTGCGAATCTATGCCAAGCCGATTCGGGGTGGAACGTGTAACTATCCGCTCAGTCCCGAGGAACGGCAGGCGGTCGATTTGGCCAAGAGCCGGCGAGTTCCCTAGGAGCCTGCGAGAGGGCCGCGGGGATGAATGTTCCTCGAGGAACATCAACCGGGAGAGGTCGACTGGCGCGACCCGGGCCCTGTAAAATGTTCCTCGAGGAACATTTTACAGGTGTACTCAATCCCATCTTCGCTCGCATATAAGTCGGTATCCGACAGCCCCAGTGATCTCAATGGGCGCCGGGGGGTGGCACATGCACAGACGAGCATTAGGCGTGGGTTTGGCCTACGCGGGAACGGTGGTCGGGGCGGGATTTGCCAGCGGCCGGGAGATATGGCAGTTCTTTTCCCGGCACGGTCCTGTCGGTGGTATCGGCATACTAATGGCCGGCACCGCATTCTTTTTCTTCGGTCGGGCCGCGCTCGAGCGGGGGCGCCTGGGCACCAGCCACTTCGCCGCCTTCCTCACCGCGGCCTACGGGCGATGGGGCATCGTGCTGCACTGGCTGACCACGCTGCTGCTAGCGACCGGGGTGGGCGTAGTATCGGTGGGCGGTGGCACGGCCCTCCACTTGCTAACCGGCTGGTCTCGACCGGCGAGCTCCTTGGGCATGCTAGCCGCGGTTCTGCTTACCGCATTGTCCGGGCCCCGGGCGATCGTGCGGGCCAATACCGTAGTGGTGCCCTACATCGTCGCCCTCACCCTCTTGATCAGCCTGTGGCCGCTGCGCGTGGTGGCCGCCCGGCCCTTTAACCCACAAAACTGGTGGCTTTCCGCCGCCCTTTACATATCGTATAATCTCTTTACCGGAATGATGGTGCTCTTTGGTCTCGGCCGCGCCCAGCCGAGCCGCCGTGCAAATACCACCGCAGCCTTGTTGGGTGCCGCCATTCTAACCGGTCTCGCCCTGCTGGAACATCGTCTGCTCCTGACCCTGGGGGGTGGTTCGGAGCTGCCCATGCTTGAAGCCGCGGCCAAGGCCGGCGCTATCCTCCGCACCCTTTTCGGTGTCAGCCTACTGGCAGCGATGTATACCACCGGCATCGGCCAGGCGTTTGCCCTGGTGGCGCGCTACGGCAGACGGCGAGCCCAGGCTCTGTGGTTGTGTGCGGCGATGATCCCTTGGCCGTTGCAGACGCTGGTGGCCTACGTTTATCCGCTGCTAGGGGTGATGTCGGTTGCTTTTTGGGCGCCGCTGATCTTGCCCGGCCGCACTGCGGGTGGGCGTTGAGGGGTACGAACTATGACGGCTGATGACGATGACGCGCGCCTGTTGCTGGCCAAAGGCGACCGGGCCTGGTCGGCCGGCCGGGTCGACGAAGCCATCCAGAGCTATCAAACTCTGGCCGAACGGTTTCCCGACCAGCCAGAAGGGTACAATAAGTTGGGAGTGGTGCACGCTGGGACGCATGACCTGGAGCGGGCCAGCGACTATTTCTTGCGGGCCCTGGAATGCGACCGCACGCACGTGGCCTCGCTCAGCAATCTCGGCAATATATATCTCGAACGAGGAGATGCCAGCACGGCTATCTGGTACTATTCCCGCGCTTTGGAGACGGACCCGGAATACGCGCCGGCGCACCACAACATGGCCGTGGCCTACCGCAAGCAGGGCAACCTGCGCGATTTTGTCCGCCATTTAAAACAAGCCCAGAGATATGAGCGCAGCCCCCATGCGATGACCAACCCGAGTCGTCCCAGGGACCTCTTTTTCCGGCTCGGGCGCCGTTTGACCGGGATCCGTTTGTGGTGGGTACTGCTTGCATTGGCGGCGCTGGTGGTGCTGCCTCGGGTCCTCCGATGAGCGGAGTGTCCGGCTGGCGAGCTACCGCGGGATGGGTCCTGGCCTTTGTGCTCCCCGTCGCCGCCGTGCTGGGGGCGCGTACAGGCACCGTAAGCTTAAATCCCCTATTCCGGTATCCGTTCCTTTTCCTGTTGGCGCTGGTGGCCGCCAAAGTCGGGAAATGGATGACGGGGTCGTATTGGGACCAGACCCTGCGCTCGGTACTAGACGACGGGGTATTAGCCATCGTCTTGGCCTTGGTGGCCTACGGCGTGGAGCAATGGCTGCTCCGGCACGGCGGCGGCCCTGTCCATCCAACGTTCGCGGCAGTGGCAGCGGCCTACCTGGTCGTTTTATGGCCGCTACGTCCTTGACCCCGTCAAGCTTGCATAAGAGACGAAGGAGGCAGACGTGAACTGGGTATCTTGGGCCATCATCGCCTATTTGGGCCTGGGAGCGCTGAGTGGGTTTCGTCGCGGTCTCATCTTAACCGCTTTTTCGGCGGTGGGCTATCTCGGCGGTCTTCTGCTCGCCAGCCGCTATCAGCACGCGGCGGTCAAAGCCGTCTTGACCAACCTGCCCATTGCGCGCTGGATTAATCGTTATATCCCGTTGGCCGCCAGCAACGTAGGCGGCGTCCATCAAGTCGTCAACCGCTGGACCGACGGGGTGCTAACCGTCCTGATTTTCCTGATCATCATTGGGCTGGCCGAATCGGTTGGCCGTACCATAGGCAAGGCATTCACCCTGGGAGTGCGCAGATTCACGGTGACCGGCTACTTGAACGGAATCGGCGGGTTGGCCGCGGGGGTGGTAGAACACGGGCTGGTGGTCAGCGTCATCCTCGGCCTGTTGGTTACTTTCCCCGTTCTTGCTCACACTCCCCTGGTAGCGTCCCTGCACAGTCAACCGTTGGCAGGAGTCATGGTGCACTGGTTTCATCGGATTACCCATACCACCATCGGCAAGTGGCTGTAACCGGGGAAATTGCGTTCAGAGATGAGGGCAGGCCCCTCGGCGACGCTGTGCAGGGGGAGTCGTCAAACCGCCCCAAGCGGCTGCGGCACAACGGCTGCGGTCGTGAGCGTTGGGGAAAAGGCATCGTCAAAGATGTCAGGTGTGGACCAAGCAGATGAGCGATGAGCGATCTCACGGAAGCGTCGAAAGTACGGTACGACGATGTCAAAATGGAGGGCTTTTCCCTCTCTCCCGATCGGTGGAGGCAGTGCCTGCTGATGGCCTCCACGACATCCGGCGTATAGTGAGCATGAGCTTGGTCCGGGCTGTGGCATGGAACGTGAGAACCCTGTTGGTGGTGCCAAGCGAAAACCCTATAAGCGGAGTCCGCGAAGGGGGAAAGTAGCGATGCATCAGCAGGGGGCGGACCGTCCCGTACTAGTGAGGAAGGGTGTGTAATGCGCCTGGAGCGAAGGGGACGGGCGAACTCAACGAGACCTTGGCCAACCTTCGGGGAGGAGCCGCTGGTACTCCGCGTCGCTTGGCGGCGGCAACGCCGCCAAGGAAGGGTTCGCACGAGCCGGATGAGCTGAGAGGTTCACGTCCGGTTGTGGGGGACTGGAGGTGAAATTCCTCTGGTCTACCCGGCACCCGCCGTACGGAATTTTAGAGAGGTTGCTGGAAATCGGGCATGGTGGCGTACTGAGGCACCGTCATATCGAAAGAGACGGAAACGGAGCGACAGTCCACCTAAACTACGGCGCCTGCAGCCTACTCGACAGTAGCCGCGAGCACTCGCTCCAGATTTGTTGTTCGAGATCCGTTTTGACCCGGAGCCGGCCTGAATACGCATACGCGACGGCGCGCCGCAGCTTATGGTACGACTCGCCTCAGTTCAGCGCCCGCTGCACGTTGTGGCGCAGGGTCACCGAATCAACGTAGGTCAATAAGTACGCACTGCGATAAATATTGTCCAACTCCCAAAGTGCTTTCTTGGCGCGGTTTTTTCTTGCGTAAGCGCTCAACTTGCCGATAATGACGCTTTGACTCGTCACTTTGAGCGCGAGCGATGCCAAGATGTGCCGGATATTGTCTTCTTCGTCGCTTCAATGCCGTAATCGCGTAAACGCCCTCTCGATTGACATACAGCTCATCCAGCGCGGCGCGGGTCGCCGGGTCTAACGTTCGGTCGAGCATGGTGGTAATCCGCTGACGCTCCGCAGCCAACGCGCGACTCACGATATCTTGCAGGACGCTATATCCTGGCACGACAATGTGCTGGGCCTCCAAATACCGCATCAAGGTTTGGAAGAGATAGAGAGGCTTCGCGGAGACCTTGACCATACCATCTGCCGGGCTTGGTCTGCCAGACGAGCGCGTTCGGCTTCTTGGCAGGTACGGTACCCATACAGCGCTAAGATTTTCTGTTGTTGGGCATGCCGGGTTTGCCGGAGGATGGGTGCCTGCCATCGGATCTCCGAGACCAACGAAAAATGTTGCTGCAGAATATACCGAATGTCGTCTTGCACCTCATGCAGCGCGAACGAGAAAAACATCGTTTTGGCTTTAAAGTAACCGGCCTGCAAAATGAAGAGGATGCGGTTTTCCCGGGTGCGATAACTGTTGGCGATGTCGCGCTCCTCGGGGGTCAGGGCAAAATAATACGTCTGCTCCTCCGGATAGAACCGCGGTCGCCCGTACAACTCCTCAATCTCTGAAGTGTCCAGAATTTTTATGCGCCCTTGATAGGGTGAAGCCATCCACTCATCCTGCTTTCCGTGGTCGTTTCTTAGTGGCCCCGCGGGGACTTTCTTCCGGGGGATCGCGGGGGAATGGGAGGACCGGATGACGTCCGGTTGACCGAGCGCCGCAGGGTTTTCACGGACACCTGAAATTTGTTGGCAATCTCGCCTAAGGGAACCGTCATATCTTCCATCAAGACTCTTGCGAGTCGGATATCGTCTGCCGTCATTTTGGGTTTGCGTCCGCCCAGGCGGCCCCGGGCCCGGGCCGCAGCCAGCCCGGCCATCGTGCGCTCTCGGATGATATTGCGTTCAAATTCGGCCAGCGCCGCAAACATCTGAAAGATGAGTTTCCCTTGAGGGGTCGTGGTATCAAATGACTGATCGAGACACTTGAACCCCTTGCTCTCCGTATTCAGACGATTGATGGTCGAGACTAAGTCCGTCAGCGACCGTCCCAAACGATCCAGCTTCCAGACGATGAGCACGTCGCCAGCGCGCATGTATTCCAGCGCCTTTTTCAGCCCTGGGCGCTCGGTGTTGGTGCCACCCGCCACATCGTCATAAATGACTTCGCACTGCGCCGCATTCAGCGCATCTTTTTGCAGATCCAGACTTTGATCGGGCGTGCTCACCCGAGCATAACCAATCAACATCGGTGTGTTCTTCCTTTGACACGTATTCGTATATTTAATAGTACCATAAGATAAAACATTCCCAAGTTATGTCCCTTTGAATATGTCCTGCGTTGTGACCGAATAAGGGGGCCGTTCTGTGGAAAATATCCCCTCCAAAATAATTGGGTCACAAACGAAGGTTTCTAGCCCTATTCGAGTCACGGATTTAGCGCTGGGGAGGACGTCCACGGATCTTCCCTTTTGGGGTTTTTTCGTCATTAATCGTATTCTCTGATGGATCCCGGGGATCATCAGCGGGTAAGACCGTATCGCGAGATTGATGGCTACGCACGGGGCCCTGTCAAGTGCGCC
>JAJZXC010000117.1 GCA_021846365.1 Bacillota bacterium | reverse complement strand
GACGCTTGAGTGCATGGACTTGTTTCGGGAAAGCATTCCGTAGTTACGAGAAGTGCCGATTCCTGCCTAACCCCCGCCGCATCAACCCGTATCGACGGGGATCTGCAAGGCCATAGCGCACTTTGTGCGCCTGGCAAATTCTGTTGCTTCGCCAGGTAAGCGTAAGCTTGACCATTTCACGTTTTGCGCGTCCCCTAGCCCACACCGGAGGGAAGCGGCTAGCCCCCGAGTCCCTTGGGGCTCACCAGGATTCACTCGTTTCTGCACACACTGGTTCGCTCCGCGCCGAGCTCGCGGCAGACATTTGGGTTCAAAACGTCCGACTGATGCTGGGTTCGCCACAAAACGATGAACTCTCATGACCACTGAAAAGGGTGGCATTAGAATCTGACGTGTAGAACACGTATCGCCGTCCCGTTCCCCCCCAGGGAGCGTTAAGGCGTAGTCCGGCTGAACCCCGGGAAATTGCTGGTGGGATAAACGGTGGCGAGTCGGGAGGATCACTCCCAGGGTCTCACGACCCGCGACGCAGCCACGGTGGTTTCCCCAGAATCTCCGCCCTCTACGGCGGGGAGGTTCAACTTCATCTGTGTGATCTTCGTCTGTGTGATAATGCGACACGCTCGGCTGTCCAAGAGGAAGAGGCCACCAAAGAATCCGGGAAAGCATAAGACGTTATTCACTTGGTTGGGGTAGTCCGAGCGTCCCGTGGCGAGGACGCCGGCTCGCGCTTGCACGAGTTCGGGTTGGATCTCCAGATCGGAGTTCGACATGATGAAGAGGATCGGATCGGGGGCCATGGCCTCGACATCGGCGACGGACAGGATATTGCCCGCGGATACGCCGGTGAACATGTCCGCACCAGTCATAATCTCACGCAGCGACCCGTCGCGCAAATGGGGGTTAGTCCCTGCTGCATAGCGATTCCAACTGGGACGCTCGGGGTAGGTGGCGTGCGCAGGATGGGCCCAGACCGATCGTAGCCCACAATGTCACGAATGCCAACTTCTAAGAGCAACTCGGTGGTGGCCGTCCCGGCAGCCCCAATGCCCGATACCACGAACCCCAAGTCTTGGAACGTCTTTGCGACCACCTGCGCCGCATTGAGGAGCCCGGCCAGGATGACAATGGCGGTGACATGTTGGTCGTGAAAGACGGGGATGTTCAGTCGGGCGGCCAGTTTTACTTCAATCGCACAACAGCGGGGGCCGCAATGTCTTCCAGGTTGATACCGCCAAAGGCCGACGCAATGCGGACCACGGTGTCCACGATTTCATCCACGTCCGTGGTGTCCAGGCACAGCGGAAACGCATCCACCTGCCCCAGCCATTTAAACAGCACCGATTTCCCTTCCATTACTGGTAACCCGGCATGGGGTCCCAAGTTCCTCAATCCCAAAATCGTACTGGCGTCTGTGACGATAGCGCGGTATTACGCTTCATGGTCAACTGAAATGCCTCGGAGGGATCCTTCGCAATCGTCGTGACCACCTGGGCGACGCCGGGCATGTAGATATGGGATAAGTCGGCGCGGGTCTTCACTTGAATGCGCGGGTGAGTTTCAATCTTGCCCCCTAAATGCATGAAAAAAGTGCGATCAGACACATGCTCAATGACAGTGCCCGGCAATTGCGCTAAGGCATGTGCCAACGACTCCACTTGATCCGCAGAGGGTATGACTACCGTCAGGTCGCGTATCGTGCGATCATCGTCGGCATGCACCACTTCAAGGGCCAGGATCTCCCCCGCCCACGGATTCCACGATCTCCCAAGGCCCGAAACGGTGCACGGTCGCGAGGCATTTGCAACCGAATAATGTACTGAATTCCCACGGCCATGGCCTAACCTCCTACCGTGTGATCGGGGTGGGGCGCCATCGCCTGCATCGCGTCCCGTAGTTGCTGGAGGGCCGCGCCCGGCTCCGGCGGACACCCCCGAATGACCAGATCGGCCTCGGGCAATCCCCCGTGTATACCGTACGCGGCCTGAAAGACCCCGCACCCCGCCGCACAGTCCCCGAAGGCAATCCGCCATTTCGGCGCGGGGATCGCCGCCCACACGCGTTCCACGGGGCGTGCCATGGGGTCACTCACGGGTCCTGTCAAGAGCAGGGCGTCCGCATGGCGGGGGGAGGCGACCCAATCCAGGCCGACGCGCTGGAAGTCATAGGCGGCGCTGGTCAGGGCGGTTAACTCCTGTTCACAGCCATTGCAACTCCCCGCGTCGACGTGACGAATCTGTAGGGAATGCCGAATATGGGACATCCGATTTGTCTCCTCTCTAATCGCGTGATTTAGCGATCCGTACAACTGTAACAGAGCTCGAAACTCTTATTAATGAGCGGAAAATCCGCGACGGCGTTGCCGGGCACCGCATGGGCCAACAGCGGCCAGTTCCGGTAGGTGGCGGCCCGGATGTGATAGCGCAACACCCGGCCCCGGTCCATGGCGACTTCATGGACGTTGAGCCCATGGGGAGATTCCGTATAGACCACGACCTGTCCGCTCACCTCGTCGGGGGGACGCCAGTGGGCGTCCCGTGGCGTCGTCTGCCGTCGCAGGCGCTCAGCGGCCTGTTCGATCAGCCGCAGCGAGGCCTCCACCTCGTGGATGCGCACAGCAAAACGCGCCCGAACGTCGCCGTCGCTCTCCAGGACGGGCACGGGCCGCAGGTCTTGATAGAGCGGGAGCAGCGTGCGGGCATCAAACGCTTTGCCCGCGGCCCGTGCCACGACCCCTTGGCCGCCAAATCGGACCACCTCGGCCCGTGTTGTCACCCCCACACCCGCCATGCGATCATTGAAGCCATGGTGCCCCTCTACCAGCCGACGCCACGGTGTCCACGACCGCCCGATCGCGTGGACGAGTCGGAGGAGGTTCTCGGGATCCACCGACGCCACCCATCCGGGTCGGACGGTGTCGAAGAGGAAGCGATGTCCATACAGGCGCTGTAACCCCCGTTGCCAGTCTTCTTTGATCGCGAGTGCCTGCTGATGGGCCACTTGGAACCCCACCCCGGCGGGAATTTGGGCCAAATCATTCAGATGGCTCACGACGCGTTCGCTTTCCAAGAGCAAAATCCGGTCCAGCGTGAGCGTGGCTCCGGCGTCGTATCCGGCCAGCGCTTCGACCGCGAGCGCCCAATTCGTCTGATGCGAGACGGTATCCGCCGCACAGATGCGCGTCACCATGGCGCCTACGGCGTCGATCGTTTGGCCTTCTAATAGGGATTCGACGCCGCGGTGATTTTGAAACAGGTGGGCGTCCAGGTTGAGCACGTTTTCACCCATAAGGCTAAACACAAAGTGCCCCGACTCAATCACCCCCGCATGGGTCGGCCCGACCTTCATGATGGTGATGCCGTCACCCTCCACCGTGAGGGCGGGGTTGTCCGGTTCCGCATCCCGCCACGTGGGCCGGGCACGAGGCTGATCACGCAGTGGTCGAAAATTGTCGGGCCAACGCGGCGTTCGGAGGAGTGGACGTAAATCGGGGTGCCCCTCCGGGACATAGCCAAAGACGTCATGAATTTCGCGCTCGTCCCAGGCGACTTCCGGCAACATCGGGGTCAGGGAGGGAAAGTGCTCCTGGCTCACATCGACGGTCACTTGCTCTTGACGACCGCTGGCGGGGTCCAGCCAGGTGGCCTGCAAGCGATGGTTGCGGGTGGCGGTTACCGTGAGCAGCTCCGCATGGGCTTCCTTCAGCGCGACGTTCTGACGAATCCAGGGATTATCCATCGCTAGAGAACCTCTGACGCGGCCGAAGCCGGGGCTAAGGCGTCCATGTCTCGCCACAAGGTTCGCATGAGGTGGTACGCCAACGCGGCAAATGTAACTGTGAGCGAGGCCGCCACCAGTCCGATGACGAGATACGCGTGATGCTGCCACAGCTGCCGGAAAATCAGCCACTCGGTATACGCGAGGCCCAAGGGCGGTAGGCCCGCCAGCGCTAGAATTCCGACCGCCCACCCGACGGCGCCCGCGGGGTGGCGTGCCAAGAGCCCAGTGATTTTCTTGAGCCGCTGGGTTTGGTACAGCACACTCAGGTGGCCCGCCCCATAAAACACACTCGACTTAATCACGGCGTGCAGGACAAACTGCCACAACGCCAGACTCAGCGCGGCCTTCGTGCCGAGACCCACAGCGACGGCCATGATCCCCACCTGCTCGATCGAAGAGTAGGCCAACAGGCGTTTAATGTCCCGTTGCACCAACAAGGCCAAGGCGCCGACCACGACGGACAGAGTCCCAAAGATCGTGAGGAGATGGGGGCCGGAGAGGAACACGCCGCCGGCGGTCGGCACAGCTGCCATAAAGCGCACCACCGTGAAGAGCGACAGCCCCAAGAGCACCCCCGACAACAACCCGCTGACCGGGGACGGCGCTTCGGAGTGTGCATCGGGCAGCCACGTGTGAAACGGGACCAGGCCGGCTTTCGTGCCGAACCCCGCCACGATAAATATGGTAGCCAAGGTCCGGATAATCGGGGCCATGTGCGGGAATTGTCCATGCAGATTTTGATAATTGAGGGTCGCCCAACCCAATGCTTGATACCGAAGGCTGGCGTACAGGAACACCAGGCCGATGAGTCCCACAATCAGCCCCACGGAGGCAATCAGAATATACTTCCAGGCCGCTTCGAGCGCATGGCGGTCGCCCACTTCGATAATGAGGGCCCCCGAGGTTAAGGTCGAGAATTCGACGGCGAGCCAGGCGAGGGCCAAATTGTGCGCGAGGGCGATGCCGAGCAGGGCGGCCCAAAAGAGACTCCACCACCCATAATATCGATGGGGCGCCATGCGGGGATGTTCGCGCAGCCAGAAGACGCTGTCCCACGCGCTGGTCGCTGCGATGAGATTCGTCACGTCGAGGAGAATGGCCCACTCTCGCCCCTGCATCAAGAGGTGCCAAACCAGACCGCCCAGGACCAGCCCCACGAGACTGGTCCACACCGCGATGACGGTGTACCATCCCTGGGTCAAGTGTCGCCGCAGCACGCCGGTGAGCACCACGGGTATCGCAGGCCCTCCGAGGGCCCAAGCCGATGACATCAAATCTACCCCCTCAGACGGCGCAAGGTGATGACGTCCGTCGTCTGCATTTCGTGATGAATGCGATGGCTCATCCACACCATCAATGTCGCGGCCAGGCTGAGGTCGATGAGCAGGCCAAGCTCGATAAAAGTAGGCAGCGCCCCCGCCAAGGAGACGGCCAGCACCACGAGTCCGTTTTCGATGGCGACCAGAGACGCCAATTGCGCGAGGAGGTGTCGTCGGGCCACGATCATTACGAACCCCACGTGGATGCTGGCCAGGGCATACAAGAACAACAAGGTGTGGTGAATCACACCGGTCGGGCCGAGGAGATGGATGACGTGGCTCACCGCCAACACCACCAGGACCGCGGTCCCATACGCCCACAGCGGCAGGGGATGGTCGCGCCGAAACGCGGCCGGCCACGTCCGCAAGAGGCGATGAATGAGGGTGGGAATCAAACCTCCTTTGACGACCAGGGTGCCCAGTCCAACCAAAACGGTCACGGTCGTCAAAGGTTCGGCGGTCCAGACCATGAGACTCAGTAGCACCCCTTCACCCGCCAAAAACCAGACGGTATAGGACATGGTGCGCGACCAGAGCAACCCGAGCGCCAGGAGAAACAGGAGCAATCCGAAGGTGTTCATACACTCAGCCCCCCAGACGCCAGATAGAACCCCAACATCCCAAGGCCGGCCGCCACGGCTAAATAGGCGGGGAGTTGGAAATACCGGAGCTTCGTTAATCGACTCTCCATCCATCCTAATGCCCCCGCCGTGGCGGCAATTTCAATCACCCGCAGTCCAAGGTTTGCCCAGAGCGATGGCAGGTGCGGTCCGAGAACCACCCACCCGAACGTCGCCAGCGCGGTGAACTTAAGCGCCATCGCCCACTCCGACAAGGCCAGAAATCGGCCATCGTACTCTAAGAGGGTGGCTTCGTGCATCATGGTGAGTTCGAGATGGGTGTCCGGATTATCGACCGGCAGACGCCCCCATTCGGCCAACAGCACCATGGCCACACTGGTGCTGGCCAGCAGCCACGGCAGCAGGCTCGCCGGAGCTGTCGAGAGAGGGGCGGCCAAGGGGGCCATCGCGCCGTTCCCACTCACCTGCCACACGATGCCCAATGCCGCGAACAGAGCTGGTTCAATGCCCGTCCCCAACGTCGTGACGCGGCTCGCGCCCAGCCCGCCAAACGTCCCGACGGTGTCGAGCCCGGCGAGCCCGCTCCAAAATCGCTCCAACGCGAGCAGAAAGAAGAGGGTCAGCATATTATGTGGCCAATCTCGCGGCACCCGGCCCGCGATGGGAATGGTGATGACGATCATGAGCAGTACGGCCATCGAGACACTGGGCGCCAACCGAAACACCCAGGAACTCCTCTCCGGCACCGTCGTTTCCTTGTGCCAGTGCTTGCGGATGACCCAATACAATTGCCAGGGCGCGGGGCCCCGCCGTCCCTGGCGGCGAGCTTTCACCATTTGTGCGATACCCCACATGAACGGTGCCACGGCTACGAGGACTGCCACGCCGAGCGCTTGCACGATCCAGACCATCGCCGAACCCTCCCCCAAAATTTAGTGCAAGAGCGCGAGCATGAGCCCCACCGTCCCAAGCAAATAGGCGAGGTACAAGCGGACCGGTCCACGCTGAATGTGGGTGCTGAGGCGCGATGCTCGCCACAGGAGACCGTACACCGGTCGGTAGAGATACTGCTCCCACACGGGCACCGTGCCGCCGCGGTAGAGCAGCCGCGTGGGGAAATCGGGGGCCCCGGATCCTAACCGTTGAACCTGCCGATGGGGTCGATAAATCACCGCGAAGGTGGTCCGAATCGCCTTGGTGAAGGACGCCGACGTAAATTGCATCGAGGCGTCTGCTTCCCGGCCGCAGGACCAGCGCGGCACCGTGCGCACCTCCCAGACGCGGCTCAATCCGGCAAATAGCGCGATGCCGATGATGAGGAGGCCAGCGATAAGCGGCACTCGTGCGGGGAGCAGCATGCCTGCGGCGTTCAAGCGATATGCGGGATCGATACCGTTGAGCAGTTGCAGCAGCGGTTGAGGGATGACGCCTAAGATCAGGCTGATGGCCGCCAACCCGAGGACCGACCCGGTCAAGCTCGCCGGCAAGGGCTGGCGGGGGCCCGCTCGGCGCGGCTCCCCGAGAAACACCACCCCGGACGCTTTCACGAAGCAGAGGCCGGCGAGCGCCCCGGTTAACCCGAGCACCATCATCAACCCGACTCCATAGAGCCCCAAGAGGCCCGCGCTATGCGTCAGACCCAAGAGACCGCGGAAGGTGAGCCATTCACTCACAAAGCCATTGAACGGCGGCAGGCCGCTAATGGCCAAGGAGCCCGCGATGAAGCCGAGCGCGATGCCCGGAATTGTGCGCAGGAGTCCACCCAGGTGATCGACATCGAGGATGCCGGTGTGCTGTTCGACGGCACCAGCCGCCAAAAACAACTGGCTTTTGAAAATCGCATGATTCAAGGTGTGAAAGAGGGAAGCCACCAGCCCCACCGCCACCCAGGCGGGATGATGCCAGTCGATGCCGACGCCCATGACGCCCACACCTAATAAGATGATCCCAATGTTTTCAATGCTGTGGTAGGCCAATAGCCGCTTCAAGTCATGTTCCATCAGCGCGTAGAGCACCCCCAACAGACTGGAGACCGCCCCCACAGCCAATACCAGCAACGGCCACCATCGGGCCGTGGACCCTAAATCGAACAGCAAAAACTGCAGCATCCCAAAAATTCCGAGCTTAATCATCGCCCCCGACATGAGACTGGAGACCGGAGCGGGTGCCGCCGGGTGGGCACGCGGAAGCCAGACGTGAAACGGAATCACCCCGCTTTTCATCCCGAATCCCAACCCCAGGAGACCAAAAGTCAGACTCTTGGTGCTCCGCGGGAGGGCGGCGCCCCGTTGAGCCCACACCGAGAAATCGACCGAGTGGAGATGAGTATCCATGACCAGCATCCCCGCCAAAATCACCATCGCGCTCACTTGCGACATCACGAGATAGATGTAGCCTGATTTCAGCACATCGGGTCGTTCGTGGTGGGTGGTGACTAAAAAGAACGAGGTGATTGTCATGCTTTCCCAGCCCGTCATAAACACCCAGAGATTATTGGCCAGAATGACCGTCATCATACTGATGAGAAAGGGTGGGAGCCAGAACCGCAAAGAGGCCTGGTCGTCGTGGTAGCCCCAGCGATACCAGGAGGACAGACTCGCGACCAGACCCAACACCATAAGAAACCAGGCCCGGAGCGGAGACAATTCCAGGGCCCCGGGGCCGACCGTGGACGCCCCGTGCCACAACCCATACCCGCCATACGCCAGAATGCCGAGGCTCAGCAACAAGTTAAGAACGAGTGACCAGCGGGGCCATCGATACCCGACCACCGCCACCAGCCCCAGTGTGAACAATCCCCCAGTGACCATAGTTCTCCTTCCTCATGATGTGATATCGGGGAGAAGCTCAGCTCAGGACGGCCACCGTCTACGGCTCCTCATCCAACAG
This sequence comes from Bacillota bacterium, assembly GCA_021846365.1. Lineage (GTDB taxonomy): Bacteria > Bacillota > Sulfobacillia > Sulfobacillales > Sulfobacillaceae > JAJZXC01. The sequence goes on along the minus strand of JAJZXC010000117.1, from coordinate 1,538 downwards.
GGAGTTCATTTTCGCCACCTGGTGCTCAAAAATTTGGCGTGCCGCCGCCAGAAGCTCAAAAATCACCGGATCGCGCACGGCATAAAAGACGTTCGTTCCGCTTTTTCGCGTATCCACCAATTGGCGGGCCCGCATCAGGGCGAGCTGCTGGGACACCGAAGAAGCCTCGATGTCTAACGCCATCTGTAATTCCGAGACCGTCTTTTCCCCCGTGTTGAGGATCTCGAGAATGCGCAATCGAACAGGATGGCCCAAGGTTTTAAACAGTTCGGCCTTAAACTCGTGCAGAGCAGTCACGGTGTACCTCCGACAGTCTAAATTCCATGATACTCAAATCTTAGCATATTTTAATATGCGAATGCAATCGCGATAATTCTATTTGGCAAACCGAGGGATCCGGAGCTCAGGCCGGTATCAACCCCGTACTCCGAACTCGGGCGGTGGTATGGGTGGCCGTCAGAATCGCAGCCCATCGCTCTCCGGCCTCGGCGACGCCACCAGATCGCTGCTCCCGTGTCGCGGGGTTTGCCATCCGCGGCCCACGGTGTTGGATGCTGGATTGTATTTAAGCATCAAGAATTGGCTCTTGGGCACTTTTGGTGCAGGACATCAGTGCTTGCCCTGGCCATTCCCGGAATGTCTGTCATCTGTCGGATCCTGTCGTCACGCAGGGCAGGCGATACCCGATTCGACCGTCCTTTGGGCGCGGCCAGACGTGGTTTTATGTCCACCAGGGCCTACCAATCGTGACGTAAGGTCCGCGCAAAGGCCGCAAAATCCGGGGTCGGACTCGATTCGGCTAGCCGGCACCAGGCGGCTAAGTCCTCCTCGCCACAGCGGTGTGCCACAATCGTCTGGAAGTGGAGCGTGAGCGTCCAGGCTTTACGATACAACGGATCCCCGGCTAAGCGCTGACTCAAGGCGTTCGTTGCTCGGCGGGGCAGGTGAAGCCATCCGGTACCGAGAAAATGGGCCCATTGGCGAGGGTGCAGCTTATCTTTGTGAGTATACCACTTCCATACTTGGTAATATCTGGAGACTAACGAAAATGGCCTGCCGAACTCTATGACACCACCTTCCTTGCCGGCGAGACTTGCCGCAATCCGGCGCTGCCAATCAACGCCAATCCAACACGAACAGCTGTGTGACTGGACGGTTGCCAAAATCCTCGCTATGTTGGCGCGCAGGGCGACGTTGGACGACGCCCGCGCTGTACCTGATGATTGCGCCCATACGAGAGGAGTGCTATCCCATGCAGAATGCGGAATTGCCCGCGGAAGTGCAGACCGTTGTGAAGGAATTCGCAGAGCTCGCGGTCCAAGAAGCGACCCAGGCTCTTGAGTCGACTGCCTTCGACTCTCGAGACCCAGATCACCACCTTAGAAGAGATCGAAGCGGTGACCCGCCAGCTGACCCAGATCTTCGGCCAGACCTTCGCGCAGGGCTGGACGCGCGAGACCGTGCAGACCCTGGAGCCATCGGCACCCCCTTGTTCGACGTGCGGGATAACGATGCGCAAGGTCGACTATCGCCCCATC
>JAJZXC010000116.1 GCA_021846365.1 Bacillota bacterium | reverse complement strand
GAAAGCAACACGCCAGCTGCTTTCCCGCAGATTGGTGGCTTACCGGCAGTCCGACCGTCGGTCCATGAACCGGCTGAAGATAACCGTATTGCGTTACAATCGAGTCGAGGTTGTGGAGATTTGCCGTCCACCGCCTGTTAGTCGAACTCGAGGCCACCGAATAGGCTCAAGAGCAATGTCATCATCATCCGTGTGACGCTTCGCTTTGAAGGAGGTGCTTGCTTATGGCCACGTCGATGGCCAGTCAGTGTCCGCATTGTTCGCTGCCGCTGAATGAGGGCGACGCCGCCAAGTTTTGTATGCACTGCGGCCGTAGCCTTTCGACTGCGGTTGGCGGCGGCCAATGGCCGATGAAACTCCGCCTGTTGCCGCCTGTTATAGCCCTGGCAGGGTCCTTTTTGGTTTGGGTTCACGTTACCGCCTTGGCTCCCAGCCGCGGAGGATGGAATCTCTACCACTTAGGCGTTGCCAGTTGGGGCTGGCTCGCCGGCGACGTCATAGCCTGCCTAATCGTGGTTCGAGAGTTAGTCCGCGCCCGATCTGCCGCACCCTGGGTGTGGGCCGCATGGAGGCTTTTCGGTGGACTATCCTTGGGCATGACGCTGTCCCTGTTCGTCTCCGCCGCAATGGGAAGCCGGATTGCGGCTATTGTCAACGCACCTAGTCCGTTCAGCCTGGGGTCTGGCGTCATTGTGTTCGGCGTTGCAGCGTTGGGCTGGGTGGCGGCCTCCCTCTTTCCGGATCGTAGATAAGCCCTGTAGACGGCGATTTCCGATTTGGTGCCACGGCGTCGGCACTTCCGGGAGGAATGTTTGCCGGCGTCGCCATGAAGCGGGCAGACAACGGTGCAGCCCCTCATGGCTTGCCACCCGCGAGGCAGGCCTTTTGCTTCCGGTTCCCTGTCTACCCGGTATGTTCCCGGCCGATGGCGCACAGACTAGGTTTGGAGGTGATCAGCGACCGTATGGGGTGGTATGAGCGGCTGGCTGGCTACTTTCCGTCCAATGAAATGAAGCGCCGTCAACAGATGGAGGATTTGTTGAAGGAACACGAGACCTACCATAAGTGGGAAACCACCGATTACGTGGTCACCTATGCCGAATTTTCGACGTTTATTTTTATCGATTATCTATTGGTAACCTCCCAACGGCGCGGACAAGGTGTTGGCTCCCAGATTGTGGATCGCTTTAAACAAAGAGGGAAAATATTGATTGCAGAGGTTGAGCCGGTCGACAGCGGCCAACCCGACGCCGCCAAGCGCATCGAATTTTACGAAAAAAACGACTTCCGGCTGGCCAGGAACATTGCCTATACCCGGTCGGAGGCGGACGGCACGCCGTATTCGCTAGACATCTATTACTGGAGTCCCGCCCCCGTCTCAGAAATCGTGATCTTGGACCAAATGGCCAAAATATGCCGCCAGATCCACAATTTCAAAGCCTTGAAATATTATGGGCGTTTGGTCGCCGACCCCGAGCAAACCCTCGACTGGAAAGCCTCGCACTGAGGCTCGTCTCCGGCTACCTTGATTTAACCGCCGTTGCAGGCCAGCCCGGCCGAAAGCAAGCTCAAACCTGTATTCATGCAGGGAGGGTGCTAGCGGGCGGCGAGAAATGTTTGTTGGCTGACGGTCATCGCCCCGAGAGCACCGCGATCCACGCTCACTCCAATCCCGGGCCGGTCGGGCACCTCCATCCAGCCTCGGTTTACACTAAACCCCGGGTTCACCAAATCTTCTTCCCAGTATCGACCCGAGGCCGTCAAATCTGCTGGCAAGGTCATTCCTGGCAAGGCGCTCAAAGCTAGAGCGTGCGCTTTGCCCACCCCCGATTCAAACATTCCGCCAACCCAGACCGGCAGCCGATGCTCGGCGCAAAGCTGGTGAATGGCCACGGCGGTCGCGTCCCCCCCTACTCGGCCGGGCTTGAGATTTATCACGGCGGCACTGCCGAGCTCGATGGCCAGTCGTGCATCGTCCAGCGATACGATGCTCTCGTCCAGGCAGATCGGGGTCCGCAGGCGACGGGCCAGGTCGCGATGGCCTAGCCAATCACTCGCCGCCAGGGGTTGTTCCAGCATGCTCAGTCCGAAATCGTCGAAGCTCGCCAGCGGGTCAAAGTCTTGGCGAGTGTATCCGGCGTTGGCGTCGGCGGCCAGCTCGACGTCCGGATAGCGCGTGCGCACCGCCGCCAGCAGTTTGCGATCCTGACCCGGTTTCACTTTGACCTTGATTCGCGCGTAGCCTTGCTCGAGATAGCGTGCCACCTGGTCCACCAGACGCCGAGGTTCGGTGATTCCGAGCGTAACCCCCACCGCCACCCGGCGACGCGTGCCGCCCAGGGCATGGGCCAGGGACTGCTTACGGGATCGGCTGAACAGGTCCCAGGCCGCCCCTTCCAGCCCGGCCTTGGCCATCCGATGACCGCGAATGGGCGCCAGCTTGGCACAGATCTCGTCGGGATGGGAAAAGGACATCCCCAGCACGCGCGGGATCAAAAACTGCGATAGCACGTACCACGAGGTGCGCACGGTTTCCTCACTATAGCGGGGGGCGGCGAAGGCGACCCCTTCCCCCCAACCTTCCCCACCGTCGGTGTCCCGCATCTCAACCAGTAGCGTTTCCCGTTTCTTCAGCGTCCCCCATCCGGTGACCATCGGTTGGCGGAAACGCAAGACAACATCATACAGCACCACCTGTTCAACCGTCAGCATCGGCCCCATCTCCTTCCATTGCCGACGGCACGATGTCATGGAGCAACCGTCGTATCAACTTCCCGGAAGCCGTCCGCGGCAATCGGTCGGCAAAGTAGACTTTGCGCGGCACCTTGTAGCCAGCCAGCTGGGTGGCGCAATGCGCCTTGACGTCTGCTGCCGAGAGGCCATCATCGGCCACCACCACCACCGCCACCGGCACCTTTCCCCAGCGGGCATGGTTCACGCCTATCACACCGGCGTCGCGGACGGCAGGATGGGTCATCAACACCGACTCAACCTCTGCCGGATACACATTTTCTCCGCCCGAGATAATGAGGTCGCGCCGACGGTCCAAGACGTACAAAAAACCCTCCTCGTCGATGTAGCCGAGGTCGCCCGTCTTCAACCAGCCGTCGGCGAAGGCTCGGCGGTCTTCCTCCTCACGCCGGTAATATCCCGGGGTTACATTTGGTCCCCTTACCCAGATCTCGCCCACGCCCTGGTCGTCGGCCAGACCGATGCGCACTTCGGCCGGAAACAGGGGCTTGCCCGCCGACCCCAATTTCCGCAGGGCATATTCGGGAGGCAGGGTAACGACCTGCGATGCCGTTTCGGTCAGACCATAGGTTTGATAAATGGGCACCCCCCGGGCCTGACCCGCTTCCAACAGGGTCGGGGGCACGGGGCCGCCGCCGGCCAGCATTACCCGCAAACTGGGCGGGTAGCGTCGGTCGCCAAGGTTTTCCAGGAGTTCTCGCAACATGACGGCAACCACCGAGAGCCCGGTCACCCGCTGCTCGAAAATCGCGGTGTTGACCCGACTGGCGTCGAATCCGTCGTGCAGGACCACGGCCGTTCCATACAGCACGCTGCGCAGCAAAATTGAAAGGCCGCTGACGTGATAGAGGGGAACACAGGCGAGCCAACGGTCATCGGGAGACAGTCCTAGATTAATGGCCGAGCCCATCGCGCTCCACCAGTGGTTGGCATAGGACAAGATGACGGCCTTGGGCCGCCCGCTGGTTCCCGACGTGTACATGAGGCCCTGGGTCGAGTCCAGGTTGATCGGCGGTGCGGAGAGCTCCCCAGTCTTTGGCGGCGATGCCCCGGCCGTCAGTTGGGGCTCCGCGCAGAGCCATGTCCTCCCCGGCCAGCGTGATCGCAGGGCCTTGACTTGATCGTCTTGGGAAGGGTCGTAAACCACTACCTCGACGTCGGCCTCGCCTAGCTGGAAGGCCAGTTCCCCCACCGCCAGCCGACGGTTGAGCAATACGCCTACCGCGCCCAGGTAGGTCAGGGCGTGGATTAACGCGACGGCGTAGGGTTGGTTTCGAATCAGGAGGGCAACCTTGGTCTCCCGTTTCACGCCTACACTACGCAGCACCTCCGCCCAGGCACGCGCGAAACGCTCCAACTCGGCGAAGCTCCACCAGCGCCCCGAAAACTCCAAGGCGGGCCGGTCGGGAGTCAGCCGAGTCCGCTGCCAGAGCCAATGGGGCATGGTCGTCATGGAACGGTTCGCCCTCCCTTCGGGCACCCGGGCCGCCATCTGTCAAGGAAATCGGGGAAACTTGCTGAAGTCAGGTTTGCGCTTTTGGTTAAAGGCATTCCTGCCTTCCTTGGCTTCGTCGGAAAGATAGTAAAGCAACGTGGCGTCACCGCCAAGCTGTTGAAGCCCCGCCAACCCGTCGGTATCGGCATTGAAGGCCGCCTTCAAGAGCCTAATCGCGGTCGGTGCTTTCTCCAGGATTTCGTCCGCCCAGCGCAGGGTTTCCGCTTCCAGGCGATCCAGGGGCACCACGGCGTTGACCAGTCCCATCGCCAGTGCTTCCGAGGCGGTGTACTGCCGGCATAGGTACCAAATCTCACGAGCCTTTTTGTGACCAACGATGCGAGCCAGATAGCCGGAACCGTAGCCGGCATCAAAACTTCCCACCCGCGGACCCGCCTGACCAAAGATAGCGTTGTCGGCAGCAATGGTGAGGTCGCAGACCACGTGCAGCACGTGACCGCCGCCAATCGCATAGCCGGCCACCATGGCGATCACGGGCTTGGGCAGAACGCGAATCAGTCGCTGCAAATCGAGCACGTTGAGCCGCGGCACCTGATCTTGGCCCACGTACCCGCCGTGTCCGCGCACCCCCTGATCGCCGCCGGCGCAAAAGGCGTCGCTACCCGCTCCGGTCAATATGACGACGCCAATTTCGGTATCGTCACGGGCATCTAAAAACGCCTCAATCAGTTCCGAAACCGTTTTCGGGCGAAATGCATTGCGGAGCTGGGGACGATTGATGGTAATTTTGGCGATGCCGCGCCAGGTTTCGTAGATAATGTCCTCATACGATCGCTGGCGAGTCCAGCTTACCTCTGTCATCTTGGCTACTCCTTTCTTGGTTGTCCTACGCTAGGAGGGTCCCCCATCGCTGGGCGATTGTCGCCTCCACTCGCTCCGCCTGGTAGTAAGAAGCCCGCCACCAGCGAGGAAAATCGCTCGGGTGCCTCCAAGTGCACCGTGTGGCCGACCCCGGGGACGACGATGGCCTGTGTCGTGGTTCGCATTCTGACCGCCATCTCCACGGCCAGCCGAGTAAACTTCTGATCCAACTCGCCGCTGATGAAAAGACTGGGTGCGCTCAACTCGGCTAAACGGTGCCACCACGAAGGCTGTCGGCCGCTCCCTAACTGACGCAGGGTGGCGGCAAGACCCTGCGCGGGCTGAGCGAGCCGCATCTGGCGAACGCGTTGAAGGGTTCCCGGGTCCAACCGGCTTTGGCTGGCGAACAACGGCTGCTGCTGCCAGCGGTCGACAAACGCGGTCATTCCCGCCTCCTCAATTAGGCCCGCCCAGGCCTCATCTGACTCCCGCCGGAGAGCCCGCTGAGTGGGGTCGGCCAGGCCCGGGGAGGCGCTTTCCAACACCAGGCGGTTAACTCGGCAGGGATGCAAGAGGGCAAAGCTGAGTGCAATTCGACCGCCCATTGAATACCCTACCAGGTGGATTCTGTCCACTCCCAAGGTGTCGAGCAGGCGGGCCAAGTCATCGCACACCGACTCCATGCGATAGCGAGCGAGGTCGGGCGGACAGTCTGAACGGCCGTGGCCCAGCAGATCGACGGCCATCACGGCGAATTGATGCCGCCAGTCGGCCAACAACGGCCGCCATGTCTCGGCGCTGCCCGCAAACCCGTGCAGGAGGAGCACGGCCGGTCCCGCTCCCTCCAGGTGCACATAATAACCCACCCCATCTATTGCAATCCGCATGCTGGGACCCTTTTCCAATGCGCGGCCAGGTCCTCCTCGACCGCCTTCCACAACTGCCGATGAAGTTCGCGGTTCAACGTGCGTTGGCTCATCACTTCAATCACGTTTAGCCCGCCCCGGCGCTGAGCGGAGCGGACAGCCTGGTCAAAGGCGGCTGCTTCCTCAATTCGCTGGAAATGGCCTCCATAGCCGGTGACCATGCGCTCATAGTCAAGACCCAAAGGGGTCCCGAATAACGCTTCGAAGTCGTCAACCATCGTCGCCTGGGGCAGGAAAGAAAAAATGCCGCCCCCGTTATTATTCACCACCACCACGGTTACCGAGATGGAATAGAGTTTGGCCGGCAACAGACCATTGAGGTCATGATAGAATGACAGGTCGCCAACCACTAGAACCACCGGACCGGTGCTGGCCGCTCCCAACGCGCTGGAAACCACCCCGTCGATACCGTTGGCGCCTCGATTAGCCATCGTCCGCAGCCGCGTTCGGCTCCGGCCGAAAAAGGTGTCGAGATCGCGTACAGGCATGCTGTTACCCACATACAGGATCGTCGCATCCGCCAACACTTGCCGCAACTGTCGAAAGACCCCGCCTTCGCTGAGTCGAACCTCCCCGTCAAACAAGCGAGTTATCACCAACTCGACAATGCGATTGACGCTCTGCCAAGTTTTCAGCCACTCGCCGACGGGCCTGCCCGCTACCGCGGCGGTCAACTCGCGCACGAGGGTGGTAGGTTCGGCAAAAACGTGGGCATCCGCGGTGCGGCCCGGATCGCGCACGCGTTCGCTCCCGTCGACGACGACCTGGCACGCACCCTGCCATGCGTCCAAGGCATTGGCCAAGGCCTTCGAAATCGGCAGCGGGCCAATCCTCAGGACCAGATCGGGTTGTAGGCGCATACGCGTCGTCGCATCACGCAAACTGGCGTCGTAGCCATCGATAACATTTTGCAGGTCGTGCTCACCGTTGCGCAGGGAGGAGAGTGGATCGGCAAGCACAGGCCATCCCAATCGTTCGGCCAACGCCACCACCGCCTCGGCTAGCCCGTCCTGTCTGATGGGACCAACCACCACCAAACCCCGTTGGGCCGAGGCCAAGGCCCCGGCCAGCTGTCCGAGCGCATCAGCGGATAGTCTGCGCACCCCCGGGTAGGTTCCAAACAGGCTCGGCGTCGCGCCCGCTCGCCGACGCCTTCCGCCGCCGAAAATGTCTGAGGAAAGTACGGGCACCAAAGGCTCCCGAAAGGGAAAATTCAAGTGCACCGCTCCCGCCGGCGCAATCGCCGCCAGGGTCACCGCCCGTTCGGCCACCGTGCGTGCGTAGCGGAGCGCGGCGGATGTATCTTCGGCCGGGGCCATATCGACAAACCACTTGGCATATCGGCCGTAAAGGCCCAACTGGTCGATGGCCTGCGGGGCACCCACATCGCGCAGCTCATGCGGCCGGTCGGCGGTAAGCACGATCAGCGGTACCTCGCCGTAGTGTGCCTCGACAATCGCAGGCAGATAATTGGCCGCCGCCGTTCCCGATGAGCACAGCAAGGCGACCGGTTCGCCGCGGGCCTTGGCCATGCCCAGCGCAAAATAGCCGGCGGACCGCTCATCAACGTGCATCCAAACGCGAATTCCCGCGTGCGCCGCCAGCAAGACGGCTAACGGAGTGGATCGCGAGCCCGGACTTACTACCACCTGCGTCAAACCGACGGTCACCGCTCCGTCGACAAACGCGCCTACGAAATGTGCCCAGTTGGCAGCAAGTTCAGTATCCATGACCATCCACCGCCAGTGCCCCCAACATGGTGCGCAACTTCCACCGACTTTCGGCCATTTCGCTCACCGGATCCGAATCGCCCACCACCCCGCAACCGGTATACAGCCAGGCGCAATCGGATTCCAACAGAGCAGAGCGAATGGCGACCGCAAACTCTCCGTGTCCGTGCGCATCCACCCAGCCCACCGGTGCCCCGTACCATCCGCGGTCGAAGCCTTCGTAGTGACGGATTTTTTCCAGCGCCACGGCTTGCGGCCAGCCTCCGACGGCCGGCGTGGGGTGCAGCGCGGTGGCGGCGGACAGCACCGACGTCCGTTGGCCGCAGTGACCGCTCACCGGAGTGTACAAGTGCCAGACGTTGGGCAGTCCATACAAAACCGGTTCAGAGGCCACCTGGACCCGGTCGGCCACCCGGCGCACCGCCGATGCCACCGCATCCACCACCAATGCGTGCTCGACGCGATTTTTCGCATCCCGCAACAATCCCTGCGCCAGTGCCTCATCTTCGACCGCAGTTTGCCCGCGGCGCATCGAACCAGCTAGGCAGGTAACCAGGATCTGGTCCCCTTGCCGACGGACCAGTCGTTCCGGGGATGCACCGACAAACCACTGCCGTCCTCGCCCGAATCCAAAACGATAGCTTCCGCGCTCGGTCGTCAGCAAGTGGGCGAGGACGGGCTGGCGCTGCCAATTGCTGGTCGCCCGAACCTGTAGCGAGCGAGCTAAAACGACCTTCCGGTACTCACCCCGGGCGATTTCCCTCGCCGCCCAGCCCACCGCCGCCATCCAGCGGTCAGCATCAGGGTCGGCAACTTCCAGCACCCCTGGAACGGGGCGCGGAACTTCTGGCGAGACTTGATCGTCACCGAGGCAGTGCGCCTCCGCCAGCTGGCGCTGCATCGCTTGCCACGCTTCGGCCGCGCCGGGTCCGTCAGCTTCATCCTCGGTGCACCTTCGATTCATGGTCAACCAAGCTCGCCCGTACTGCAAGGTGAGCATCCATCGGGGCAACACAAATCGGTACCCCGGCCATGCCTTCCACGGCGGCCGACGCGGGGCGCACGGATCAAAGCGCATGCCGCCTAACAGGAGGGGTCCGGTGGCCCACTCGGGAGCCCCTGCCGACTCCGTCTCGACCTGCTCCAGAACCTGCTGGCATCGCTCGACGAGGCCAGGATAGGGCAGCGGCTCGTCACCCTCCACCATCTCCGCCACCCCAACCGCGGCCAGTACCAAGCTCTGCTCAGGTTCGCTCCAAAACCCCCACCAGCCTTGGCCCACCGATGCCGCCAACTCCAGCCAAGCCCACGGTTCAACCGGTTCGATCTCGCCTACCCAAGACATCAAGCGAGTCGCAGGGCACGCTATTTGGTTACTGAACCGCTGTTCATTTACCATGATATTATTATAATTTATAACCCAAGCATGGTCAAAATTTATCGTAGATCAGGCCAATGCTCGAGCAGATTGCTGGCATCCATTTTGAAAGCCATGGGCTCGGTAATGACCTCACGTAACCCGCGCTAGAATTGCCAGAGTGGGTTTGAGAAACTGAGCCACAACCAACCCGCGCGAGTGGATAGCAGTTCCCGTCCTCCTTTGACCGCTTTCCTAGTAGCAGTCCGAGTCAGAGTGGGTCGTCCGAGAAAGTTGGCGTCACGGTCGGCATCAGGGTATCCGACAGCTGAGATCAGGGATGGTGCAGCCCCCTCGCAAGAGGCAAGCGAAGCCCTGGAGAGGCCCCAAGAGTGCCGGATTTCGCCGAGAGGTAGAGTAGCTGGCCCCCTTACGGAGTCCGAGCCCTCATCGAACCGTACGTGAGGTTTTCCCTCATACGGCTCTCCGACGATAGTTGCCCATCACGGGCGAGACCTGACGGTCTCGGTCCTCGCCGCTGTGGATCCGCTGGTGTTTCCGAGGGTCGCCGGGGTTTCCGCCATCGTTTCCTGGCTCAGCGATCTCTGCGCCGAGGACATGGGCCCTAGACGCACCGATCTCCCTCGGGCGTAACTTCGGGCCGTTCCGGTCCTAGCTTCCGAAAAATCCCGGTGACTTTATGAGCCTTTGTCAGCGGATCTCCGGAAAGAAGTTTTTCGATACCGCGTTTGGCAATAACGCAAGCCGCATTGTCCGCGTGTCCGCAGCGTTGGCAGACAAATTCGGTCTGACTCAGCCGATTGCCCTTTGCCGTGAATGCGCAGATAGCGCATTCCTGCGAACTGTACTTGGATGCAATGGTGATAACCAGCTTGCCTAAGCGTAATGCTTTACTTGACTTTCGCACCTCGAAATCACAACAAAGCTTATGGCTTAAAAGGGCGCAAAAACCGCATGAATACTGGGTTTTTGGTATAATTAAGGTGCATGCCAAATCAACCAAAAACGGAGTGTTATCATGCGGGAAAATGCTACTGAGATTAAAAAGGTGCTCGATGAA
>JAJZXC010000115.1 GCA_021846365.1 Bacillota bacterium | reverse complement strand
TAGAGACGGCGGCGACGGTGCCAGCCCCGACGACGTCGCAGCACGGTTCCAGCACGACGACCGCGAGCACCGAGACGGTTACTAGTACGCTGCCGCTATCGGTCTATCAGTCCGTGTACGGGCACGCGGGGATGACGGGCAGCTTTGCCAGTTGGAAACAGGCTACCCCGATCTACCTCGACCAGTCCAACCAAAACGTGGGCATCCCCAACTGGACCCCGTCGGTGGAGTCGGCGGTGGCCTACACCATGTGGGGGCAGCATTACTTCTACTTCGCGGCGAAGGTCAAGGACTCCGTCTTCTACCAACCCTACACCGCGTCGGGAATCTGGCAGGGAGACAGTATCCAACTGTACTGGGATCCGCAGAATCTCAAGACCCAGAACTTCGACTACGCGGCGGGCGACGCCGATCTCGGCCTAGCTTTGACGCCAGCCGGGCCACAAGCCTTCCGTTGGAGCGGGCCGGGCTATGGGCTGCATTCCAGCGTCAAACTGACTATCCTGCACGGCCAGCACGCCGGCGATCTCTGGTACGAGGCGGCCATTCCCCTCCGGCTTTTGCCCCAGTGGACCAACCAGGCGGGCCACCGCTACGGATTTAACATGCTGGTCAACGACAACAACGGCACTGGGCGTCTGGGCTGGATCTGGCTCGCCCCCGGAGTAGGCAATGCCTGGAGTCCGATCGACTTTCCGACCTTCACCCAGGTGAACTCGGCGGGTCTGGCGGCGGCCCGGCTCGATTCGGCCGCGACCAAGGTAAACGTCAGCTTCACCCCCGATTCGCAGGGCGCGCTGCTGGCGGTCAACAACGCCGGAATTAACCTGATGAAGGTCACCTTGTCGAGCGGAACCACGCTGACCCTGGTCTCATCCAGTTCGGCGTCATCGACGGTGACGCCGACCGGGACCGACCCGACGGTGCCCATCGCTTCCTCGGGGACGACCACGATTAACCTGGCGCATTACGTTAGCTCAGGCCAGGCGACGACGCTGACGGCCACCGCCAGCGTGCCCACCGGGGCGTCCGCCGTCCTCGCGGTCAACAACGGGGTGCAATAAGCGGCAATAGGTGCCCAGAGGCAGGCGGCCGGGAGTTCCCGGCCGCCTGTTGGTTAGGGCAGGGCCATCGCGGACTGGAAGGAAGGCCCCCCACCGAAAGCAGGCGGGAGCTCCGGAAATTAGCCTAAGCCCGTGGTATCCGGGGCCAGATGGAGCTCCCGCCTGCTTTGGCCCCGGCCTCGCCTGACCCGCAAGTGGTGAATTCGATGCGAAAGACGGGCCTACCAGGCGATCGTCGCCGAACTGAAGGCGGAACCGCAGGGGTTGCAGAATCGACTGCGTGATGGTCTGATTGACTCGTGACACGAAATCTGTCGGTATCCAACTGAAGTCGAGGTCCCGTGAGGAGGGAAAACTGTGGATCAGCCTAAACAGGTTGTGCTCATGCTCACCGATACTCAGCGACGCGATATGGTAGGCATTTATGGGCGCAACGGGATCCAAACGCCGGTGCTTGACCAATTAGCCCGCGAAGGAGTGCGGTTTGAGCGAGCCTATTGCGCGCAGCCGGTCTGTGGTCCGGCCCGATCGGCGATGTTCACCGGACTGTATCCCCACGCCAATGGCAGTTGGGGCAACAGCATGAGGCTTGGGACTAAAGTTAAGACCGTGGCCGAACGCCTCGCAGCCGCCAACATCCATTGTGCCTTCATAGGGAAATGGCATCTGGATGGCACTGACTATTTTGGCTCGGGCGGATGTCCCTCCGGCTGGGATCCAGCCTATTGGTATGATATGCGGTGCTATTTGGAGGAACTCTCGCCAGAAGACCGCCGCCGATCCCGACGCATGCAGACCGTCTTCGAAGGTGACGGGGTAGCTCCGGAGTTTACGTTTGCTCATCGGTGTTCGGATCGCGCGGTGCGATTTCTGAGGGAACATCAGAACCAGGATTTCTTCTTGGTGGTCTCGTACGATGAGCCACACGGTCCCTTCTTGGCTCCCCGCGAGTATGCGGAACGATATCGGAACTGGGCCTTGCCTGACGCTCCCAATCTGTACGACTCGCTTGATGACAAGCCGGAACACGTCAAAGTCTGGGCGCAGAGCGGCGGACGCCCCGGAGCCGTGGCGCTGGCGGCCTACTTCGGCTGCAACACCTTTGTAGACACCGAAATTGGCCGGGTGCTGGAGGCGCTGAATACCTATGCACCGAACGCCCTGACCATCTATACCGCTGACCACGGGGATGCCTTGGGCGCCCATGGGATTTGGAATAAGGGGCCGGCGATGTACGAAGAGATAACTGGGGTTCCCTTCTTGGTACGTTGGCGCGGCCGCGTTCCGGCCAATGTGCTCAGTACTCGGCCTCTATCCCACATCGACCTGACTCCGACGATTATGAACGCGTTCGACCTAGAACAACCGGCGGAGTGTCACGGGCAAAGTTTGCTGCCCGTGTTCGAAAATCTCGATCACACGTGCTCCGGCCCAATCTTCATGGAATTTCATCGCTATGAAATCGACCATGATGGCTTTGGTGGTTTTCAGCCGATTCGGGCCGCTATCGACGGTCAATACAAATTGGTGCTCAATCTGTTAACCACCGACGAACTGTATGACCTGGAGTCTGATCCGTATGAGTTGACTAATCGCATTGGGCAGGACGCCTACCGGAAGATTAGGAACGGATTGCATGATCAGATCCTGGACTGGATGAATCGAACCCGCGACCCGTTTAGGTCTTATTATTGGGAAACCCGTCCCTGGCGGGACGATGCTCGGCAGCCGACATGGGGCTATACCGGGATGACGCGTCAACGGGAAAATGATCCCGATGAACCCCGGCAACTGGACTATGATACTGGAGTAGAGATGGAACAAGCGGTGCGCCGGAAGTAGCGTTGGATCGGATGTCTCAACCACTTTGGCCAGTGAGGGGGATTGCCCCCCCACTGGCCGCATGCTGACGGTGGTTACTTATAGGGGTTGGGATAGTGGTTCTGGGAAATGGTCTGGTTAGCCCACTGGGTTTCTATCTGGTCGACCTTGGCGGCTACCGTGGCATAGGGCATCTGCCCGAGGCCGAAGTACTGCCAGTAGCTCCTGAGCTCACTCATGGCCGACGGATCGTTCATCGGAACTGGTGCCGCAGCCGGGTACTTGCCCCAGTTGACGGGGCCGGCAACGGCCAATTTGTAGGCCAGCGCTGCCTTCGACGGTTTGGCCCCTTTGACCCCGGGAATAAAGCGGAACCCGTTGTTCACCAGATACTGGTCGTTCTTCACCGCGCTCAGATATTGCAGGAAATTGACCGACCAGTTCACCACGTGCTGTTTGGCCGCTTCTTGGGTTACCGAATAAGGCACCCCGGGCGAGGCCCCCGTTTGCTGAGCGGTCGGGTTGGCATAGGGCGTAGTCGCCTTGGTCAGGAGCGGCAGCCGCTCTACCGCCACGTGAAAGTGCGGATGCAGCCTATTCGCTCCGTAGAATAATTCCGTCAGGTAGCCCGCTCCCGGCATGAAGGCAATCTTGCCCTGCACGAACTGGTTAAAGGGCGCATTCGGCGACGAGGTCTGCGCCGAAGCGATCTGCGATGCAGTCTCCAGCGATTGCCGCGATGCGGTGTAGGGCAGGAACTTCTGGAACAGGTTCAAGACCACCCATTTCATGCGCGGATTCCTTTGATAGGAAATCCAACCGTTCTTGAATGCCCAAGCCAGTTGCTGGGGGTCGATGCTAACTCCCCCGTGCGGCGACATCTTCGCGAAGACCGGGTACATCACGTTGTAAAACCACGGATAGCCCGTTCCATCCATCGGCATCGTGAAGTATCCCGACTGCCCTTCAATCGGAATCACATGCGGATCTTTGGCCTTAATCACCTTGAGATCACTGAGCAGTTGCGCAACCGTTTTCGGCGGCGTCAGATGCAACCGCGAAAGCAGGGTTTGGTTGTACCACAGGGCATGGATGATGTACCAGTCGGTTGAGATCTCGTACTCAGGGCCCAAGAACTTATTGTTGGTTTCCGCTAGCAGGCCCGTCCTGAAGGTGCCGGCCCACGTCTTGGCGGAATGATTATAGGGGCTGGGCCGGTTCAGGTAGGGCGTCAGGTTGACCAATTCCGACGCGTCCTCCGGGACCGTAAAGTATCCCCCGCCGTTTTCCAAGATGTCGGGCAGGCTGCCGTTGGCGGCGTGGCTGGTCACCCAGGACGTGAGCGCGCTCCACGGCGGCGGATTGATATCGACCACCGTCACATTGGGATGAAGGTGCTCGTAACTGGCAATAATGCGGCTGATCGCAATCTGTCCCACCGGAGCCCCGACGCGCGGGTGCGCCTTGGTGCTAGGGTAGTAGTTGGGCGTCAACAGCGTAATTCTAACGTGTTGCTTCGTGTTGAGCGGCAATTGCGCGGGCATGCTCGCGTGACGCGCGGTAAAGCCCAGCGTCGGCATCGCCATCAGCACCGCGCTGCTCATCCCCAGACCGATGACTTTCCAGCTGGGCTGGCGTCCTTTCGCCTGATTCATGTCGTATCCTCCTTAATTAATCCGACTCGAACCCCATCACCACGATTGAGTAGGGAAGACCTATGCCAAAAGACGTGCAATGATCGATCGAAGCTTGAAGTCCGTCCTGCTTGCCGAACACGACCATACGACAGTACCTTCCGTCCTCCCCGGGCATCCCCCCCTTCATTGCGCGGCCTTCATTGCGCGCAACAGAACTACAACTTAAACGCCCCGGAATTCATGCCCTCCATAAAGAGGCGGCTGGTAAACATAAACAGGATTACCAGCGGGATACTGCCAATCACATAACCCGCCATCAACGGTCCGACGTTGGCCTGATTCTGTCCCGTAAAGCTGTAAAGCCCCGGCATCAGCGTCATCCATTTCTGACTGGTCAAGACAATGCTGGGCCAGATGAGGTCATTCCACCAGCCAACGACGTGGTTCACCGCAATCACGCCCAGAATCGGCAGCACGGAGGGCAGCGCGATGTGCCAAAACTCTTGCCAGATGCTGGCACCATCCACCTGCGCGGCGTCAAACAACTCCTGCGGAATGCCCATCATGAATTGGCGCAGGAGGAAGATCGAGAAAATCTCGCCGCCGGCGATATAGGGGAAGACGAGTCCCCACCAGCTGTCCACCATGTGAAAATGACTGATCAACACAAACATGGGCACCATGGTCAGCACGCCCGGTACCATCATCAGCCCAATCAGCATGTAATACAGCAGGTTGCGGCCGGGAAATTGGTAGCGCCCAATGACGAATCCGGCCAAGGTCGACACCAAGAGCGTACCGGCCAACGAAAGGGTAACCACCGCCACCGAGTTGAGCATGTAATGCCAGATGACGCTGAACGCCTGGCTGTAGTTGCCAAAGTCGAGCGGAAAGCTCAGGCTGAAAGGATGAAGATAATACTGGGTATTGGTTTTGAGCGACATAAAGACAGCCAACACCATCGGATAAAACTCCAAAATGGCCAAAATCCACAGCAGCGAGTGCAACCCCCAACGCATTCCCGACTGCCGCTGACGGATGACTCTAGCGGGAGTCGGCAAGGGTGCGGCCTGGGTTAGACCTGGCTCACGGGTAGCAATCATCACGGTTCCTCCCTTGGTTAGCGTTGCCCCGCATAGTCTTGACTCGATCGGAGATACTTCATGTTCATCAACGTGATCGAAAAAATCAGCACAAACAAGAACACGCCTACGGCGCTGGCCAAGCCCATGTCCCCGTTGACAAATGCGCTCTGATACATGTAATACCCGGGAACCATGGTCGACCAGCCGGGGCCGCCCTGGGTCAGCAGGAACTGCGCGAAATAGCCTTGAAATCCCCCGATAGCGCTCAAAATCACGATTAATTTGACTTGACCCAGCACTAAGGGCACGTCTACGTTCAAAACCCGGTGCAGTCCCCCGGAACCGTCCACCGCCGCGGCGTCCAAAATTTCCGGGTCAATGGCCACCAGCCCAGCGTAATAGATGAGAATGCCCACCCCTGCCACCCAGGGAAAACCGATGAACATAATGGCGGGCAGGGCCGTGTGCTGGTCCACCAGCCATCCGGTGCTGCCCCCCGGCAAGCCCAAGAAGTGGCAAATCTTGTCCAAGAGGCCGCCTACACTCAAAATGTAGCCCCAGACTTCCACCACGACCATGCCGGGCACGAGCATTTTGATTAAGAACGTCAGTCGGTAGACATAACGCCAACGCCCGTTCATTAGATGAAAAATCATTTCCGCCACCAAGAGCGGGACGACGGTGCCGATGGTCATTCCTACCACCGCCAGCACCAACATGTGCCACAGCGAATTCAGAAAAATAGAACTGGTAAACAGCTGCACATAATTGCTGAATCCGACAAACTGCGACTGGATACCGACCTCCATCGTATTGGTCATTGACAAATACAAGCCCGAAAGCGCCGGATAATAGTCAAACACCAGCGCCATGGCCATCGCCGGAAACACAAAGCCGTAAATAATCCACAGCGGTTGTCGACGCAAGCGTTTGGCGGATTTAGCCGCTACCGGTGCATCGGTCAAAGCCATTCTCGAACCCCCCCTCACCAATCAGATCGTGAAATCGACCGTCTCGGCTGAAGTCGCCAGCGGGGCGGTGGTTGCCCGTTTTACCAGAGAAACCGTCTGAATCGTCAGGTCCGCTGCGGATTGTCCCCGTAACAGGACTAGCAGGGCACGCCCGGCGTGCTGTCCCAACTGCTGAATGTCTTGATGCACCGTGCTCAGCGGCGGGGTCACCATCCGCGCGTAGGGCAAGTCGTCGAAGCCCACCAGCGAGACGTCTTCAGGCACCCTCAACCCCGCTTCCGCCAGCGCTCGCATCGCTCCCAAGGCCATCTCGTCGTTAAACGCCACCAGAGCCGTCCACTCCGGCTGTGCCTTCAACGCCTTTTCTACCGTTCGCCGGGCCGCTTCGAACGAAAATACCTCCAAATCCACCCCGTCGGTCTGAAGGATCCATGCTTCCGTTGGCTTAATCCCCATCCGTACCAACGCTTCCAGATAGCCCTGGCGTCGGTCCGAGGTTACCGTCAACACATCCGGCGGCCCCAAAAATGCTATCCGCCGATGGCCGAGGGCGGTGAGGTGCTGGGTCGCCAAGCGGGCACCGCCCACGTTGTCCACGTCCACCTGCACCACTCCCGTGACGCGAGAATATCGGCCAATAACCACTGCCGGAATCTGACGCTCGATGACAGCTTCAATCAGTGGATCATTCGTCGTCGGATTACTCAGCACCATCCCGTCAAATTCGCGCCGCCGCCAGGCCTCCGTGGTCCACTGCATCGCATTCTTGCGAATGCCTTCCACGGTTTGGTGGCCGCTCATAATCCGGATGGAATAATCGGCATCCGCCAATACATCGTTGAGTCCCAAAACAATGGTCATCAGAAAGGAGTTGTTTTGCATCGACTCGCTTTCTCCGTCCACCAAGAACAACACCGTGCGAGACGACCCGCGCGCAAAACTCTGAGCCAAGCGACTGGGCACGTACCCCAGTTCCTGCATCGCCTGGCGCACCGCGCGTTCCGTTTCGCGGCTAACCGGGGCCGAGCCATTAATTAGTCGCGACACGGTCGCTGGGCTGACCATCGCGCGCAATGCCACGTCATGAATCGTTGGTTGTTGTCCCATCTGACCGTCGGATGACGCCGACTCCACCCCTTTCATTAACACAACTGATTTGCTGGTAAGTCTAACCCACCCCGGAAACTAGTTTCAGTCCAAATTGTAGTCAAATGCGCTACTAGGGTCAATCCAATTTTATAACTTTCCTCGTTCGGATGATAACACTTTTCTTCTTCTTTGTTCTTCCAACGTATTGCCTTCTGCCTGGTAAAATCCGATAATTAGGCAGGAATCGCGTGAACTGCGTAGAATGATGTTCTTGGACGCCTTTGCCTAGGCGTGCTGGTTATCGCCGGGCTGAATTGAAAGTAGTTGCAGATTGGCGGCGGTCTAAGCAATAGAGCTTTTCATTCTCTTTCGTCCGCTGTGCTCAGACGAGACGCATGCCGCAGCGTTGGATTAGATATAGAGGGTTCATTCGAGGAGGGAAAGAGTTGAACAGATTGAAAATAAATAGGGTGCGAAACGGCAGTCCGAAGACAGTCATGTTGGCCTCGACGTTGCTGATGGCGGGAAGTCTATGGGCTTTGTCTGGCTCCGCGGAGGCTGCGACCTATGCACAGCTGCCCCCCGGGGCGTCATTGTTGGCGGGAACCAACCGCTACCAGGTGGCCCTCAGCGTAGCTAAGGCCGCCTACCCCACCGCCAGCACCGCTATCTTAGCGTCCGGTGCCAACCAAGCCGATCCATTACTGGCCAGTCCCCTGGCATCCCAGTTAAAGGCGCCTATCTTGTTGACGAAAAGCGCCTCCCAGATTGGGTCGACAACGCTGAGCGGATTGGCCGGCATGAAGAAACTCTCATCGGTAATTTTGGTCGGGGCAACCGCCGCCGACGCCTCGGCGATTAAGGCTCAGTTGCCTCAGGGCACCACCGTTTCCGCCGTCTATGGAAACACTGACCCCACCGCGACCGCCGCTAGCGTGGCCGGGGCGCTGAAAAAAATTGAGGGGGTGAAGAACTTCTCATCGGTCTTCGCCGTATCCGACGCTCCCAACAACTTGGTGGACATGGTGTCGGCGGCACCCTATGCCGCCATGACGGGTTCGCCCATCATGCTGGTCCCGCCGTCGGCAACGGCCTCTTTGGCCTCCAGTGAAGCTCCCTATGTCAACAACGCCGGTTCGGTGTATATCGTGGGGGCCGCCACCGCGTTTGCCTTCGCCAATACCTCGACCAGCACCCAGCTAGTGCCGCTCAGTGGAAAAACGCGGTCGCAGACTATGCTAACCCTCGAAAACAAATTCGTGCCGAGTGCCACCAGCGTTTTTGTTGCCGACGGACTAAACAACCATTTGGTCGATGCCTTGACGGTCGCGCCCCTCATCGCGATGGAAAAAGGCGCTCTAGTATACATGTATGGACCGAATCAGCCCGTCCCCACCGGGACTCAGGCTTTCTTGTCGAACACCACCGAAACAGGCAGCGTCAACACGCTGACCTTTGTCGGCGGGCCCACCTCGATACCGACCATCGACTACAGCATGTTTGAGCAGGACTTCTCGGCTCTGGGCACAGCGGTGAAAACGATGACGATGAGTTCAAGCCCGACCAGTCCGACCGCAGACAGCATCGTGACGCTTACCATCAGCGCCACCTCAGTAGCCGGAAACAGCATCACCTCGCCGGTCACCTGGTCGGTGACGGGAAGCGGCAGCAGCAGTTCGGTGATTGAGTCGACCGGGTCCGATACGGCCGCGTTTGTCGCCGTGAGCTCAGGTTCCTATACCATCAGCGCGAGCGTAGACGGCACCACCAAAACCTTTCCGTTGACCGTGGGCTCTGCCCAGTAAACTCGCCCAAGCCCGGCGCTCTGCCCAACCGGGAGCGTCGGGCTTAGATTTAAGTTTGGACCAAGTCAAGGTCATCTTCTTCGGTGAGGTGATCCACCAGCCTATCATTAAGAACCGCCTTAAGGATCGCGCCGGCGATGCGACACCCTGTATCTTGATAACAACCGGTACCAACCCAAAGGATGGCGCCGCCATCCCTGACGACTCGGACGCTCCATGCCGTCAACATTACCCTTCTCGTCGTCGGAGAACGTTTGCCTTGAAGCTTTGGATTCAACTGCCAACGGCTTGACCCGATCGCTCCGACCGGTGGGGATTCGGGTCAGTCGCGAAACGATCTTGCGCCTGGTCAAAGCTCGGGGCGCGACCCATTATAACCGTCGGTCACCATGCCGTCAAACTGCAAGTCTCGCATATTCGACGTATTATCTCTCATGCTATCGTGGAGGGAGAAAGAAGGAATGCAATGCCTGGTAGAGCCGAAACTCCGGAATCATTGGGCGTTCAGAGCGCCGGAACGCGGCCTTGATCGTCGGCGTACCCTGCTGCGGGTCGCCCGTCCCAAGCATCTATCGACACGGTGTGTAGCAGGAACCTCATCCTTCCCTCTCGAACCCCCTACCAAATACCCAACAGCAAAGGACGTGATTCCCATCGCTACCGAACCGACACCCGAAACTCCGCCCCTTCCTGGTCTCCCCTCGGGCGAATTAAAAACCCTCACCTTTCGCGATCTCGACCCGCGCTCGCCCAATTGCCGCTGGCCGGGGGCGGACACCCCCATTTGGAGCCAATTCCCAGCGCCGACGGACGACAGCGCCGACGCGCGCGCCTGGCAGGAACTCCGCGC
>JAJZXC010000114.1:1462-10523 GCA_021846365.1 Bacillota bacterium | reverse complement strand
AATACAGTGTTTGGCCGTAGTCTGCTTGGCCATGGCCAAGTGGCGGCCCATCTTGGCAATCCCTAGCAACGGCTCATACAACAAGGCCCACACCAGCGCGGCCAAGGTTTTGCGCTGCGAGAGCCGCAGTGTGCCGTTATTCACAAAGAACTGGGTAATCGATTCGAGGCTAACCATGATAACTGACCTCCTCTCAGAGTAACTCAGCGGGAAATGTTGAGAGGAAGATCTTCGACGTTGGCCGGAAAACTCCTTTACCCAGACAATTCCGACTCGTCATCACATAAAGAAAATAAAACTGGGGATAGATCAGGGGCGAATGGGTCGCGCGAGTTGCTACGACGCATCCTGACGCGGCTGACAGCCTTCTGACCAGAAGTATTAATCTCTGGCGAGATTGCCAATCTCGACCTAATCATCACGTGTCTCCACGATCCGCGGGAGCCCCTGGGCCCGTTGGCCCCCAAGAGCTGTAACCTCTATCTCTTACCCCATTTGGTCTGGCGCTGGTACAATCTCATGGACCGTCGCGGAGGAATCTTCGGAAAAGGACCATATTAACAAATAGTGCTTGACTACAATAAATACATCCGATATATTAACAATATTGGATTAGGGATTCCGGCGCGGCGCGTCTTTCGATGGGGAGCGGCTGTTTACAATTAGCCGGACTTGATTCGCTGAATGACCGCAGGAAGGGAGTAGTGAGGGGATGTCGTCCAACGTGGAGGAAATCCTGCTTTACCATCATTCTCATTTGGATGTTGGGTTCACTCAGCATCCGGGGACGGTTTGGGCTCGACAACGGGATTATCTGCGTATGGCCATGGACTTGGCCGAAAAATACGCCGACGGTGCAGAGGGTGAACGGTTCAAGTGGACTTGCGAGAGTACGGCCGCCGTAGAAGACTTTTTGCGCCATGGGTCAGGCAGCGAGATAGATCGTTTGGCCCGGTTGTGCAGGGCCGGACTCATTGAAATCACCGCCATGTTCGCCAACATTACTCCGTTGTTGACGTTGCCCGAATTGATAGCAAGTTTGCAACCCGTGATTGCATTGCGGTCCAGCTTAGGCATTCCGATTACCACGGCTGTCAATCACGACGTGAATGGACAATCCTGGATGCTGCCAGAACTTTTCAAGGCGCTGGGCGTCGAATTTTTGATGATGGGAATTAACAAGGACTTGGCCCGCCCCCCGCTTCCACGGCCCCGCGGTTTTTGGTGGCAGGGGGCCAATGGTAGCAAATTATTGGTGTGGAACGGGGAACACTATGGATGGGGCCAATACGTTGGGATTCCCCGGGCAGGATGGCATTCAAGACCCATCGATCTAGAGCTTTCTCGACAACATTTAACGACATATTTAGCACAACTTAGCGACGATGCATATCCGTACGATTTCGCAGTGCTTTCAGTGACCAACATGGTGACCTGGGACAATGACAGTCCCAACGAAGAATTGGTGGCTTTTGTACGCGAATGGAACCGGCGAGAATGGGAACCTAGACTGCGCTTGGCCACTCCGGCGGACATTTATACACGCTTAGTTAATGTTGCCGAATCCCCGCAAGACGTTCCCACCCAACGGGGGGAATGGACCGATTGGTGGGGCTACGGCGTTGGGTCCAGCGCTCGCGAAACGGCGCTAAAGGGGTGGGCAAGCAAGGTCTGGGAAGGGGCGACCGTCATGCGAGCGGTGTCGCCGGTCAGCATGGGTGCCGAAGATAATCGCGAATTAGATCGTGGCGAGCGAGAGGCCGTTTATAACCTATTGCTGTACAGCGAACATACCTGGGGCAGTTCCTTCAGCATCACGGATCCGGATGCTATCGACAGCATAGGGCAGTGGCACACTAAAGGCGGTTACGCTTATGCGGCCGCCGCCGAGGCGTGGCGGCATTGGGTATTGGCAAGTCGGGGCCTGAGCCAACGCGTTCGCGGGCCCGAGCCGGCAGTGATGCTCTTTAATCCATTACCGTGGCCGGTGATGCAGCGGGTCATTATGCCGAAACTTGCGGAAACGAGTGGTCGAGGAAGCGTTTGGCCGTTACACAACTGGGACCTCGATCTTGAAGTAGCCAATCCCGTGAGTCCGGTCACTGTCCGGGACTCAGTCGATTATGGATTGATAGAGTTACCCGCTGTGGGATATCGGACGCTGTCGCTGCTACCACCCGAGAGTTCATTTTCGCCGGGTTTAACCGTTGACCGTTGGTCGGTGGCGAATTCCATGATTCGCTTGAAAATCGATCCGCAGTCGGGAGGAATTCGCAGTCTGGTTAGCCAAGCAGACCATTATGAGTGGTGCGACCAAGACCATGCGCTGAAATTGGCCGAATACGTATATCACCGCATTGATTCGGTGCATGGGCGGCGGCATCTCCAGCCCGGTAATCCTCCCCGAGACGTCCGTTCCGATTTGACGCTTTGGCAAGCACCCGGGCCTCGCGTGATACGCCAGTGGACGAGTCACGGCCCAGGCTTGGTCACGTTTAGCGTGGAATTGATGGCTCACGCCATGAAATCTCTGCAGGTTTCCTACACCCTGTACCAGGCAGTGCCGTGGATCGATGTGAGCTGCGCATTTACCAAGGAGGTTACCGCCCCTGCCATTGAGGCATTATACCTGGCTTTCCCCTTCCAACTGTCCGATGCACGACTGCGCTATGAATCTGGGGGAGCCGTTGTCGAGGCCGAAACGGACCAATTGCCGATTGCCTGTCGCGACTTTATGAGTGTGCAAGGCTGGGTGGATTTGAGTAACGCCGAGCGTGGTGTCACGCTGGCTCTGCCCGATACACCGCTGGTGTGTTGGGGAGACTTTCCAGTGGGCTCGTATACAAAACATGCTCCCGTCGGATCGCCCTTGCTGCTGAGTTGGGTGATGAATAACTATTGGCATGCGAATTTTAGAGCGAGTCAGGACGGGCGGTTGGTGACCCGGTACCGCATCATTCCGCACGGGACTCCATTCGATAGGGAGGCCGCCCTGCAGATGGGTGCCTCGTTTGGATTACCATTACTGGCTTCTGCGCTCACTAGCGGACAAGCGGCATCATTCGATGATCCAATCAGAGATCTCCCTGAGACACAACAGTTGCTGGAGATTGAACCAAACAGTGCCCATCTGTTGAAGATACAGCTTGTCGACCACGATGATCAAGGCGCTACCTGGAGACTGGACTTGCAACCGATGAAAACGGTCTCGGAGGGCACACTCAGATTTCCCAATTTCGGCCCGGTGACCGAAGGATGGCGTTGCAGCTTAGATGGCAAGACGATGATAGAGACTCTGCCTACTACAGACGGCGGTGCCGGGGTGTGGAACGGAAGCGTTGGAGAGGTCGTATCGTTGCTGGTTCGTTGTCGGTTGCTAGCAACGGAGAGAAGGTCCAAGACGCCGTCGTAAACACGGTTCACCATCATTGTCGACCTACCCCAGAATCGAAAAGGAGGTGATGACTATCGAGGAAACATATCCACTGGGAGCATGAGAACGGAGAACATTGCGGGAACCCACACATTATGAGGGTTCGGACGATGACGATAGGTTCGGACGATGACTATAGGAAAGGAGACCGTTTTGTCATGTACCGAAAGATCACGTTGGCTGCCGCGTGTTGCATGGTGCTTGCAGGTGCAGGGGGCCTAGTTCAAGCAAAAACGGCGAAGATCCCAGCCATTCATTGGAAAGGCACCATTAACTTCTACGCACAGTCTCTGACACCGGTCGGACCAGGGATTAAACAAGTGTCAGGCGAGCGCCCGCTTCACGCATTATACGATTTGTCGGTGCAGTTCAATCACCTGTATCCGAACGTACACATTCATTTTGTGAACCCGGCCTATAATTCTTCAAATCAGGCTGTTATCGCCAATGCGGCGGCCGGGACGTTGAAGGATATGATGTGGAACCAATACGAGAACTACGACTTCGTTTTTCCTCAGGGTATAGCCTACAATCTGATGCCCTATTTTCGTCAGCCTAACCCATATATCCCCGGAAACAAGCACTGGATAGGGGTGATGAACCCCAGCATTGTGAAGGAAACGCTAGCTCCCGGAGGACAGGCCTACGTGGTCGACGGCGACTGGTTGGCGGTGAACTTCTTTTACAATAAGACGCTGTTCAAGAAGGCGGGAATTACGACTACCCCGAAGACGTGGGCGCAATTACTTCAAGATTGCAAGCGATTGAAGGCCCACGGTATAACTCCAGGAGCTGACCGTCCTAGCTATGATTGGTGGTCGCGCGTTTTCTTGGGCAATTACTTAGGAGTACCTACCCTGAAAAAGATCTCGTCGTTTAGCAAGTCTCCCGGCATATCGGAATTCGACAACGCTATCGCGTATTATAAGGGGATCATAAATCCCCAGAAAAATCCGCGAATTATGGCGTGGTGGCCAGCCATGCGGCAATTGTACCATTATTGGAATCCCAACACCACCGCGCTGCCGGTCAATGGTTCGGTCCCCGCCGGGGCTCCCACCGGCGAGAGTCTGTTTGCGGCAGGCAAGGTGGCAATGGTTTTCCAGGGCAGTTGGACGCCGAATGCTGTGAAATACACGAAGGGTCACGCGAAGTTTGCCGTGGGATCATTTCCTGTCCCATCGCTAACCGGAACCAGCAAATACGCCACCAAGTACAACAGTTCAGGGGATGCCGGTGGCCCGCAAGCAGCGTTTCAATTTGCGATTTCGACTCCTCAGGCCGATCATGCGATGAATGCCGGAAAATTTCAGGCGGCGCTGGATTTCTTGAGATTTATCAGCACCCCGCAGCATGACCAGATGATTGTCAATGAGATGGGCAACATGATGCCGACGTTTAAGGGAACGACGCCCATCAAGGCTTTTCGGCCGTTGCAGACGGCCATGACCAAGCCGTGGTATCAGGAAGACGGCGGACAGTACATGACCGCTGAAGAATACGCCACCATTCGCAGCATCTTCGCGGAGTACGTGGGAGGACATATCAGCTTGAAGGCTGCCGCCTCTCAATATTCCAAGGCGGTGGCGACCGGATTTCATCAGTTCGTTCTGGCGCACCACGTTAATCTGGCCAAATACTAGCAATCAGACACTGAGGAGAACTTCGCGGCTTCAACCCTGACGTTTGATAGCCGCGAAGTTCCCGGATATTGGAGGGGTGTTTTGTGCAACCGAGGGGGTTGACCGCCGCGTTACCGGAAACGTCGGCAAGAACCGTCACCCACAGGCGGTTGGTGAGTGGTCCCAATTCCTCTCGCCGATGGGTCATAGGGTATCTGTTTATTTTGCCCACACTGGTATTTGTTGGCGTGTTTAGCTATTACCCTGCCGTTAAGGCTATGCAAGGAGCGTTTTCGAATTGGAACGGATTCAACCCGCCCGTGTTTGTGGGATTGGGAAATTTCGTTCAAATGTTTCAGGATCCGGTCTTTATTGCCTCTCTCTGGCACGTCCTTATTTGGACGGTGGTCGGAATCCCGTTATCGTTGATTCCACCGTTCTTGGTGGCGGAAATGATCTTCCATCTTGGGAAAGCGCGGTCTCAATATGTGTTCCGCACTATGTTCATCGTCCCTATGGTCTTGCCGGGATTTGTGGGACTGCTGATTTGGCTCTTCATTTATCAACCGACGGGGTTATTAAATCAATTCTTAGGTGCGGTGGGACTGGGATTCTTGCGCCATCAATGGCTGGCGGATCCGCATACGGCATTGGGAGCCTTGATTGGCATGGGGTTTCCGTGGATTGGTGCCTTCCAACTGTTGGTATTGTATGCGGGATTGCAGGCGATCCCGATGGAAATTTTGGACGCCGCGGCCGTCGATGGTGTCGGCACGTGGTCGCGGATCCGGGCGATTGACATTCCGATGATTCGCGGGCAGTGGAAACTCCTCTTTATTTTGGCCATTGTGTCGGTACCGCAAAATCTTATTGCGCCGTTAATCTTGACCGATGGGGGGCCTGGCACCGCGACGGTCACCCCCGTATTTTATATGTATCAGACGGCGATCGGATATGGACTCTATGGATACGGCATGGCCATTGCATTTTTGTTGTTTCTGGTAATGATGTTGTTGGCAATTGTAAACATGAAATATATTCAGTCGCAACCAGACTAGCCAGTCTGCAGTCGAGCTGAGTGGTGGAAAGTGACATTGAGAAGAAGGGTAGATGTTGCAATATGCGGACAAGGAAGGCCCAAGTGTGGCTGCCTGCGGGTTTAATTGTGCTGGCCTTTATTTCACTCTATCCGATCATCTATGCGGTGATTAATTCGCTGAAGACCGAACCGCAATCCACCGTCAATCCCTTCTGGTTCACCAATTGGCCACTGCAGTGGTCCAATTTCTTAATTGCCTTTGAGACCATATGGCACGCGTTTTTCACCAGCGCAATCATAACATCAGTCAGCGTGGTAGGCATTATAGCGCTCGCATCGTTAAGTGGTTATGCCTTCGCGCGAATCCCCTTTCCGGCTAAGAATGTTCTTTTTATGATCATTTTTGGTTTATTGCTTGTGCCGGGTTTCTTGACGCTTATTCCACTGTTTATTGAAATCAAAGATTTTGGTTTGCTCGACCACGATCTAGGATTGATTCTTCCGTACATCGCCGGCGGGCAGGCGTTTGCCATCTTTGTGTTTCGGTCATTTTTTTCAGGATTGCCGGACGAAATCTTCGAATCGGCGGTCATGGATGGTGCCAGCGACTTGACACTTTATGGCAGAATTGTGATGCCCTTGTCGATTCCCATCATGGTGACGATTGCCATCATTAACGTGGTGGGAATTTGGGGAGATTATGTGCTGCCGTCGTTGGTAATGAACGCAACCGGGCATCGTACGCTGGCCGTGGCGATCGTGAGCTTTGAAGCTCCCAAATTTGCCCCCTCGCTCAACGTGTACAATATTGAATTGGCAGCGTATCTATTGGCCTCGATTCCTCTGCTATTCTTGTTCAGTTTTTTGATGAAATACTTCATTCAAGGGATGACCAGTGGATCCATAAAGATGTGAAACGGGTGGTTCATAAGATGCAGTTAAGATCTCAGCCATTGTCTGATCGAGGTTGGCGGCACATCTTATCGTTTCCTTATCTTCCCTGCAAACCCTACAAAATCGAGGGACGGATGTGGAGTGTACACCCGATGTGAGCACGGAGGTTATCTAGGTCCTGAATTTGGTTCAGGGGGGTAGATATAACCTGGGAAGTTTTGACCAGCTTCCAGGCGGAGGGCAGCACAGGATATCGGGAGGGAGTCGGCCATGCAAGCATGGGTTGTCGGAGGAACCTCAGGAATAGGCGCCGCCATTGTTCGGCAACTTCAAGAACGTAAGATCTCGGTACTCACCATGTCGAATGACTCCGTTTCCGGACGGCGGCTCTCCGCCACCGGCGTCGTCTTCGAGCAGCTGGATTTGGCCGACCGCCCTGGCACGGTCGGTCGTCGCACAAAGACGCTTTTGTCGCAACATGGGTTGCCCACGTACCTGTTCGTTTCTGCCGGCCTTACTCGCCAGCAATCCGTGGTCGATACCGCGCCCGAGGACTGGGAGCTATTGGCCCGGGTCAACTTATTGGGCATCGTGGAGCTATGCAACGCCGTGGTCCGGACCTGGCAAACCGACTCGCCGCGAGCCTGGAAACGCCACATTGTCATTCTGGGATCGGTCAATGCCGAGCGTCCGCTACCCTCGCAGGGAGCCTACAGCGTAATGAAAGCAGGGCTGCAGGCGTACGCCAAATGCCTCAGCAATGACGTGGCGCCCATGCAGATTCGCGTCACCGTGGTGGCCCCCGGAGCGATCTTGACTCCCATGCAGGGCCCGATCCTGGAGGACGACATCGATGGCCAAAAGCGTCAACAGATAGCCCAGTCGGCGCTGGTGGCCAGGTGGGGAGAGGCGGAGGAGGTGGCCCGGGTGGCGATGTGGATCGCGCTGGACAGCCCTGCCTTCTTTACCGGGGCGGAAGTCGTGGTCGACGGCGGGTATATGGTAAAACGGTGACGGTGGTAACCTATGGCCTCGGCTGACAAGCAGCCGAGGACCTAACGAAAGGTGATGAAAGCATCATGCTACGGTTGGCGGAGATTATTACCGAATCCCGGCCGGTTCCCTTTTGGACGATGCTGAAACAATTGGGTGTAAGCGAAGTGGTGGGAGTCTTGCCGCGTGCTCGCCAGGACTGGCGGCGGGCGACGATTGATCATCCGTGGGACTATGCTCCGCTCGCGATCTACAAGCAAATGGTGGAAGAAGAAGGACTTACCTTGACCGCAATTGAGGATAACCCACCAATGGACCGACTGCGCTACGGCACCGCCGGGGCCGAGGAGGAGTTTGAGGCGGTTGCCGACTTGATTCGAAACATGGGCCGGCTGGGCATCTCCATCTGGTGCTATAACTGGGCCGCCGCGATTAGCTGGCAGCGGACTTCGTCGCGCTTGCGCGGCCGAGGCGGGGCTATCGTCTCCGGCTATGATCACCGGTTGCTGGAAGGAGCCTCGGCGCCCATAATCGGTGCGATCGACGCCGAGCAATTATGGGCCACCTTGGAGCGATTTCTGCACCGGATCGTTCCGATTGCCGAGAAAGCCGGGGTGCGGCTAGCCATGCACCCGGACGATCCTCCGGTCTTGCCGCGCATTCGGGGGGTAGCCCGAATCATGAATACGGTCGATGCCTTCGAACGGTTACTGTCGGTGGTGCCTAGCGAGGCGAACGGGATCACGCTATGCCAAGGCAATTTTAGCCTGATGACCAAGCAGCTGCCGCAGGTGATCAGACAATTGGGGACGACTCATCGCGTCTATTTCGTCCATTTTCGCGATGTGCGGGGAACGCCCGAGCAATTCGTGGAAACCTTTGTCGACGAAGGTCCCACCGACATGGCGGCATGTCTGCGGGCCTACCGCGATGCGCACTTCAACGGGATTGCACGCACCGACCATACCCCGACCTTGGCCAGCGACGACGCCGAGGTGGCGGGCTATTCCTACCTGGGACGGCTGCACGCGCTAGGTTATCTGGCTGGCCTGCGCGATGCCGTATTTTCGGAGCCTGGGG
>JAJZXC010000114.1:0-1362 GCA_021846365.1 Bacillota bacterium | reverse complement strand
GGCCCGCGAACTGTTGGCAGAGCGGACGCAGGCCGAATGGGACGACCTTTATGGGGGCTATTTGCCGGTGTCGGCGGCCAGCAGCCGGGAGTTTCTCCTAGCCTGGAGGTGGTTGTCGACGGGGTGGGGGCCAGCGCCACCTTGGCGCTGGCGGCGGACGCCGTGAGGGCAGGTGGACACCTCATCGTCTACGGCGTGCCCAAGGCGGATACCCTGCTCCCGCCGCCGACCGGGCTCTTTCGCAAGAATGTGCGGATGACCTTCAGCCGCTTGTACCCGCATGATTTTTCCCAGGCGCTGGCTCTAATCGCCGACGGGGTCATCACTCCCCAAGATGTGGTGTCGGATCGGCTGGGTTTGGAGGAAGCCGCGGAATTCCTGCGGGAACGGCGGTGGGAGGCCCCTGGGCGGTGGGGCAAGACGCTGATTCGGATGCGGGAAAGCGCCTAAGAGCCGAGAAAGGAGCGGTGGCGCAATGAGCGGGGCAGCGCCGGTGGTGGTGGTGACCGGGGCCAGTCGGGGAATCGGTCGGGCGGTGGCGCAAGCGCTAGCCCGAGAGGGGGCCTGGGTGTGGGCCATCGCCCGCGACGAGCGAGCGTTGGCGGAGGTGGTGACCGCGATCCGAGATGAGGGGGGGCGGGCTGACTTGATGGTCTATGATCTTTCGAATACGGGCGAGGCCTCCCGCGTGGTGGAGGAGATCGTCGGTCGGGCCGGATTGATTGACGGCCTGGTGAATAATGCGGGTACGACGCGACGGGGAACGCTGACCACGATTACCCCCGATGACTATGAGGCGGTGATGGGCGTCAACGTCAAAGGGCTGTTGTTTTTCACCCAAGCGGTGGTGGCTTCGATGGCCGCCGGGGGAGCCATCGTCAATCTGGCCTCGCTCAACGCGTTCGATGTCCTAAAAGGGGCGGGACTGTATGCCGCCAGCAAGGCGGCGGTGGTGCAACTAACCCGCGCGATGGCCATCGACTTTGCCGACCGCGCCGTCCGCGTCAACGCGGTGGCGCCGGGCTTCATTCAGACCGATTTCAACGCCGCGTTGTGGGCGCGTCAGGAACTCAGCGCATGGGTGACCGAGAACACGCCTTTGGGCCGGCTGGGTCAGCCTGACGACGTGGTGGGCGTGATCCGCTTTTTGCTTGGCGCTGACAGCCGGTTCATCACCGGGGCGGTGCACGTGGTCGACGGAGGATTTTTGCCGGCGCGGATGTGGCCGCTGTAGGGCGGGCATCGAAACCGGGTGTCTGACCACCTTGTCGCTTCCCGCCCGAAGTTGGGCCAGAAAACATATCCCCGACCCCGAGCACCGTTGCCCGAACCTTGATCAAGACGGCGAGACGGATGATGAAG
>JAJZXC010000113.1 GCA_021846365.1 Bacillota bacterium | reverse complement strand
GGGTGGCCGTAGTCGGCAACAGTGAAATCGAAAACGAGGGCCTGTGTCACGTGCTGCGAAAACACCCGGATCTGGTTCCGTGTTGTCACTGTGTAGTATTCGGGCAAGATGTGGTCGCATGGCAAGAGCGGTGTGACCACCCCGAGACGTCACCGTCATGCTGCTGCCCCCCGCTCTCCTGTGAAAAAAGATGGTCGACACAACATCTGGTACCTAGTAGGTTATAAGCTGCACTATATATCGATTACTGGTCTATATCTATGCCGACCGCGACCCCCGTTTTTCATTCATGGGGGTGGCCCAAACCCGGGGCATGGATGTCTCCTGGGCAGGAGGATTCCCCAGTGGCAAGCCTGCCACCCGGGCGTCAGGCCTGGCCGGATAGTCAGCCATTCGCATCGTTAAGTGTGGTGTGATATGTTGTAGGTAAGAATTCCTTACCGAAGATCAAGCTATGGAGATGTCTCGAGTGACCACCAAAGGACAAATCACGACTCCCCAGAAGATTCGCGAGCAGTTCGATATTCACGCCGGCGATGTGTTGGCGTTTGTCAAGGCAGCGGACGGAACCTTGCCGGTGTAAAAGTTGAGCCTGCCCGATGTGGAGAGCGCGCAAGGTCGCCTCAAGGCGATCGCGGCTGCCGAGGGCATTACCGAGGAGGATATTTACCGCTGGGCCCGCGAGGTCCGGGCAGAGCCATGGACAGAAGCCAGAAGGATCCCAAGGACCCTAAATAATGTGCGTGCTGTGGGATACCAATGTCGTGGTGGCGGGTTTGGTATTTGCGCGCGCACAGGTGGCTATAGCGGGTGGGAACGCTGGCCCCACCTGTTGATTACCCAATGGATCGATGCGGAAGCGGCCCGCATTCTTGCGGCCAAGTTTCATGCCCCGGAGGTATGGCCCGGCGTGCGATCACGGTTTCAGGCGATTATATCCATAAATGGTAGTCCCTAGGTTCTGGGCAATCTATCCATGTATTTTCGATTTAGGTTCAGGCCGTTTTTCTCTCGGATATACCCGCATACGTCGTCCCGCCGCCAACGAGCGGCGGGGTTTTGGTGGTATACTGGAGGTGCTGACATGACGCCGAAGGAGGATCCGGCCATGGCCGACGAAAAAGCGCCCGAACCGACTACCGGAGCAGTTGTAGAGATGCCCTGGGTGTTAATCAGCAACCAAATTCAACTTCTCAGTACCCAGATGAACGAACGGTTCAACGACCAGCGAGTACGGTTTGATGACCGCTTTGCGCAAATGGACAAGCGGTTTGATGACCGCTTTGCGCAAATGGATAAGCGGTTTGATGACCGTTTTGCGCAAATGGATAAGCGGTTTGATCAAGTCGACAAGCGTATCGATGGCCTCGAGGCTCGTCTTGTCTTTCGCAATAGTACTTGGTTAACGATTGTGTTAACTGCTATCGGTGTAATCCTCGGAACGCTCCTGGCTCCTCGATTTTAGCTTGCCCCGAGCATAACGCTCGCAACCTCTCGGCAAAAAAGAGGGTGTTCAAATGCGTCGGCTTTCGGAATGCGCACGATGCGGCAAACACGTCTGGACCGTTCGGGTAACGTCGGCTGATAACTGGTGCGTCGAGTATCTACGACGCCGTATCTACCCGAAGCATCGCGTGGCCAGCAGCCTGTGTGGCGAGTCAAACTGCGGCTTGTATCCTGGCTGAAACTCTGGCCACTGCGTCTATGGCTGCGGGATTATTTATTTCGCCGGTATATGCGTCGGTATCCGGCCGATTTGCCGTTCTAAAAAACCGGGCAATGCCATTGCCCACCCAGGAGGTGCTGGAACTGTTGAAGGTGCACGAGCAGATCGCAGACGGCTATTGTTGGGCCGCCTATCTTGACATTGACGCCATTAGGGGCGAAGACCGTCCGTTTGCGCGCTAAGCGGTTCCGCGCCCCAAGTCGCCGTCTGATTTTCGTGGTCGTGCTGCCAGCCATTAACCAATTGTCGGGTAATTGGTTGAACTTGCGGCGGTGTGCTTCGCGATCAGAGATCGGGAAGGGCAAAGGCATCCCCGGTGTCGGCAATCCACTGGCCCAGGCGGTCGTTGAGCCGTCGGCGTTCCGCCCCGTAACGGGAATTGTGGGCCAGGTTGGCCAGCTCGAAGGGGTCCTCGTTTAAGTTGAACAATAGCCAGGGGACGGCCTCAAAGGCGACGTACTTCCAACCGTCGGCGGTCACCACTCCGCGCCAGGGCCGGTCGACGCTGTCGTGGTGGCCGGTGGGCACCACTGACTGCAAATAGGCCGAGTCGGGGGTGGGTGCGGTTCGTTCGGCCAGGCGATGGCCGGAATAGTCGGTGCCTTCAATCCACGCCGGCGGCGTGATCCCGGCTAAACCCAGGCTGGTCGGCGCCATGTCGACGTGATTGAACAATACGGGGCTGACGCCGGTTTTGCGTTGGTGATAAAACGACTGCTCCCCGCTAATCAGCAAAGGAATCCGAATCGACTCATCATACGGCCCGGTCTTTCGAAACTGGCCGTGTGATCCGTGCATGTCGCCATGGTCGCTGAAAAACATGACGTGGGTGAAGTCCATTAGGCCGGTTTCGCGCAGAACATCGACGATGCGGCCCACATTCCAGTCCAGGTTGGCGATCATGGCGTAATAACCGGCCAACTCTCGGCGTGCCCGCTCCACCACGCGCTTGATGGGGGGGACATTGGGCCGGAGTTGGATGCGGGCAGGCGTGAAATGTCGGCGAAATGGCTCCGGGGCTTGATAGGGGTCGTGCGGTGGCTGCACCGAGAGCACGGCAAAAAAGGGAGTGTGATCGCCGCGGCTGCGGCGTTCGGCGGTTTGGCGGAGATACTGCAACAA
Organism: Bacillota bacterium; assembly: GCA_021846365.1. Lineage (GTDB taxonomy): Bacteria > Bacillota > Sulfobacillia > Sulfobacillales > Sulfobacillaceae > JAJZXC01. The sequence continues at coordinate 7,693 of JAJZXC010000113.1, read as the reverse complement.
GAGATCGGTGAGCGCGTCGCTTTCAAAACCGGGCAATCGGTAGGGGGCGGATTCTTCCCCGCTGCCGCCATGGACCCAGGCATCCCACTGACTGTTGTTATTCTCGTACCCGATCCACTGTTGAAAGCCGCCCCGACGTTCGGCGGGCACGATGTGCATGGCGGCGCGGCCGCTCCGTTCGTGAAACCCGTCGAGATGCCACTTGCCGAAATAGGCGGTGTGATAGCCGGCATCATTGAATACGTGAGCGATGGTGGGCGCATCGGCGGGCAGCGGGTATTCGTGGCCAGGAACCATGTGATGGGGATAGCGCCCGGTCAAGAACGACCCCCGAGCCGGACAACAGAGGGGGAACCCGGAGACGGCCTGGGCGAAGTTGACGCCCGAGGTGGCCAGGTTATCCAAATTGGGCGTGCGAGCGTTGGGATCCAGGTTGTAGGCGGTGGCCGATCCGCGATGCTGATCGCCCAAAATCCAGAGGACATTGGTGTTGACGGGCTGAGAGGTTGACTTGGGATTCACAGCAGTCTCCTTTCACGAGCTGGGTATTTGCCATTTGGGGTCTGCGGTCAATCGCTTGCTGGGCTAGGATCGGCCGCCGACGGCCGAGTCGAGATAGGGGCGGGCTACCCGGGCGTAGAATCGGTGACCCACTTTACCACCGGCGATGAATCGTCGGCCACTCGCCGGCCAAGGCCGCACTGCCTAGAATGAGGGCGCGCCGAGTGACGCGGGTAACCGTGGTCACCCGATATCCCTGAAAGTCCACGGATGTCTCCTTGCCGTCCCTGTTTTGGATGGTCGAGGCGTCGGAACCGGCCGCCCGCGCCTCGCTGCTTAACGTGCGGTGTATCCTCCATCCACCAGGAGACTGGTGCCGGTGATAAAGCTGGCATCATCCGACGCCAGAAAGACGATGGCTTTCGCTACCTCGGAAGGTTTGCCGAGCCGCCCCATGGGATGCAGACTGACCAGCCGCTCTATGGCTTGCGAGTCGAGATTTTCCAAAAGGGGCGTCATGACGTAGCCCGGCGACACCGTGTTGACTCGGATATGTTCGGCCGCGTATTCGCAAGCCAACGCGCGTGCCATGTTGACCACGGCGGCCTTGGCGGCTGCGTAGGGCAGCACGCCGCCCGACGCTCCCACATGGCCAAGGACGGAGCCCGTAATTACCACCGCTCCGCCACCATGCTGCCGCATGTGGCGGATGGCGTGCTTGGCGGACAAGAAGACCCCGTCCAAATTCACCGCCAAGTTCTCATGCCAAGCCTGGAGACTGAGGCTCACCGTTGGCGACGGGGCGTTTACGCCCGCGTTAGCCACCATAATGTCAAGCCGACCATACTCGGCGAGCGTTTCTTCCACCAGCACTTGCACGTCTGCTTCCCGGCTTACGTTGACCGGGTGATAATTGCACGTCTGGCCGCTGGCGCGGAGGTCGGCGGCGAGAGCCCCGCCCTTCAGGTTATCAAGGTCGGCGATCACCACCGAGGCTCCGGCGGCCGCCATTTCCCTGACCGTGGCTTCGCCGATGCCGCTGGCTCCGCCGGTGACCACCGCAACCTTACCATGCAAATTACCCATGAAGACCCCCCTAAATACGTGATACCAAGAATCTCGGACGAGTCTCGGTATACCACTTTTCGGCTTCGCTGACTAGCACCGCCTCGGAGATCCAGCGCTTTACCTCGGCCCGGTCACTGACCGTGCGGGCATCCGGTTTCAAATGGCCCAGATTGAGGCGCGCTTCTAGCATCCGAGGACCCGGCCAGCTTCTTTGCCCGTGCTCGCAGGTGGTTTCGCTAAGCTCCCCGAGCCCTATGACCTAGGCTTGGCGCGTTCGGGAATAACCCGGGATCGCACCGGGTCAAACACCACCCGGACGTTGTTGGTGACATCTGAACCAGGGAATGACGATGCGCCGGTCGTGGGATCGGGCTCACCATCGAAAGCCACGACTTGCCATGGTTGAGAAAAAACCGTAATTGTCGAGTTCAAAAGCGGCGGAGGTGAACCCGGGGCGGGCAGCGAACAAGCCGGGCTACCGCCTTGCGATTCGTCGGAGAAATGGCAAATTTGAGCTCGGGAGTCTCGTCGCGCAAGACGGCCCGGTCCGGGCGAATTTCCGCGCAGCCAGAAGGCCTAGTGGCGTTTCGTTCCCTCAAAAGCGTGGAATACTTTTCTCTTGATATATGCCTGAGAGCGCGGCCAAGATCCAGCGTTTCATGGTGTCAGCGGCATTGAAAAGAGCGCGATCATAGAGGTGAATCGGCAGCTTCCAGAAGTGCATCCGGCCCATCTTATCCCGGTTTCGCATGGCCTGGGAGTTGTCCAAATCGGTAGAGCGGACAGTCGGAGCGAGTATTCGCACAAAGGCGTCCTTATGGCGTCGGTTGGCCGTGGCGACAGCTAGGACGCCAGCCACGTCCTGAGCGAGTTCCTCTTCAAAAGAAGGCTCATCGTCCCGCTTCGGTATCCTTCGCTTCGCAGATCGCGAAGACCAGTTGGGCACCAAAACGGAGCAGCCGATCCTGTGGTCGGTGATTACCAGGCGTTCGACATCACCGTCGACAGTCCGTTGTAAAAGATTCCCCATGCCCGAACTTGTGATAGTTCATACCCGAACCGAGATTGCTTCAAATGACCAACCGTTGACCGAGCGGTACATTTCGAGCATCTGAGCTTGTCGTCTTAGATCCGCCTTCTGATCGGGGCTGGATGCCTGAGCATAGGCGAAGGTGGTTGGGACTGACTCACTGGCCTGGAAGGCATACAACTATAACCCATCGTTGGCACCATATGTTCCCATCCGTTGGGCCACAAGGAATTCCGGGATCGCCATCACAGAATTAGTGACTACAACCAAGTTGGCATGGCCTCCACCACCGATCTGACGGTGGAATCGTCCAAGATTGCCGCCCAATCGAGCGCGGTGACGTACGTGCGTTGAAGGTCCGACGGTTCGGTCAAGGTCAACCGAGTTTGCCCCGTGGATTGGATCCGCAACCGATTAATCTGCACTGAGGCGAGGACTTGCGGCACGGTCGTCGGCGAGTCGCCGCGGCCTTGCCGAGGGAACCGTTCTTCCATGTCGTTTTGTACAGAGAGTAGGCCAAGACGCGCGCCATCACGTGCGCGCGAATCCGTTCACTCCGACTTACGAAGAGTGGCCGCAGAGCGAGCGGCGATTTGGTTTCATAAAAGGCTTCAACCTGATTTTTGCGCCGATACCAAGCAATCACGGCATTGATCGTCAACTACTGCATCGGTGCATTGGTCTGAAAACAGGCAATCCCAAACACCCGTTGGGACCCGTGCCGAGCTACCGGATCGATCTTGGATGGTCACCTGCCAGGATTGGACCCCCTTACTGCGCGGCGATCGCCCCAGCAGCGTCGTCGGCGTCAACGTGGTCTGTACGATCCCCGTGGGAACTGTGACCCCCCGGACGCCATCGTTCACGAGCGATCTGGATTTGTCGCCGCCGACTCTTGTGCAGGCACTCCGGGAGCCACGGCGACATAGAAGGTGACATAGAAGATAACCACATAGCCTCCGCTCCGCCATCAGTTCCGGAAAGATCGACCAGGCTTCGGTAGCGAGGGCACCAGAATCGAGGGAAAGACAGGTGAGGACACCGCCATATTACGTGGGGACGGACACCAACAACGCCATGCCGTTCCCAACCGGCGGCGCCGCCGAGCATTTTTATATAGGACGCCTGGGTGGCGAGCTGACCGCGAGTTCGGTGGGCTTTGACGCCGAAGCCGCCCGTGCCCTGCCCGCGGCCCAAGTGTACGGATATTGGGACTTAGGGGGACCCTCCCATCCCGGGCGGCCAGCCAACCAAACCGCCGGGGCGTGGGGAGCGGCGCAGGCCGCAGCGGCGGTCGAGGTGCTGCACGAAACCCCGTCAGTGGGCGGGAAAACGCTCTTCTTGGATACGGAGGCAGGCAACGGTGGCTGGGCGACAGACATTGGGCTGAACCGACTGGTCATGGCGGGTGCCTTGCATCAATTGGACCAAGCCGTGGGCGTCGTGCCCGGAGTGTATATTTCCCCCCGCTTCTGGTCGCAGAGCTTTGGGACCACCGGGTGGATCCCCGGAATAGCATTCGTCCTGTATGTCGCCGGCACCTCGTGCCCAAGCGACGCGGCTCGAGCGATGGCAGGATGGGAAACGCTGCCGGCCATCGGCGGGATGCGGCCCATGATCTGGCAATTCCATGTTGCTGAATGCGTGGGCGCCGCCCAGGACTGGGACGTGACGCCCTACAACGGATTTATCAGAGGGGCGTGGCAACCGACCCCGGTCATGGTGCCCGTCTCCCAGGCGGACATGGTGCGGCTTCGCGCCCAGATCAGCGTTGTGGCGGCTGACCTGCAGGAGGTAGCGAAGACGCTGGCGGCCATCGAACAAGACGCCAAAAACTGAAAATCTCCTGGCCGCGGCTGGAGAGCGAAATCGGGCCGGTTGCCCCGTTGCCCCCGTCCGCGCTTGGCCGTACAGTGATAGCAGACGCGCACCCGTCTAGCCGCCGGCGGCCGAATCGTCGGGAGACTCACCTAGTCCCTCGGAGGTCGGCGATGCGGCGTGACCGAAGAGGGCGCCTAAGAAAAGAGGGATCGTATGCGATTATTGGAGAAAGTCAGCTTGATCACCGGAGCCGGATCGGGCATTGGTCAGAGCACAGCCCGTCTGTTTGCCGCCGAAGGGGCGCGGGTGGCAGTAGCCGACGTCTCAGAAGAAAACGGGCGGGCCACGGTGCAGGAAATCGAGGCCCAGGGCGGTGAAGCCACATTTTTTCCCGTCGACGTGACCGACAAAGGGCGGGTGACGGAGATGGTCGAGGGCGTACTTCAGCAATACGGTCAGATTGACGTGTTGTTCAACAACGCCGGCATCGCCGGAGTCGGGGCGGTGCACGAGATTAGCGAGGAACTTTGGGACCAGGTGGTGAAGGTCAACCTAAAGGGCGTATTTTTGGTGTCTCAGGCCGTGCTGCCGACGATGATGAAGCGTCGGCAAGGCAATGTCATCAACATGTCGTCGTGTGTGGCCGAAATCGGTTTGATGCGGCGAGCGGTCTACGCCGCCAGCAAGGGTGCCGTCCTGGCTTTGACCAAATCCATGCAAGTGGATTATGCCTCATATAACATTCGAGTCAACGCGCTGTTGCCGGGGACCATTCTCACCCCGTTTGTCGAGGACTATCTGACTCGTTCGTATGCGGACAGGGAGGAGGCCTTGGCCACCATCCGCCAACGGCAGTTGAGCGGAGACTTGGGCCGCCCCCAGGATGTGGCCCAGGCGGCGCTCTTTCTGGCCTCAGATGAATCGAAATTTGTCATGGGTGCGCCGCTCTATGTTGACGGGGGAGCGACCTTCGGCAAAATGGCTTAAGTCGGCGCGGACCGGTCCGAGTCCGGGCGCTGCGCGACGGCGAAGGGTCCGCAACCGAGGTGCACGGCATGGATTGGGTGGGTCCAGTGGTCCTCTTGTTCCAGACTCCAAATCGGAACATGCCACCTATATGGAACCGATCCAACCATAACCATATCTATGGGTTAGCGTGACCGAGATTTAATTTACGGACAACATCCTGGTAGGCCGGCCGCCCGGGGCCAAGTCGAATTGGGTCAAACCGAGTGGTTGTTTCCCGCGGGATCGATGGTAAACCACCGGGTGTAGCCGCAGGCCCCGCAGACCAGGGTGGCCCAGGAGACGGTCTCCTCGGTCGCCAGGGGTGGTGCGGGAAGCCAAGTCGATTCCGCGTGGCCGCATTCAGGGCAGGTCTGGCGGTGAGCCCGCGGCGCGCCCGGCAACCTATTGGGGGGGTGGTAGCGTGCGTCGGGGAGAGGTTCGGCGGCCCGTTGCGAGGCGACGGTGCCTTCCGCCCGCCGGTCATAACCGGTCAGCCAGTCCAAAGAAACGCCGAGCGCGGCGGCGAGCGCAATAGCGGTGTCTAGCGACGGTATTTTTCGACCGGTCTCAAATTCGTGAATGGAGACCCTGGTTACACCCACGCGTTGGCCCAAATCCGTTTTGGAAAGGCCGGCTTGGGTGCGCGACGACGCGAGCCGGGCTGGCAAAACATTTTTCCACTCCAATGGTATCCACCCTTGACCGTAGCCTTGAGCTACGGTATCATGAGTTAGGCGCAGCCAAGAGCTTCGCTAGGGCGGTTCTAGGCTGGTCTAGCGCCGCGGTGCGGGGCATCCCGGCACGCTCGCCTGGGTCGGACTTGTCTCAGTCAAGCGCAGGCACCTCTCCGGGAATTAGAGCATACTTCCGACCATGGTCGATAGAAGACCAGGGCGGCCTGTTGAGCCTTCAACCAGCAGGCCGTCTCCTAAAAGCATAGCATACTCGAAGTTTGCCACGCGGTCGATATCCGACGAGCGCAAGCAACCACCGGATCGGCGTTGTTGAGGAAGTGTCCCATGAGGCATTTAAGACAAGTCATACTCATTCTGGCCGATACTCAGCGCCGGGACATGCTAGGAGCATTTGGCGCCCATAGGATTCACACTCCGAATCTAGATCGGCTGGCGAGCACCGGCGTCTTGTTCAACCGTGCCTATACCGCGCAAGCATCCTGTGGACCCGCGCGTTCCGCCATATTGACCGGCCTGTATCCCCACGCCAACGGTTGCTGGGCCAATAATCTGCCGTTGGCTCACGGTAAAACCGTGGGCCAGCGACTCCAGGCAACCGGACTCAGCTGCGGGTACATCGGCACCTGGCACTTAGATGGTACCGACTATTTTGGCAGCGGGCACCCTGCGCTCGGCTGGGAACCCGACGCCTGGTATGATCTGCGCTGCTATCTGGAAGAGCTGTCCCCGGCTGACCGGGTGCGCTCGCGCTTGGTGGGGACGACGTTTGCAGGAGCAGGCGTCAGCGCGTCCTTTACCTATGCCCACCGCTGTTCCGACCGTGCGCTCGCCTTTGTCGAGCAGCACCGGAGGATGGATTTCTTGCTGGTGGTTTCATACGATGAGTCGCACCATCCCTTCTTGGCTCCGCAGTGCTGGGTACAGGCGCAGGCGGCGCTTGCGTTCCCCGATTCCCCTAACCAAGCCGACGGCCTAGCCGACAAGCCCGAGCACATTCGGCGCTGGGCGCAGACCGGAAACCGACAGGGGAAGGACACCTTGACCGCGTTCTTGGGATGTCATGCGTTTTTGGACCACGAAGTCGGCCGCCTATTCACTGGAATTGACCGCTATGCTCCAGACGCCCTGGTCCTGTATGCGGCCGACCACGGAGACGGACTGGGCGCGCACGGGATTTGGGGTACAGGACCGGCCCTGTACGAAGAGATCGTCGGCGTGCCCTTGATTGTTCGCTGGCCAGGACATCTTCCTGCCGGCGCGCGGTGGGTGCAGCCCGTCTCCCTGGTCGATATCACGCCAACCATTCTGGAGGCTTTTGGGGTGCCGCTGGCGGCTGGCGGCCAAGGAGAAAGCCTGTTGGGAATGTTTGGCTCTGACCAGCGCCCCGCCGGTCGGAGCGTGTTCATCGAATTTAACCGCGACGACGTCGACGATGATGGAACGGGAGGGTTTCTTCCCATCCGCGGGGTGACTGACGGGCACTTCAAGCTCGTGGTCAATCTGCTCACGACCGACGAGTTATATGATCTCGACCGGGATCCATATGAACTGACCAACCTGATTGACCGGA
>JAJZXC010000112.1 GCA_021846365.1 Bacillota bacterium | reverse complement strand
ATCACCGAAAATCCGCTTGAAGAGAAAGTCAACCAGCGGGCTGAGCAAAACTTCCGCCATCTGCGCACCTCCTTATATCCATTTTAGCACCTGCATGCTGGTAATTGCTCGGAGATTCCAGCGGAACCTGGTCCGTCTCGGCGCATGCGAGCACGACCACGATGCCGCCTACGGAGACACCAACGACGGCGGGATGCCCGGGCTGAAAGACCACGGCGCGTGGAGGCCAGTCGTGGTGGTGCTCGGCGCCCCGGACGGCTAGGGTTGGCATGTCACCTTCACCCGCCCGGATGGAAGGGAGGGCAAGCAGGCCCTGTCCGCGCTGGATCGGAAACCGCCGTGCGCGTCGACCCAACGCCCCGTCCCTCTATGAGGGGGTGTAAGTTTTTCTTTGGGAGGCCACATTATGCGCACGCGAATCCCCCGCGACAGTCAAGATGTTGTTGCCAAATACCTGAGTTCGGCGCGTGCGGGAGAGGTATTGCTGCTAAACAACGGCACGCAGACCTTGACGACGAAGCCGCCTTGGACACGGTGGCCACTCATTTGGCTACCCATCTCTGGAGTCCGACCGATCGCGTTCGCTTGGCGTTTGCGTTTCACATGCGGTTTTCCACCGTCTCGACGGACACCGCGTTTCGCCGTATACTAGAGTTAACCTGGCAAGTGGATCGCGAAGAACAGAACTATATCGCAGCCCTCATTCTCGGACTCAGCGGTCGTCAACTATCCCCCAACCAACCGCTCAAGTGTTGGAGGTGTTGGAAATGACGGAACTCATGCGAATGGCGGAACGCAAGGCCACAAGGTTGGCAAGAAAGTCGGCGGCACAGGACGGTAAGTACTGTAAAGGCGATGTGCATGTCGTTCGACGAGGTGGCCGAACTGACCAAGTTGCTCTTGGCGAACAGTCGCGGGCTTGATCAGAGTCGGTCAGAGCAGCAATATCACCCACCACCTCATATCTTTTTTTAAGGAGAGAATCGCGATGTCCATGGCGCCCGAAGAGAATCCATCGGCTTTGCCGGCGGATTTTGGCGAAAAGGTCAGCATCAGCCAACTGATTCTTAGTCGCCTGGACGACATCCGTCATGATCAAGATATCATGCGCCAAGAAATTGACGGGTTGCGCCAAGAAATCAAACAAGAAGTGAACGGGTTGCGCCAAGAAATCAAACAAGAAGTGAACGGGCTACGTCAAGAAATCAAACAAGAAGTGAACGGGCTACGTCAAGAAATCAAACAAGAAGTGAACGGGTTGCGCCAAGAAATCAAACAAGAAATTAGTGGCCTGCGCTACTGGACGGGGGGAGGCATTATCGCTGTGCTCCTCGCCACGGTAACTATCATTCTCACACTAAAAGCTTAACCTTCCACGTTCGACATATTCCTGTCGTCTCGCTCAAGCTATGGTCTTCGCAAATAAACGCCTCTAGCAAATCAGGCGCAGTTTCTCAGCGAGTTCAAGCAAGTGCGGCGAGAGCAACCCAAAAACAGTCGTGCGCCGAGGCTATCGAATGATATACTTGAGTGTCGCCGTTATTGCACAACCGCGGAAACCAGCATTGCATAAGGGATTTCCGGACCTGTATGTGTAAGGTGCGGCTGGTGCAGGTGCTGGTGAGCGGGTCCAGTCCCTCAGTATTTCCGGACCTGTATGTATAACGTGCGGTTTTCCTCGCGTTCCACGGCAGGAATACGGGATAGTCGTGTAGAATCTACTCATTATGAGGAGATCGAGCGCTCCCCAGTTTTTGTGTGTACCCTTACACTTAGTCAATCCTTCTATCGCTAGAACAGCAAGGGTTTCCGGGCTCTGCCGCCAGCTAATGGTAAAACTCAGCATGTAGCCTAAATTCCCGCTAATAATTATACCTACAGCCGATATTTCGTCACACAATAACGGTAGACCATTTCTGTGATCCCAATTCTTGGCCGCACTTGTCGACAATGGTACGGGAACCGGATCTTGTATCATTCTCCCGAGTTTTATAGCTACGAGGAGGATGCTTTATCGCATGCATCGTCCGGCTAAGAGCGGGCGACAACGTCTATGTCTACGAGTCCGTGTCCTATCGCAATGCCGAAGGCAAGCCGCGGAACCGGCGGGTGCTGATCGGCAAGATCGATGCGACCACCGGCCAGCCAGTATACAAACCTGAGTACGTTGCGCGGATGGTCTCAGCCGGGGTGACTGTCGAGGGGGCGGCATCTCTCGCCACGTTTACCGCCGACGAGATTCGCCGATCCACCGGGTTGGAGTTTGGCACGATGTATTTGTTGCAGCACAAGCGGAGCAGATCGGCCTCCAAGAAGCGCTGCAACGCGCGGTGCCCAACCTATCTGCCGAGATCTTGATACTGGCCTGTTACCTCGTCATCACCGGTGACCACTTTCTCTACTGTGAAGAGTGGAAGACGGCGGGTCTGGAGGCCATTGGTTCCCTCTCCTCCCAGCGGATCAGCGAGGAACCGGAATTCTGATGGACGTCGGTTCGGCACGGTCCAGCCGGTTCATTACGTGAGCCACTTGGCCCAGCTAACCAGGCCGCCCGCGCCAGCCTGGTTAACTTTCCTATGCAGGTGCCTGCTGATCAAAGCTCAGCCACGGGTGGCTTACGGCCGAGATTGGGGCCCTACCTATGCGCGATCCGCTCACCTCCGGCAGGCGCTGTCTCGGCCGCAAGCATTGCGCCTCAGGGCACCATGTTTCTCCGTCGCGGGTCGTAATCCTCGTCTCGGTCCCGAGAGCCGCCCTGCCCTTGGGAGGCTCAGCGCACTCCCAGCAGGAGCTCCATCACCAGTTGGTCGAGTCGCTCATAGGCATAGCCGACAGCCCCCCACGTCTCGCGGTCGAAAGCATCTGCGTTCCCGGTACGGGTACGGATGCTCTGCAAGAGACCTTGGATCTCTTGGTCGGCTTCAAACCGAACCACTTTATCCTTGAGGATCAAATACGTACGCATGCATCCGTGGGCAAATTCGAACACGCCCTGCATGTCTTCAGTCCGATAGGCGTGGGCGTCAAAGTGCCGTGGTCCCTCGTATCCGCCCTCTTCCAGCAGTTTCACCACGTAAAAGGCGCCCTTGGGATCGTCGGAGCCGAAGCGCAAGTCCTGGTCGAAGCGACCGGGCTTCTGATCGTTAAGGTCAATGTGAAACAGTTTTCCCGCGCTCAAGGCTTGGGCTACGGAATGACAGGGATTAAGGCCAGCCATCTTCTCGTGCGCGATCTCGGGGTTGACCCCGACCACTTCCGGATGGTCCAGGGTCGCGATAAAGGCCAGCATGGCGCCGGTGGTGGCTAGGTAAATATCACCGCGCGGTTCGTTGGGCTTAGCCTCCATGGCAATCCGGATCGCATATCGGTTGGTCAAAATATGCTCCGTGAGCGCGTTCACCCCGTCGCGGTACCACGCCATCGCATCGAGGGGATTTTTCGCCGCGTCGACCTCGCTGCCTTCCCGGCCCCCCCAAAGGACAAAGGTTTCCGCGCCCAGCTGGTGTCCCAGGTCGATCGCCGCCTTGGCTTTGTCCAAGGCGTAGCGCCGGATGGCGGGGACGCTTGAGGTCAACGCGCCATCTTTGAACACCGGGTCGTAAAAGAGATTGACGGTGACCATGGGAACCCGCATATCGTGGTCGGCGAGCGCCTGTTGAAAGTCGCCGACAATGGCTTGCCGCTCGCCGGGGGTAGCATCGATGGGTACCAGATCGTTGTCGTGCAGGGTCACCCCATAAGCGCCCAATTCTGCCAGCCGCTCGACGGCGGTAGTGGGCGGCAGCGTTGGTCGCACCGCCGCGCCAAACGGATCCCGACCGCGATTACCCACAGTCCACAAGCCAAAGGTAAAACGATCCTGCTTGGTCGGATGAAATCTCTCTGCTGTCTCAGTCACTTCCGTTCCTCCTCGTTCATCGTGCGTAGCCTTCCCCGGCCGCCTGGGCGACCAGAGGCAATGGATATACTTACGGCACCTGGGCGCCGAATTCCTGCCGCCAACCGGATGGGCCGCCAAGTGGCCGGCCATTTGGGCACCAAATGCTGGTGAAACGGCGGCCGAGGGTTGGTATAATGGGCCCAATCACCGGAAAGCGGGAAATCCCGCACAATCCCCGCCCAGCGACGGTTGAGAAGCAATCAGCCGGGAAGAAGGAGTAAGCGCATGCGGTCAGGATTTTTGGGCATCGACGTGGGTACCCAGGGCTTAAAGGGGGTCATTATCGACCCCGCGGGCGAAAGCTTTTGGCAGGCGGTCTCCCCTTATCCCACCCAGACGCCGCGGCCGGGATGGAATGAACAGTACCCTCAAGATTGGCAACGGGCGCTCGAAAACGTGCTCGAGCAGGCCGCCTCCGCCCCGGCGCGCATTTTGGCGATTGGGTTGACCGGACAAATGCACACCTCGGTGTTCTGCGACGGAGCCGGTAGCCCGCTCCGGCCAGCCATCTTGTGGTCTGACAACCGGGGGGCGGATAAGGTGCGCGACCTGTTCGATACCTACGGGGAGAAGGAATTATGGCAACGGTTCGGCAACCTGCCGTTGGTGAACTATACGCTGATTAAGTGTCTTTGGGTTCGCGACCACGAGCCGGAAATTTGGCGCCAAGTGCGTCATGTTGCGGTGGCCAAGGACTGGCTGCGCTTCATCATGACCGGCAACTGGGGCAGTGAGGTGAGCGATGCCTCGGGCACCTATTGGCTCTCGGTCGCCCGACGCCAATGGGCCCACGCTTGGCTGCAGGAGTTGGATCTGCCTGCCGAATGGATTGGACCGGTGGCCGAGTCCACCGTCGTCGTGGGCACCAATCGAATCGGGCCGGAGGCTCTCCGCGGCATTCCCGTCGTCGCCGGCGCCGGCGACCAGCCGGCCAGCGCCCTGGGCACCGGCGTCATCGCGGAGGGGACCGTCGGCATCTCCCTGGGCACGTCGGGGGTGGTGTTCTGGCCCCGGCCGAGATTCGAGCCTCCCCCCCACGCTTCAATTCATGCCTTCTGCCACGCCTTGCCCGAACACTGGTATTGGATGGGAGTGACCCAGGCCGCTGCCTATTCGCTCACCTGGCTGCACGAGCGATTTGGCCCGACCGCGACCTTCGATGCCTGGACGGACGAAGCCGCCACCGCTCCCCCGGGTTCCGATGGTCTCTTGTTCCTCCCCTATTTGAACGGTGAACGGGCCCCCATCAACGATCCTGACGCTCGCGGGGTGTGGTTTGGGCTCTCTTCCGCCCATCGACGAAGCCACCTCATTCGAAGTGTGCTGGAAGGCGTTGCCCTGAGCCTCAAGGACGTCGTGGAAACGATGCAGGCGCTGGCCACCCCGCATCGTCTGGTGGCGACCGGAGGCGGTGTCAAGAGCGCGCTTTGGGCTCAAATCCTCTGCGATGCGCTAGGCAGCCCGATCGACGTGGTCGAGGACCCGGGCGCCGCGGTGGGTGCTGCGCGGTTAGCGCAACTGAGCCAGGATTCCGCGGCCGGGGAGCGACTCAGGCCCACGGTGGCCTGGACGGCAGAGCCGGAGCCGTCGGCGGTGACCGTCTACCAATCCGCCTTCGCCCGCTATCGAAAGCTCTATCAAACCGTCCGCCCCCTATGGGCATCCCAGTCCTAACCCGGTGCCCGGGTTTGCGTTAAGTGGGCATGTCTGGGGGCGAGGCTTAGCCCAGTCGGTGTACCGGCGTCGGCCCGGCCAAGGTGCTGGCGGCGTCCACCACGGCTTGGTGGTGAGTGAAATATAAAATTTGCGTCCGCCGCGAGAATTCATGGAGGATTTCCAAGGTGGCGTGGGTACGCGCGTCGTCGAAGTGCACCAAGATATCGTCCATGATCAGGGGGAGCGGGGCCGAATCGGCCAGATGCCGGTCTAAAAAGGCTAGTCGCAGGGCAAGGAACAGTTGGTCACGGGTTCCGTCGCTCAACTGCTCCACGCGTCGCCGGGTCCCATCCGCATGCATCACTTCCAGGTGGGGCGCGTCCGTGTCATATTCCACGGTCACCGCCTCATACGCACCCAAGGTCAGGCGGCGAAACAGTTCGCTCGCCCGTTTTACCACCTGAGACTGATTGCTTTCCCGAAAGTCTTCCACCGTGCGTTGAAGCAGGCGGCGGGCAAGTTCAACCCGCAGATACTCGTTCCAGCCGCGATCGACCTCGGCCAGATAGCCACGCGCTTCCTGGGCCAAATCGGCTGCTTCGGTCTGGCTGCCGTCAAGGGCCAGGAATTCATGGCGGCGGCGGTTGAGCTCATCCTTGGCGGCATCGATCTCTCCCTGGCCGTCGGCTATCCGCATGGCGAGGTGGGAAATTTCTGTGCGCAGCGTGTCCACGTCCCGGTCGGCAAACTGGGCTGACTCGGCCTCCAGCGCCGCCACCGACATTCCGTCGCCCGCCTCACTCAGCATGCGTGCTTGGTCGTCTCGGGCGGCCCTTAGCTGCTGATAGGCGCGAGCTCGCTCGACCAGTTCTTCGAGCGCCTCTCCATCCGGGCAGCGATAGCGTTGCTGATGTTCCGCGATCGCAGCCTGAGTCTCGTCCAAGCGTTCCGCCGTTTCCCGAATGCGATCGGCCACCGCCGCTATCTCCCCTTGCAGGATGGCGTGCTGTTCGCGGGCGGCGCGAGCTTGTTGCAGGCGCTCGCGGGCATGGCGCATAAAGGCTGCCAGCGACGAAAACTCCGCGATCTGCTCTTCGATTCGCATCGCCAACCGCTCGCCGTCGGCTTCAAAGCGCTCGCAGGCGTCCTTCTTTCGGGCCACCTCAGCCCGCGATTGCTCAAGCCCGGCGACCTCGTCAAACAGCGCCTGCAACCGCCGGACGTAGCGCACGGCACCTCTGATGTCCTCGGGCAGCGCCGGAAAACGCGCCCGGAGCGCCTCCCATTCATTACTCAGACGCCCCAAATGCTCGCGCGCGGTGGCCAGCCCACGCTCGCCCTGATCCACTTGCTCGGCCAGGGTGACCTCTTGCGCGCGAAGACTTTTGCGCTCCGCGACGCGTTCGTCAACCGCTCGCAGCCACGTCTCAGCGCGGGCCAGCCATGTTTTTAGGCTGGCTGACGCGGGTAAGGAAATGCCCAGCGGCTTGCCGAGGTCTGCCAGCGCCTGGCGAAAGTGCTGTCGGCGGCCCACCAGACCGTCTATCTCTGCCACCTGGTCGCCCACAATTCGAAGCCCCTCCACCGCCGGCCGGTAAACGGCGGCCAGGAATTCCTTCATTTCTGCCGGACTCTTAGCGGTGATCGCGCTCGCCTGCCACTCGCCTTGCCAGTCAGCCGCAAGCGAGGCCAACGCCTTTTTTTGTTCGTGATCTTGCCCGGCCAGCTCTTCCAGTTCGCCTTCAATCTGTTGACGACGCTGCAAAAGCTGATTGCGCCTTCCCGACCGCTCGGCATCCTGCCACATGCCGTCGGCGACTCCGTCGGCTTCGCCCAGCGCCGCTTCAAACGCCTCATCGAGCGGCATTGTGCCGGCAAACGCGCCGATCGCGTCGACGTCTGCCTCCCCGTAAAGCCATGCCCGCTTGACCAATTGCCAGCCTTGGTCACGCTCTGCCCGCGCACGCTCGAGGTCCTCGGGAATCGGCACCCTGCCGGCACTTTCCAGCATTTGCAAATCCCGCTGCACATCGGCCAAGGCTCGCTCCGCGTTGCTCCGCTCTTGCCGCAAATCCCGCAACGCTTGCTCTCTCTCGGCCCACGCCAAGGCGTAGCGGTCCACGGTCTCGGGCAGAGGCACGGGCAGGCCGCCCGCCTCCTCCAGGCGACCCGTCCACACGCCTTGGCCCGTCCACAAGCTCTCCAGGCTGGCACGCTGACGCGCCATTTGCCGCCGTCGCTGCTCAATCAGGGCATCGAGGTCGCCTTGATTTCGAATCGCGTCCACCAGATCGCGCAATTCGGCCGTCTCCGGAAGCTCGTCGGCCACCGCCAGGGCCTTGGTTACGTGCTCCTGCTGTAGCAAAAGCTCCTGATGATGCGTTTCATCTTTTTGGAGGTTCGACTTCGCCTCCTGCACGGCCTCAGCCAAGCTCTCGATGTGGTCTTGCTCGGACAGCGGGATGCGAAGCGTCTCCACGGCGGCTAATTCGATCCCTGGCGCCAGCGATTTCAGGGCGTCGTCAATCCGCCGTTGACGGTCCTGGCGCAGGGTTTGCACCTGCGGCAGCTCCTCGTCCCGTATGGTTACGTACTGTCGCACGCCTTCGGCCAGTGCGTCAATCTCCGCGTCTGCCGCCAGCACCGTGGAATCGATGGTGATGGCCTGAAGACGGGCATGCAGGCGTTCGTCTTCCCGCCGCTGATCGGCGAGCTTTCCCGTAAGTTCCCGCGCACTTGCGAGATTTTGGACGATTTTCTCCCCGTCGCTGGCCGATAGTGGGGTCACCTCGCCGATAGCGGCCAACCGGCGGCGGATCTCGCCGAGTTCCCGCAGACCGCTCTGCACCCGGCTTACGCGCTGGAGACGGAGCCTTTCGCGCTCCCAGTCCTGCACCGAGCGCTGCAGTTGCACGAGGTGCTCCTCTAGGCGGCGCACCTCACTTGCTTGACGCTGCCAGGCATCGCCACCGAGACTAAGCCGGCGGATATTGCGTTCCGCCTCTTGATAGCCGCGCCAGGCTTTGTTCACCACCCGGTTGGCGTTGCCTCGAAAGCCGGGGTCCAGCAGACTTTCCGCGCGTTCGGCAAGGTCCTTAAGCACGTCTTGCAAATACTGCAAGCCGGTCCCGGCTTCAAACAAGGAGACACCGGCATGGCCCCCCGATTGCAAGAGGCTGATGCCTCCTTCCCGCAGCCGCTGGTGGTCGAAGCCAAACAAGAGGGCAAACCGGTCCCGGTCATAGCCCCCCAGATAACGGAATCGGAAGTCTTCTTCGGCCAACTCGGGATCGCTCTGGAGGACGAGCCGTGTTCGCTGCCGCTTTCGATAAAGCCGCAGCGGTTCGTGTCCAGGCTGCTCGACCACCCCTTCGAGGCAGGATCCGCTGCGGTATGCGTCGCGCGCGCCGGCGGCGATGACGCCGCCAAATAGAAGGTCGATGATTAGTTGCAGCAAGGTGCTCTTGCCGGCTTCATTGGGCCCAAAGATTAGGTGCAGGTCCGCTCCCTCGCCATCCAGGTCCAGCGCCAGCCCATCGTAACCCAGCACGGCATGGACGGCCACTTCGCGCAATCTCACCGTACCCGCCTCCCCTTCGTCAAGCGCGTGGTCAGGAATTCCCGGGTTTCCGGCAACAAAGACCGCACGTCGTTCAGATCGGCGAGCCCGGTGGTCTCCTCGGCGCGGGCGTACGCCCCCATCCGCGCTTGAATTGCTCGCGCGTAGCGCAAGAAATCAGCCAAAAACGCCTCATCGGCCTCAATCCTGTCTAGGCTCTCCGCTACCAAGTTCATCGCATCGTAGGCCGGCAATCCGCGTTGCTCTCTCGCAAGCGGGGTGGTGCCGACCAGCACTTTTTCGATCCACACCCGATCGTCGCCGGCCACCGCCATCACGGCATTCCGGATCTCGTTGTCGTAGCGTTCGCGGTCGGCCAGCAGTGTACCGTGCAGCGCGCTGGTGCCTTCCAGCAACATCCGCAGCACCAGGGGAAGTGTTGAAGACTCCGTGTACTCGACCACCGCAGCGGCCACCCGCTCAAAGAAGTCGGCGTCAGTTTCCGCGTCAGTCAAATTAACCCGACACTCGTGCCATCGCACGACGTCGAGGGGGACGAACCGCGGCAAGACGTCTCGCCCGCTCACCTGGACCACCATGGCCCCCTTGGGCCCCTGCTCCCGGATGTGCCGTCCTTGCAGATTGCCGGGATACACCACCCAGGGCGCCTTGGACAGCACCTGCCGCCGGTGAACATGGCCCAGCGCCCAATAGTCGTAACCTTTGCCGGTGAGGTCATCCAAGCGGCAGGGGGCATACGCCTCGTGGCCGCCCGTGCCTTCGACGGCAGCATGCAATACCCCGATGTTGAGGTAACCGGGCAGGGGTTGGGGATACGCCGGCACCAAGTTGTCGCGGACCTCGCGCCGGGCAAATCCCTGACCGTGCATGGCCACCGCGAGTTCGTCGATGACGTGGGTTTGCGGATGGTCTACGGCAAAGCGGGTAACGTTGTCGGGCAACACTAGGTGGCGCGTAATTTGGCTGTCGGCGTCGTGGTTGCCGCTGACCAAAAAGACGCGGATGCCTGCCCTGCCCAGCTCGGCCATCCGGGCATTAAAAAATAGGCCGGTGGTATAATCCGGCCAATCTCCGTCGTACACGTCGCCGGCGATGACGACAAACCGCACCTCTTCTTCAATTGCATACTGAACCAGATTGTCCATTGCGCGCCGGGTCGCCGAGCGTAACCTATCCGTCGGCGCATCTGCCCGTGTGCTCAGCCCGACCAACGGGCTGTCGAGATGAAGATCGGCACAATGCAGAAACTTAAACGTCATGGATGCCTCCCTGAGCCGGATCCTTCCGAAGCTAGTTAACCAAAAACCTATTTTCCGTTGACACTCCCCACGGCTAAAGCCGGGGGATTCTTGCGAGGAACTCAGATGAGCTTTACTCGCAAGGGGTTTGCCAAAAGCCCCCTAGCCACTCGCTCAAAGTCGAGTCTGTGGTTACTTTTGCGT
>JAJZXC010000111.1 GCA_021846365.1 Bacillota bacterium | reverse complement strand
AAAGTTATTTTATTCCGTCCCCCGGGGAAGACTAAGTGCGGGTTGGTTGGACGCAAACCACCGACCACAGCGCTAAAACAGGGGGGTGACGAGATGGACAGGACAGTGCGGCAAGTGTTGATTTTGGTGGGTGCGCTTTTGGGTCTGCTGACCGCTTTCCAAAATCGCGCGGCTTTGGAGGCCTGGCCCGTATTGGCGTCGCTCGGCCCGCACAGCGGTGGCGTGCTCTTGACCGCTGGCGTGGTGGGGGGCGGGATAGTGGGATTTGTGCTAGGGCCGGTGGTGGTGCGATGGGCGAGCCGCTTGATTGCGTGGGGAGAAGGGCGGCTTCAGCGCACCCCACCGCAAGATCTGTTGTCCGGCGCCATCGGTCTTATCGTAGGCTTGGTCATCGCATTTTTTATCGGGGCCCCCTTAGGGGGGCTGGGGATTTTCGGAGCCCTGCTTAGAGTGGCGATTTCTATTGCCTGCGGATACGTGGGGGTATCGGTCTCGCTGCGAAAAAAAGAAGAGTTTCTGCGCCCGCAAAACTGGTTGGCCAGAGTTAAACATCGCAGTCCGGCTCCGGAGGTCAAACCAAAGATCTTGGATACCTCGGTGATCATCGACGGCAGAATCGCGGACATTTGTCAGACCGGATTCTTAGAAGGCCCCTTGGTCATTCCCGGCTTTGTGCTGGAAGAGCTCAGACACATCGCCGATTCCGCCGACGTCTTGAAACGCAACCGGGGTCGGCGGGGACTTGATATTCTCAACCGCATCCAAAAGGAATTGAATATGCCCGTGCAGGTCTACGAGCGGGAAGTGGATCCGAGTTTAGAAGTGGACTCCAAACTGTTGAAGTTGGCCAAGCTGATGGAGGGCAAGGTGGTCACCAACGACTTCAACCTGAACAAGGTGGCCGAATTGCAGGGAGTCCCGGTGCTCAATATCAATGAGCTGGCCAACGCGGTAAAACCTGTCGTGTTGCCGGGGGAAGAGATGGTCGTGCGCGTCATCAAGGACGGCAAAGAAGCGGGACAAGGCATTGGCTACCTTGACGATGGCACCATGATAGTGGTTGACGGTGGCCGCAAATTTATCGGCGTGACGGTGCAGGTGGTCGTTACCTCCGTCCTGCAAACGGCGGCCGGACGGATGATTTTTGCGAAATTGAAGCCGCAATCGGTGGGATTGGACGTTAGCGAGGCGCGCTGAGCAAGTCGGCCTTGAGGCGGGATCGCGGCAGCGGTCCCGCCTCCCGTCTGTCTTGCCTAAGACGGTGGATGGCAAGCGGTCCCTGGGCGACGAGTTGGGGGGATGGTCTCAGGCGTGCTATACTCCCCCCAAAAGGGATCGCGGTGCGTGGGCGGTCACGGCGGAACGCGCTGCCCCAGGGGAGAAGATGGCGGAATGTGGCCTCATCAACGATTGGAGGAACTTCTCGTTGAACGGTTGTTGGAGCGCCTGGAGCCGCGGCTGCAACACGTCTTGAATGAGTTTCTGGCCTCCGCCGGAGGCCGTCAATTGCTGACCGACGCCATTTCCGATGTCGTGGCGGATCTGGCCGTGGTACCCAGTGACAGCGTGGCGTTAAGCATGCCCGAACAGATCGTGCTCGCCGTGTCTCAGCGCATGGCGAACCGCCCCCTATTTTTGCAGGCGCTCAGAAGCATTGTAGACCAACGGACCAGCGATTGAAGATTCGGCAGAGGCTTCCCTGTCAGGTTCGTCGGCGGGGCGCTGCACGGATTCCATAGACTCCCGGATCTGGCCATCATGAAGACGTTCATGTTCAACGGTCAGGGGCTCGCCGGCATGTAGCGAGCTTTTTCCGCCAGAAGGGAGCAACCCAACCGTGCGGCCAGCAAGAAGTTGATCATCGCCTCTGCTTTCGGTGAGCACGGCGATAGGGGTGGCATGAACCTGCAGTTACGATACGATATGGAATTGGGGAGGAAGTACGGTGGTGACTGAAGGCGAAACCAGGAGGATATGGTGGACGGTGGTGGCGGCGGGAAAGTCGACCCGGATGGCGGATTTGGGCCACAAGATGTGGATCACCGTAGACGGCCAACCTTTGCTGCGATTGAGTCTTGTTCGCATCCGTGACACCGGATGGGCCGAAGGGGGGGTGTTGGTGGTGCGGCGGGACGACGTCGAACCGGCGCGGACCCTGGTCAGGCAGATTTTTGGCGACCGGCCGTGGACCATCACCGTTGGCGGAGAGTCACGCGCGGCGTCGGTGCGTAACGGACTGCAGGCTCTGCAGGCTCAGGCGGCCCGGGGTGAGGACCTGGTCTTGATTCATGACGGGGCGCGCCCTTTAGTATCCGCGGCGACGGTGGGCCGGGTGATCCGGGCCGCGGAAAGGTGGGGGGCGGCGATCCCCGTCGTGCCGGTGGCCGACACGGTGAAAACGGTCGACCAGGCGGCCAAGACGATTGTCGGCACCGTCGACCGCAAGCAGCTCGGCTTGGCCCAAACCCCGCAGGGCTTTTTGCTGCGGCAAATTCTACACGCGCACCAGCAACTGGATGATGATGCGCTGACCGATGACGCCGAAGCGATGGAGCGTGCGGGGCATTTGGTGGCCACGGTAGAGGGTGAGGAGGCCGGCCGCAAGGTGACTACTCCCGCCGACCTGGATTGGTTGGTCTGGTGGCTTCAGGGCCACCCAGTTAGCTTGGCGGATCAAGCGGGAGGTGGGCAATACGACGATGCCAGCCATGGCCATTGGGCAAGGCGTTGACATCCATCCGCTGGTATCCGGCCGTCCCCTGGTATTGGGCGGAGTTAGCGTTCCCTACCATGGTGGACTGCTGGGCGACAGCGACGGCGATGTGTTGTGCCACGCCGTGATCGACGCCCTGCTGGGGGCTTCCCACCTGGGCGACATGGGGACCTGGTTTCGCTCCGACGATCCGGCCGTGCAGGGAGCGTGCTCCCTGCGCCTGTTGCAGCAGGTGATGGCAATGCTGCGAGAACGGGGATTTCGGGTGGGCAACGTCGATAGCACCGTCATCGCCGAAAAGCCGCGGCTGGCTCCCTACCGGGAAGCCATGGAATCGGCCCTGGCGGCGGCGATGGGTGCCGCGCCGGGGTCGGTAGCGGTCAAGGCCAAGACGGCCGACGGCTTGGGGGGATTGGGGAGGTCGGAAGCGATTGCGGCCACCGCCGTCGTCTTGCTCCTGCGCGGCAGAGTTCAGGCGTGATGGAGATATGTCAGCACTCCCCGCGCGATCGCCTGGCCCAAAACCTGCTGATAGGCGGGAGTGGTCAACCGGCGGACGTCTAGGTGGTGGGTGACAAACCCCACTTCCACGGTGGCTGCGGGCACTGGAGTCTCCAACAACACCAGCTGGCGGATGGGGCGGATCTGGGGAGTCTTGCCGAAAAGGATCCCAAAGGCGCGCGCGAGATCTTGAGCCAACTGATATGATGGCACCCGGCCGGCGATATAATACATAATCGGTCCCGAGACGGTGCCCGTCGGCTCACTGTTGGCATGAATGGAGACGAAGAGCGATGCGCCCAGGTGACGAGCCAGCCAGGCCCGGTAACGCAAGTCATCGACGACGATGAAACGGCTGGCGGCTAAGGCGGGACGGTCTTGGCGGCGGGTTAGCACCACGGCCACGCCGCCTGACTGCAGCGCCTCCCCGGCCGCGATGGAGACGGGCAGATTGATCGATTTCTCTAGCACGCCGTGGGCTACCGCCCCCGGGTCGATTCCGCCGTGGCCGGGATCCAGCACTACCAGGGGCCTGCCGGCAGCGGCAATCGTCAGCGGGGCTGGCTCGATGGCGGCGAGCCCGTATCCCAAGAGCAGCATCACCAACGCGAATCCAAGCAGAATCCTCGGAATCATGACATTCCTCCCCTGACATCTTAAGCACGGCCAAAATCGTGTGCTCGTATCTTTCTTATGACGTCCGAGGGGCCGGCATGATGGGATCCGGATCCCAAGCGGTGCCCGGGCAGGTGAGCGGCGGCCAAGCGGGGAGCCCTTGGCTAGCCTGTGGTGGCGGCTGGGCGCTGATAGCCGAACGGCCAGGCGTAGGTGGAGCCGAATATCTGGTCGAAAGCCTGGCGAGCGGTGGGGTCAGCTACCTTGAAATACTGATCATAAATCGCGCGCGCGACGAATCCGGCGTGTGCCCCCCAATTCCCGTCGTGAATGTAACAAAGGATTAGAATACGGGGATGGGGCACCGGACCAAAGGTCAGGAAAAAGGCGTTGTTGTAGGTTCCCACCTTTTGCGCGGTGCCTGTCTTGGACGCCAAGGAGACCGGAAATCCGGCCAAGGTTGGTTCGCCGGTGCCTGACATGCCGGTGTTATTGATATTCGGGGATTGTGCAGAAAGCATCATGCCGGCGTGTACGGTATGCCAAATCCAGTGCGGAAGCGCGATTTTGCCTTGCACGACCGGCCGCAGGCGTTTGATCAATTTCCCCGAGGAGGTGGTAATAGAGGATACCAAGTGCGGCTGGTACAACGTACCGCCATTGGCGATCGCCGAGTCGGCGCGGGCCAAGGCGATTAGGCTGTATTGGGAAATACCCTGGCCGATAACGGTATTGAGGTTCCAGCCGGGGGTCCAGGCGGCGTGCTGGGTTTGCTGCAGCCGGGCCGGGGTCGGAATTTGCGAGCGTATCTCGCCGGGCACGTCGATGCCGGTCAGCCGGTTGAGCTGAAAGGAGCGCATCCAATGATTCATGACTTGGATTCCCATGCGATAGCCCAAGGTGTAGAAAAAGGTATCGTCGGAGAGCCCGATGGCCTGTTCGATGTTTAAGCGGCCAAATCCTTGGGGATACCAGTTATGAAAACTGGGGATAGCGGGGAAGTAGCCGGGATCGAAGATGGTGGCGGTCGGCGTGATGACCTTAGACGCCAGTGCCGCCACTGCCATAATCGGCTTGAAGACGGAACCGGGCGCGTAAAGCCCCATAATCGGCCGTATGTTCATCGGATGTTCCGAATTGGCCAAGAGCTTGAGGTAATAGCGGTCGCGCTGTTGCGGATTGTTCGGGACCAAGAACTGTGGATTGTAACTGGGGTAGCTGGCCATGGCCAAAATGTCGCCATTATTAGGATTAATGGCCACCACGCCGCCCGAGGCGGCCTTGGGCGAATAGCCTATGGTGCCCGGGGTGTGCATGGCTCGAATGGTGTAACTAAGGGCCTTTTGCGCCGTCTGCTCCAATCGCCAGTTAACGGTCAGGTGCACGGTGTCCCCCGGCGTGGGCACGACCTGGCCATAGAGCTTAACCAACTGGCCGAAACTGTTGACTTCTGCGTACTGGCCACCGGAACTTCCGGCTAGATAGCGCTGGTATTCGGCTTCCAGTCCGGCGCTGCCCTGAGTGGAATCCAGCGTTGGCGAACTGATGTAGCCGATAATGTTGCCCATTGTCGAACCGTAGGGATAATACCGCTGTGCCACCGGTTGGACTCGAAGGTTGGGCAAGCTGCCGATATTTTCCTCGATCGCCGTCATCTGGCCAGCGGTTAGGTTGGAGGTGACCGGAATCGGGTCGTAGGGATTCAAAATGGCGGTTTCATGCTTGATCTGGGTTTCAATAAAGGCCGGGGTCACCGACAACATGTGGGCCAGCCGGTTGACTTCGGCGACCGGCATGGGCGAGCCGGGGTTTAGGTAATAAAGAGTCCAGGACGGTTCTGAACCGGCCACGGTGACCCCGTCGGCGCTGACGATATTGCCGCGCGGGGCCGGAATGGGCAGTTTGCGCAGGTAATTTTGCCGACCCAAGGACGCATAATAACTCCGATGGCGAATCTGAAGATACCAAAGCCGCACCCCAACCACGCTAAACGTAATCGCTGTGGCCACAACAAGGGTTAATGCGCGTTTCTCGAAGGGTTTCATGGTGGCTCCGTTCCTGGCCGCTAGTCCGCTGGATGCTGTCATTAGTAGTGTAGCAAATACGTGCCAGCGTCCAAGCACAAACTGGAGACTCGGGTGATGACAAATCTTAGCCAGGGCGGTGACATATGAGAAAAATGCCAAGATTGGTGGGACGGGTGGACCCCTCACTCTTTGGTGCCGCTCTGCCTGGTCGCCTCATCGTTGTCACTCACTTTTGCTATACTAGGGCTACCAGCTTGCTCGCCACCCGCCGGGTAATGGGCGGAGTTGGCCGATGCGGGAGGGAGCCCTAATGATTCAGGTTTTCAATACGCTTAGCCGCCAGAAAGAACCCATCCGCTCACAGAGGGATGGCGTGTTGACGGTTTACGTCTGCGGGGTGACCCCGTATGATGAGGCTCACATCGGTCACGCGCGGCCGGCCGTGGTTTGGGACGCGATTAAACGCCACTTGCAGCGGCGGGGGTACGTCGTATGGCACGTGCAAAACTTCACCGACATCGACGACAAGATAGTCGAACGTGCGGGTGCCCTAGGCATTTCGGTGGATGAACTGGCCGAGCGGCATATGGCGCGCTACGCCGGCTATATGCAACGTTTGCGCATCGACCCGCCCCACGCCTACCCCCGGGTTACCGACAATATGGCGCAAATCATCGATTACATCGCCGATTTGATCGCTAAGGGATATGGCTACGAAAGCGCGGGCGACGTCTACTTTCATGTTGCGCGCGCCCACAGCTATGGCAAACTCTCCGGTCGGACCACCGACCGAGAGATGGCAGTGAGTCGATTGCAGGCACGGGCACAAAAGGACCATGCCAGCGATTTTGCCCTGTGGAAGGCGTCCCGGCCCGGAGAGCCCTTTTGGGAGAGTCCTTGGGGCCGGGGACGGCCCGGCTGGCATATTGAATGCTCGGCGCTGGCCGACGATGTGTTGGGAGAGCAGATTGACCTGCATGGAGGCGGCATCGATCTGGTGTTCCCGCATCACGAAAACGAGATCGCGCAAACCGAGGCTCACCTGGGACGACCGGTGACGACGATGTTTGTGCACAATGGGCTGGTTACCTTAGGCGACGTTAAAATGTCCAAGTCATTGGGAAACGGGGTCGGATTGGGGGAGTTGTTTGAACGGTGGGACCCGTTGGTGATTCGGACCTACCTGCTTAGCGCGCATTATCGAAGCCCGCTGGCTTTTGAGGAACAGCGTCTGGCTGAATGGAAGACGGCTCTGGATCGGATTCACGCCCTATACCAAGACGTTAAGGACTTCGGCCCGCCGTCGGTACTTCCGCCCGAGCCCGCGATCAGGGATTTGATGAATTTTGAGACCGAATTCCTGTCCCTGCTGGATGACGACTTTAACACGGCAAAGGCTTTGGCCAAGGTGTTTGAAATGGTGCGAAAGGTCCGCCCGCTGATCGATGCCGGCGGCGCCCTGGGCCAGGCGGTAGGCTTTTTGACGCAAAAGAACCTCACCCAAGCCAATGATATTTTTCAATTTCTTCCGGTGGACACCATGTCGGCAGCTCCGAGCCCAGCATCGGACGACATGTTGCAGGACCTGCTCGCCGTGCGCCAGCGGGCACGTGCTAAGCATGCCTTTGAATGGGCAGATGCCATTCGCGATGTGCTGGTCGCGCACGGCTGGAAGATCGAGGATACCCCGGCCGGACCGCGGTTGACTCCGAGCGAGGCATCCGATGCGACCGTCTAAACCGCGCCGCCAAGGGCAGGGCCCGGACCACACCGAAGCTGACCCAACCTCGGCGTTGATCGTAGGCCGCCATCCGGTGATGGAAGCGCTGCGCAACCGACGGCCGATAGCCAAGATTTGGGTGCAAGTGGGCTCTTCCCGGGAGGGAAGTCTGCGCGAAATCATCGGCCTGGCTCGTGAGGCTCGCATTCCCATCGTTGACACCCCGAAGGCGCACCTGGATGGGATGGCGGCGGGGCTGGGAGCCCATCAAGGGGTAGCTGCCGCCGCAAGCTCGCATCCGATCCTGAATCTTGACGAGCTCCTGGGCCGATGGGGACCATCCGACCAGCCTATGCTTGTGTTGCTGGACGGGATTCAAGATCCACACAACTTCGGGGCCATTCTGCGGGTGGCCGAGGCGGCCGGGGTAGGCGGGGTGATTATTCCCGAGCGGAGGGCGGTGGGATTTACCCCGGTGGTGGATAAGAGTTCGGCCGGTGCCAGCGAGTACGTGCCGGTGGCTCGAGTGGTCAATATGGTGCGCACGATTGAAGCGCTGCAGGCTAAGCAATTTTTTGTGTTTGCCGCCGATCCGGCCGGTACCACGCCTTACACGCAGGTTGATTGGCGGGGACGGGTTGCCTTGGTAATTGGTGGAGAGGGCAAGGGTATTCGTCCCTTGGTCAGGAGCCGGTGCGACGGATTGCTGTCGATACCCATGGCGGGACGGATTCAATCGTTGAATGCGTCTGCGGCGGCGGCCGCCATCGTATTTGAAATGGTTCGGCAAAGAAGTAAAGACTGAGGTTCGAGCTCATTCGGGAGCATGGTTGCAGCGGGCGACCGGATTTCTCTTGTTGGACTCGAGTCGGACCCAATATAGTTCGAATGAGCTATGTCGTTAGGCCTAACCCCGGGGAGATTGGGGTGATTCGCAGAATCTATGTATTGACGCGGATTTCCGGGCCTGACTATAATGAGCAATAGCATCATGCCGTGGCTCAACCGTATTGTCGATTGTTCGGATGAGTTACAGAAATGAACAGCATTTTTGACGCTTCTTTCGACGGCCTTGGGATGGAGGTGGTGGGGATGACCGTTGATCCCCGCGGCATGGTTCACGATTTTGAATTCATGTTGGATGAAGAAGTTGTGGAAGGGGCTCGAGACGGAAGCGGTGAGGCTCTAGAATATCTAATTAACAAGTACAGAAACTTTGTACGTGCCAAAGCACGGTCCTACTTTTTAATTGGTGCCGATCGCGAGGACATCATTCAAGAGGGCATGATTGGCCTTTATAAAGCGATTCGGGATTTTCGCAGCGATAAGCTGGCTTCGTTTCGAGCGTTTGCCGAATTATGCATTACCCGGCAAATTATCACCGCGATTAAGACGGCGACGCGACAAAAACATATACCGCTCAATTCCTATATTTCGCTCAATAAGCCCATTTACGAGGATGATTCCGAGCGTACCTTGTTGGATGTAATTTCCAACGCCCGGGTTTCGGATCCCGAGGAAATGGTCATCAATCGTGAGGAACTGGGTGATATCGAGGCAAAGATGGGTGAAATTTTGTCCGATTTAGAATGGAAGGTACTGATGGCCTATTTGGACGGCCGGTCATACCAAGAAATCGCCATAGACTTAAAGCGACACGTAAAATCAATTGACAATGCGCTGCAACGGGTGAAGCGAAAACTAGAGCGGTACCTTGACGGGCGGTTGCTAGCCGTGTTGGACGGCCATCCGGGTGTCTTGGACATGCCCGAGTAGAGCGGGTTTTAACAGTTTGCCTTGACAGTATCTAAAGTTACGCGCATTATATTAATATGAGCAGGATGGCAACGATAACCGAAACGGCAAAATTCCTGGGAGTGTCGAAGTCCACTCTCCGCCGGTGGGAAAGTGAAGGACGGCTATTGCCGGACGAACGGACTGCTGGCGGCCACAGACGGTACGACTTGGCCAAACTCCGACCCAACGCTTTTCACGCCGGACCAGTGGGTAGAACGACCATTGCTTATGCTCGAGTATCCAGTCACGACCAGAAGGCGGATTTGGAACGGCAGAGCCAGACGTTGGAGATGTTCTGTTCCGCTAACGGATGGTCATTCGAAATCCTCTCGGATCTCGGATCGGGCATGAACTATCACAAGCGCGGCCTCCGGAACCTCTTGGAGAAAATCGTCGCGGGGGATGTGGACCGCCTGGTTCTCACCCATAAAGATCGATTGCAGCGTTTCGGCGCGGAGTTGGTGTTCGCGATCTGCGAGATGAAAGATGTCGAGGTCGTCATCATCAACAAAGGCGAAGAACCCTCTTTCGAAGAGGAACTGGCTCAGGACGTGCTAGAGATCATTACGGTGTTTTCGGCGAGGCTTTACGGCAGCCGGAGTCACAAGAACAAGAAAATACTCGAGAAGCTGAAGGGGGCGGTGCAAGCGTGACGCGAACCATCCAATGGCGTTCCGACGTGCTCAACGCCGGTAAGTAGGCGGCGACGCTGGCTATCGTCATGGCCTATTCTCTTCAAAAAGATGCGTGACTAGGAGCAACGGCTCTGGGAAATCGGCTGTGCATCGCACGGGGTACTAGAGTAGGTGCTCACTTTACCCGCAAGGGGACGAGACAAGCGACGGTAGGAGTGAATGACCGGTTATTGGGGTATGCGTGGTCACAAGTTCCCCAGAATAAGCCCATAAGCATGGGGACAAGCGACGGTAGGAGTGAATGACCGGTTATTGGGGTATGCGTGGTCACAAGTTCCCCAGAATAACCCCATAAGCATGGGGACAAGCGACGGTAGGAGTGAATCCCCAGAATAACCCCATAAGCATGGGGACGGGCAAGAAGGTAGCGGTTGGGGGCGGGATCCCCTCTGTCGCCGGAAGGAAACCACAGTACGGAGAGGGGCTGCCTCTGAGCCTGTCGATGAAGGAAATGGCATACGGCTACCGGCAGGACTTGTCAGGTCGCACTGCCGCTGCTGCCGAGGAGTATGTGGCGGGAGACCGTCACGGGATTTGCGGCCTGGGAAGAGCGAACAAT
>JAJZXC010000110.1 GCA_021846365.1 Bacillota bacterium | reverse complement strand
GGCCCGAGAGTCCTTGACCCGAGCCGCCCAAGCGCTCACCAAGCAAACCTTTCATTGTGCCCACGATGCTGAAGTCGCTGCCCAAGCCTTTCAGGCCCGGGCTGAATACCGGTGGTTTTCCCAAAGCCCGGTGCGCATCACGTCGCGACTCGAACGCGTGTCCACGGGTCGGGGTCGGCCTCGCAAGGATGCTCCCACGCAGACCTAAGTGATCGCCAGTTTTTTCCAATTTTGTGGCGAACCCAGCATCAGTCGGACGTTTTGAACCCAAATGTCTGCCGTGACCTCGGCGCGGAGCGCACACGTGTTTGCAGAGACGAGTGAATCCTGGCGAGCCCCAAGGGACTCAGTGGCGAGTCACTTCTCTCCGGTGTGGGTTAGGGGACGCGCAAAACGCGAAATGGGCAAGCTTACGCTTGCCTGGCGAAGTAACAGAATTTGCCAGGCGCACAAAGTGCGCTATGGCCTTGCAGACCCCCGTCGATACGGGTTGATGCGGCGGGGGTCAGGTAGGAATCGGCACTTCCCGTAACTCCGGAATGCTTTCCCGAAACAAGTCCATGCAGCGCTCAAGCGTCCGCCACACGACGTTGCCGGATTTTAATCCCCATTCTCCGAGGCGCCATAACGCATGGGTACGCTGGGGATCAGTGTTGGCTTTCCAATGACGGGCGTCGCCCCGGACTTCCACGTCCCATCCCCCCACGTTGAGCCAATAATATGCCCAGGCGAAGACAAGAAACAAACGATCCCAGCGTTCTGGGGTGCCCAACTTGACCCCGTTGAGTTGAAAGCCCTCATAAAAGGCGTTCTTGCTATCCCGATAGGACTCTTCGCAGGTAAAGCGCTTGGCGTATCCCGCGACCACCATGCCCCAGGACCAGTCGGCCAATCCGGCCGACACCATCAAGAACCACGGGTCGGTATGCACCAAGTCCGCGTAAACCACGAGCCTGCTGAGGTAGGATCCCCCCGCCGCCCGTTTGCCGTAGAGAATCTCCCGGTAATCCCCGCGCGCCGGACGTTCGTTGCCCAATAACACTATCGGGAACCATTTTCTGAGATAGTAGACCATAACCGAGCCCTTGCTCCGAATAATCCACTGCCACCCCAGGGCGTCGAGAAACCGAAAGAACTCCACGGTGGCAAAGCCGCGGTCGGCCAACAAGATGACTTGGCAGGTCTTGGCCAGCGAGGCCGCCACCCGTTGACACAAGTGCCGTTCATACTCTCGGGTGCGATTTTTCAACTCGTCCTTACGGACAGTAATCCACGCCAATGGAATGGCGCGCCCATGGGCGCGAAGGTTCACCGTGAGGATTTGGTGGACGCGATCGTTCGGTTCAGTCCAATCGAACGTCAGGAAAATGCGACTGGCTGTTCCTATCATGGTGCGAATAAGGTCGCCTTGGGCGACCTCTATATTGATCCGAAGGTTGCCGAGAAACCGGTCGACCCGTTTAATACAGTGTTTGGCCGTAGTCTGCTTGGCCATGGCCAAGTGGCGGCCCATCTTGGCAATCCCTAGGAGCTTGTCCATAAATTGAAATCCGGGTCATTCGTTGCCCCGTATATATGGTTATCGTCGGATCGGTTCCATATATATGGTATGTCCCGATAATAAATGGACAAGCTCCTAGCAACGGCTCATACAACAAGGCCCACACCAGCCCGGCCAAGGTTTTACGCTGCGAGAGCCGCAGTGTGCCGTTATTCACAAAGAACTGGGTAATCGATTCGAGGCTAACCATGATAACTGACCTCCTCCCAGAGTAACTCAGCGGGAAATGCTGAGAGGAAGATCTTCGACGTTGACCGGAAAACTCCTTTACCCAGACAATTCCGCCGATTCATCACATAGAGAAAATAAAACTGGGGATAGATCAGATATGGCCAAAACTGGGCTCCTGCACAGCGAGTGATACGCGGGTATTGGTTGAGCACTAATGTGCGCATGTTTGACGGGTGTCAGGTGATCTTGTAGGCCTTGTCAAATCATCCTTCTACTCTTCAACCACTGCAGACAGCTGCCACCAGAAGCCGTTGAGGCATGGATAGCCATACCGGCGACGGCCGAGGGCTACAGACGTCACGGGGATCTAGGCGGCGGTGTTGGTCGATTGAGGTTGAGCCTGGGCGTTCCGATCATGGTAATCCCAGGCAAGAACAAGGAGCCCGTTGAGGAGTTCTAAACCGGCCCCTGCGTACGCTCTTCGCCTCACCATTTTGATTTTCTGGTTGGTTGCTTGCTTCCATGGGGCCGTTGCTGATGTCAGGATAGAGCAGACAATTTTTTACGGCGGCATAGTCTTTCTGAAGACCGGCCGCGAAGGCGACCAGAGGTTCCCGCGGATCGTGGAGATACGTGGCAGTAAACCGATCAAGCTTGGCCACCTCTCCGGAGATCAACACCTCGTAGAAACGATCAGACACGCGAGAAGGGCTCGCAGGTCGGCGCTATCTTGAGCAAATGGCTCCCCCCAGGCGCTGTCCGGTGGCTTCTTCTTAGCCGTGGTAGGAGACCGACGAACAGCGTCGGTGGGGTGATGGCCGCGCATGAACTCGCCGGCTTGTTGGTATTTTCGGGGCAGGTTACAGGGTGCAATGGGTTACATCTTCAGCGCTCCACTCGACATTCCGTTGACAAAGTATTTCATCAGAGCAAAGAAGAGAATGGCGATGGGAATTGCCGACAAGGTGAAGGCGGCCAACTGGATATTGACGGCATTGATGTTCGGGGCCAAGGCGGGGGGGGTGAAATTAGCGATGGCGAGCGATACCGTACGTTGGGTCGAATTGAGCACCAGACTGGGAAAGACGTAATCCCCATAGATGCCGACCACCTGCAGCAGGCCCAGCGTGATCAGCATAGGCACGGATAGCGGCACCGCAAAGTTGAGAAACATCCGCCAGTGATTCGCCCCGTCGATCCTTGCCGCTTCAAACATTTCCTCTGGAATGGTTTCGATGAAGCTGCGCAGAACAAAAATAGCGAAGGCCTGTCCGCCCGCGATGTAAGGCAAAATTAATCCCCAGGCCGTATTGAGCAGGTTAAAGTCGCGAATCTCCAAAAAGAGCGGAATCAAGGTCAAGAAGCCGGGGATCACCAGTAACGCGAACATAGCGGTGAACAAAGCATTCTTGCCGCGAAATCGCATTCGGGCAAAGGCGTACGCGGCCAACACCGCCGTGCTCAAAGTGACAAGGACGCTGACCAGTTCAATCCAGCCGGTAAGGGCAAACGCTGAAGAAATGCCGTCCCAAGCATAGACAAAATTCATCCAATCGAGATGGCTCGGCAATCCAAACGGCGCCGTCGCCGTCGCCAATCCGGACCGCATGGCGTTGACCACCATGAAGACCATGGGGTACAAGGTCAGCGCGCCCAGAGTAACCAAGAATACGTGGGTGGCTTTATTGTTGCGTCGCCGAGTCATTGGTCTGGCACCTCTTCCAACCAAATTTTTTGAGCAATTTGCGGGCTGCCTGCTGCCGAATGTTCGTCAGTCCAGGTTCCTCTGCCCCGACGCTCATGCCCAACGCCACCGACTCTCCTCTCACCTAAGGATTAGAGGTCGTATTGGCGTCGGTGCGAAAATACTTCATATTGATGATGGTAAGCACCATCAATGCCAAGAACAGAATGAAGGCGACACCCATGCTATATCCGTATCGGTCGTAATCAATGGCCTGCTGGTACATGTAGAGGACCGGCGTCATCGTCGTATCGATGCCGGGACCGCCGTTGGTCATGAGCAAGGGTTGCACCAAAATTTGTCCGACGCCGATGACCGAGAGCACCAGCAACAGTTTGGTCTGAGCCATCAAGAGAGGGATGTCGACGCGAACGATGCGCTGAAACCAGGTGCATCCATCTACCGAGGCGGCGTCAAAGATCTCGCTGGAGATACCTTGCAATCCGGCGTAATAAATCAGCAAGTTGAATGCGGCGATCCAGGGAAATCCCATAAAGATCAGGGAGCCGAGGGCCGTGTGCATGTCGCCCAGCCACGGCAGCTCGGCGAATTTGGTAAAACCGAGCGCCTTCAGCAAGGTGTCGACGATGCCTCCCGGCTCATAGAAGAAATACCAAATCAAGATCCCTACCACCCCTGGCAGCACCACCGGCAAGATAAACAATGTCCGATACCAGTACTGGGCCCGGCGGCTGGACAGCCGGAAAATCGCCTCGGCGACCAAAAAGGACGGAATGAGGCCCAAAGGGATGCCGATGGCTGCCCAAATCAGGACATGCACCACCGAAACCCCAAACTCCCCGCTGTGAAACGCCGCCGTAAAATTGGCAAATCCCACCCAATGAGCGGCACTGACCCCGTTCCATGAGGTAAATGCTCCGACCAGCGCACGAACGGCGGGATAATAACTGAGGGCGCCGACAAAGGCAAAGGCCGGCAAAAGAAACAAATAAGCCGCTCGCTCGGTTTTCTGGGCGTGCGGCGCATCCGGCTCGACCTGGCGGCGTCGCGCACCGGGCATAGCAACCTGAGCCACCTGACTTCCTCCCTTGAAAATCAACTGCGAGACGCCCATGGTGTTCTATTTTGTGTGTGCGGCAGGTACTGCGCCTATCGTGAAAGCTGCCTTGAGCAACCGTCGAGGGCTGATCGTTCGAAATCAGCCAAGGATCTTGGCCATTCGCCCGGGAAGTATTGACACCAGCCACGATGTGGTGGAATTCGGTCGCCTAACACCACGGATCACGGACGAGGATTCCCTAAAACCTCGTCGGCTTAAAGGAATCCCCGACCGGCGTTTTGGATTGACTCAACTAACCCGGGTTAGCAGTTAGAACTTGCATGATACCGCTTGACGCCCCAACCACTTACGAGTTAGAACTTCCAATGATACTTCTTGATCCAGTTGGCGTATGTCCGAGCTTCGGCTGCCTCGAACGAAGCCTTTACCTGCTGAAACGTCATCTGACCGTCGAGATAGCCGACAAAGTCTGCCCAATACACCGAGCCCGAGTGCGTTCCCCAAAGTGCCCAGGGGGCAGCGGTGGCATTGCCGCCGGGATGGAACTGCATGCCTGACATCGACTTGGCAGCCTTTGCCCCTTTGAAGACCGGAACCGCCATTTGGCCATTGTTGACAATGTACTGGTCGTGTTGGGGCGTGCCGATGAACTGCAACCAGGCCAAGGCCGCGTTAAATTTGGCGGGTGTCATGGTGTGGTCGGCCTTGCGGGTAGAGATGCCAAATTCGAATCCGTCGGCCGGACCGCCCGCCGCACCATAGGTGTTGAGGGAACTGGCATAACGGCTCGACCCTTTTAAGCTGGGAACCAAAAAACTTCCCACCGGGAACTTGGCCTGTATGGGAAATTGGTTCCAGGTACCATTGAACACCATGGCGGACTTCCCGGCTTCAAACAGGGTGGTGCCTAGGACCGCGTTGGAAGGCTGGCTGCTGAAATTGATCGCGGTCTGGGCCGGGTTCCAGTACTGGTAGAGTTGTTTCAAGACCGGCCACCATGCCAGCATGGCCGGGTTTTTGGCCTCGTTCTCGTATCCCAGGTGGTACAAATAGGCGGCGACTTCGTTTCCGTTGTTATGAAACTTGACATCTAATTTGGCTGCTAAGGCGGCGACCTTGGGACCCAAGAAATTGTCGCCCATTACCGGGTCCCACCACGCCATTTGAGGCACGTCGGCGCCCGGCATAATACCATGGGCTTTTAATCGTTTGGCGTCGGCGACCAGCTG
This sequence comes from Bacillota bacterium, assembly GCA_021846365.1. GTDB lineage: Bacteria > Bacillota > Sulfobacillia > Sulfobacillales > Sulfobacillaceae > JAJZXC01. Next base: position 4,974 of record JAJZXC010000110.1, on the reverse strand, counting down.
ACTCCAGGTGGCCGGCGGCTTGCTAATCCCCGCTTTTTTAAACAGCGTCTTGTTGTAAAAGAATCCGACGTTCATGGCGTCCCCGTCGAGCACATAAATAGCGCCATTGGGACGGGTGATAGTGTCCAACAGCCACGTGGGCATGATGGTTTTCCACTTCTTATTGCCGGGAATGAAGGGATTCGGCCGATTGAAGTAAGGAGCCAAGTTAGTAGCTGCGGCGCCAGGGATCTGACCGGTGGGGCCGATGGCGCTGTAGAATTGCCAGAACACATCGGGCATCTGGCCGGCTGCCGCTTCTGTGGTCTGCCACTGAGTGGTGATGTTGTAGCCCAACGAAGGCCAGTAGAACTTGATGCGGATGTTGGGATAAAGCTTGTGAAATTGATTTGCCAGGACTTGAAGCGCCGTAACATGAGGAGCGCCCGGGCCAAAGTTAACCCCCTTAATGGGCGGCTCGTATACCTGAGCATACATAGTAATCGTGCCGTGGAAACTCAACTTGGGCAACGACGAGGTGGCGGCGGCTGGGCGGGACGGCACTTTAGCCGGTGACGCAGCCAATACCGGCACACTCATTAATCCAACCCCGGCCGAACCGAGGAGCAGGGCAACCAGGGGAGGCTTCCGTCGGGTCTTAACCATCGATACTCTTCCTTTCTGGGAGATTAATCACAGACGCACCGCGGGGACTCTATTAAACTTGTTCACCCGATGGTGGGGATTGCTACACGCAACAATGCCAGGTTGGTTTAACTCCAATTACTCATCCTAGAATCATTCAGTTGATCGTATTGATCGACTGATCGGCTTAATAATATAATTAGACGAGTCGCTCGTCAAGTCGCAAATAAGCATATTTGGCTTGCGGGTCATACTTCATAAGCGGAGGCAATGGTGATGGTTGCAGGCGAGACAAGGAGATTCTCTCGGTGGCGATTCTGAGCATGAACCGCGGGACATGTCATCACCAGAGATACCATCTTTCATCGAACCAAGCTGGGTTAGGAATCCCTATGCCACCGGGCGGCTGACTCGGTAGAAAACTAAGCCCGTCATGAGGACGGCGCCCCTGAAACCCGGTCGCCAACCTTGAAACCGCTGGGCCATGAGTTTTCCCGTTATGTCCCCCTTCCCTGAGTGTCAGTGCCGGCTTGCCGCCGGGTCGATCCTCTCTGCCATTTGGGAAATTCCGGCTCAATATAGGCCTGAGGAGTTGATAGGATCGGGCAGCCATATCCAGCCCGAACCCCTGGGGCGAGGTATCTATTTTCCTGCACCGACAATTCCGGGATAAGTATTCCGGTGATCATATTGAGCGTTTGATACGCTTAATCATATAATTCGATCTGAACCGGTCAAGTAGCGCCTCGCAGGCTTTTCATTCGATGTCGATGCCTGGCAGTGGTTCGAAAGTCATTGCAAGCACGCACTGGACAGGCTTGTTCATATATGCAGGCGAAAATCGGGGACTCAGAGGATACTATGATAGTTGAGGTGCGCCATCGGGCGGCGGTATGCGGAAGCGCCAAGCTGCGCTCTACCGCAAGGAACTGCTGGCGAACTATCCCAGAGCAGCTAGCGGAAGGAGGAGTAAAATGGCTCTGCGAGGGCATTTGTATCGCGAAGTGTTGGACGTTCTTCGCCAAGAAATCGGGGATGGCCGCCACCCCAGCCAGTTACCGAGTGAAAAAGAACTGCAGGCGAGGTTTGGCGTGAGCGCGACCACGATTAAGACGGCGTTGGCTGTGCTCGTGCAAGAGCGTCGGATTGTGCGGATTCCCGGCAAAGGGACGTTTGTTCAAGAGATCGACGATGCGACGGAGCCCGATGGCGGCAATTTGAGTGCTCTTAGGGTCATCGCAGACTCGCCGAAAAGAATCGGCATTATTTTGCCCACGCTGCGAGGGGCAATTTTTACTCACCTATTATTCAGCATGCTTCGCGAGATTTCCGAATATGGCTGGTACCCGTGGGTGGTGCTATCTGGGAGCGATAAGGAGCGCGAGCAGAAAATCATTCGCGACTACCGTCAAGCGAGCGTCGACGGACTGTTGGTATGGCCCGCCGAAGGTGAACAGTATAACGAAGAGTTGGTACAGTTGCACTTGTCGGGATTTCCCGTCGTGCTCATGGACCGCTGGCTGCCGGGGTTTGATATTGCCTGCGTGCGCTCCGATCATCGTCTGGGAGCGCGCTTGGCGGTGCAGCACCTAAGAGCCTTGGGTCATCAGCACATCACTTTGGTCACCTTGGGATCGGAAGATCCCGAACACACCCAAAGCATCCAGGAACGCCAAACCGGATTTTTGGAAGAATGCCTCTTAACCGCCGACAAATCCGTCAGCCCTCAGGTATGGATGCGGCGCTACGAACCCGGAGAACACATTGCCGACCATGTTCAGTGGCTAGCCAGCCAGCTGGGCGAGCATCCGGAGATTACGGCTGCAGTGGGAGTCGAAACCTATGATATGGAGTGTCTTAGACAGGCAGCGGAAATCGTTCAGTGGCCCATCCCGGAGCGTTTGTCGGTGACCGGCTTTGACGGCGGCAACCTCGAAAGCGACCTCGAGCGAGGCTGGGTCACCTATTTTGCCAGCAAGAAATGGACGTGGATCGACCAGTCCGATAGTGAAATCGGCCGCGAGGCCGTCCACCTGCTGCGCGACTGTATGGAGTCGGATGGGCAGCCGGATGGCCAACCTCATTCGCGCATCTATGCACCGGTGGTGCGGGCGGGCGAGACGACGGGCCCAGCACCCAGGCAAGGGATCGGTGAATCCCCGCCCTCGGGGAGATTGGGCAGATAACCAAGGTCGGAATTGGTGGCAGTCCTGGCACAAGATGCGTAGTTCGAGCTCGCCCTCGACACGCGAAGACAGAGAATCGAGGGGAGAATGGCTGTGGTCGATCACACTCAGACATCACCGGCCTGGATCGATGACTTTCCCGACCTCGACGGGACGCATTATTTGAACGTGGGGACACTGGCGCTGGTGCCGAGCCCGGTGATGCAGCGTTATCTCGCCTACTTCGAAGAATGGAACCGCCTGGGTGCGGGCGATCCCCTCCACTATCAGGGTTGGCGGGAACGAGTGGAGTGCACGCGAACATCGCTCGCCGAGTATTGCGGCATATCCTCAGCCGACAGCCTGCACCTCACCTCAAGCGTCAGCGACGCCCTTAACCTGGCGATTTTCGGGTGGCAGATCGCTCCCGGAGCGGCAGTCATTACCAGCGACCAAGAGCATCCCGCCTTGGTCGCCCCCTTGACCCACCTCTACCAAACGGGCCATCCGATTTCGGTGATTGCCTACGGCAGCGGCGGAGACGCGTTTTTGGACCGGTTGCAGCGCGCGCTGGAGCAGTCCCCGACCCCGGTCGGGATGGTCGCGGTGAGTCATGTTTCGCACATGACGGGGGCGCTTATCGACGCACAGGCGGTGGCCGCCCTCTGCGATCACTTCGGTGCCCGCTTACTGCTCGACGGGGCACAGGCTTTCGGTCAAGTGCCAATGAAGCCAGGGTTGGCGGCGGACGCCTACGTCCTCAACGGGCAAAAATGGGGGCTGGCACCGGTCGGCAACGCCGCCCTCTATGTCCGTCCCGATCGGCTGCCAACCTGGAATCCGCCCCTTCACGGCCCCAGCGACGGATTCTGGACCCATTATCCGCAGAGCCTGGAAGGCGGATGGACCGCACACCGGCGACGGCTGGAATATGGTACCCGGTCTTGGCCCACGTGGATGGCTTGGTGCGACGCCCTCGCGTATCGCGCGAGCTGGCCGCCGTTGACGTTCGAACATCACGCCTCCGCTCTCGCCCGAGCCCTCAAGCAAGCCTTGGTCAGGCGTTCGCGGATCACGTTGTTTTCCCGCCTCGACACCCCTACCGCCACCGTGTCATTTGCGGTGGAGGGAATCAACAACCAACAATTGAGCGACCACTTACGCAAGTTTCGGATTGTGCATCGGATAATCGGGGCTCCGCTGCACGCCGTGCGCCTGACCTTTGGCCCTTCCAACCGCGCCGACGCGCTGACCCAAGTCGCGGCGGCCTTAGATGCGCTACAGGGCACCGAGACCGGCGGACAGGAGAAATAACTGTGGGGAGGAAGCCTTTGGTCGGCCGGCGTTCGGCTACAAGCAAGCCGCGGATACTGTTGAGAAACGGGCGACAATAATGGAGAAGGTGGCGGTTTTGCCAGGTTGTGTTCCATGAACGTCGCGCAAACGGCTATACCACAATTGGTCTGGCTATGGCTGTACTCCGGGGCTGGCACCTTCTTTCGAGGGGATACCGTGGGCCAGGACAGCGTGGAACGATGGTTAGCGGGCACTGACGCCGTGATTCGGTGGCAACCCAAGCTACCCAAATACCTCACATAATTGGCTCCTCGCAATTTAGAAGGGCTCAGGCCAAGTTGCGGTGCGGTCTAGCAAACAGATCATGGTGGTGAGGTGGCGGACATTGCGACACCCTCGGACTCACCCAAGTCCCGAGTCCGGCAAAGCCGAGCGCGGCACTCCGAGTTGGTACTCATAATTCATAAGGTTCTACAGGCAAACCGGTGAGACCCAAGTGATGGTCGAACGCGAAGACGCGAGTTACTGTTGCAATGTCACGGCAAATAAGCAGGGATATGGCATCTGTATATGAGAGGTCCTGATCTGCATATTGGGCCAAGATGGCTGGGATCCGCGGGGTCCAGTCGGATTCCCCCCATAGCACCCGTTGCAGTCCGGTTTTCGTCGACTCTTCTATCGCCTCCAAGAAACTTGAGGTTAGCTTAGTGCCCGCTCGGTATCGCAAAAGAATATAGGGCTCTTGGATGATGAAAATGGAGGTAACCCGCGGCGACCCCCGATGAGTTTGCCAATATCGCACCGCCGCCTGATGGTATTGGTCCTGGCGATGGAACAGCGCGATGAAGGCCGAGGTATCTATTAGCATCTGACCGGTCATTGACCGGTC
>JAJZXC010000109.1 GCA_021846365.1 Bacillota bacterium | reverse complement strand
AGCCCCTGGCTTTAGCCAAGAATTAGGACATGAGTTCGATTCCGTCGATCGCAGTTTGGATGTGACGTTGTACAAGCTTTGGCCAATGGCCGTCGGTGAAGGTACTGCCAAATACGCCGATGGCCGTTGGGGCTGGCGACACTTTTGCCAAGGGGTCTGTCGTGGTATCGTGCCGTGACGCAATGACTGCGGAGTGCTGTGTAACTTATGCGTGGTATGCATGTGGTCGGTCGACCGGGTCATTTGGCCAGGCGTCGCCGGCAAGATGTGTCGTGGGTCGGAGACCGCCCGGCACTTCATCATGAGCCGCCCGTTCAGCATGCGCACCCCATCTTGCCTGTTAAGGGGGCGGATGCAGGTGGGCTTTCGGGAGACCATGACCAGCAATCCCTCCGTGCTGAGCCTGGCCACCGAATCCTTAATAGACTGGCGGCCAAACAATACGACCAATTTCGACAGGGTCTCCGGGGGCCGGCGGCCACCTGCAGAAACGGCGTCAGGCGAGCGTGGGTAAGGTTCCTTAGCCAAATCAGCGTGCTCGATGGCACTCCGAGCCATTGCGGCCACCAGCTTTGGAATGTAGTCTGTAACATTTAACATAATACTCTCTGGCTATTTAAATTGCAACCAAGAAACTTGCCTCAGAGGAATATCACCTTCTAAAGCCGATTCCGAAAGTTCTAGCAATGAGACAAATCAGGGACATGACGGTCAAATAACGTGGGACTCAACGCCATTCAACGATGGCGGCACAGTGTCATTGCATTAGCGATCGCCGATGGGTTCGGCCGGGAGGCCCCTTGGGTACCAGGAGAAAGGTCGTCATCGCGTCCGCCGCCTGTTCCAACACTTGGCGTTGCCAGGCTGTCCCTGGGGCAGCCCCGACCCAGTTTCGGAGCACATGCTCCACCGTAGCCCATTCCCACACTTCAGCCGGCAATTCCGGAGTGGTCGGCGACCCTCCGAACACACTTAGGCAAATCTCTCGGTGCTGAAGCCAGTCGCGGACGGCAATGGACTCCTCCAAGCCACCAATGGACCTCGCGGCAGAACTACCCCTCGGGTTGCCATCGGGCCGAAATGGGCTAGGATTAGGACATAGAGGGCACGGTACCACCCACCGTGTCATAACCGTCATGGGGGGTGTTGAGCAATGCTGCCGAACTTTTATATTGTGGGTGCCGCTCGATCGGGCACCACCTCCCTTACCCACTATCTTGGTCAGCATCCGCAAATCTATATGAGCCCGCATAAAGAGGCGTCGTTCTTTGTCGCCGAACACCTTCCGCCAACCTTTCAAGGTCCCGGCGACGAACGCGCCAACCGGCTGTTCATACGCGACCGCGGGGCCTACGAAGCGTTGTTCGACGGGGCTCACGGCAAACCGGCAGTAGGGGAGTGTTCCGTCCTCTATCTCTATTACCCGGCGGCCAGCGCCATTGCCCAGGCCGCCCCGGACGCCAAGATCGTCATCTTACTCCGTCATCCCGTCGATCGCGCCTATAGCGCCTACCTGCACCAGCTACGCGACGGGCGCGAACAGATGAGCTTCGAAGAAGGGCTGGCCCGGGAGGACGAACGGAAGCGCGCCATATACGAGCCCATGTGGTATTACTTCGAAATGGGGTGCTACGCACAACCAGTCCGTGCGTATCTCGACTACTTTGGGGGCGACCGGGTCCACGTCGTCTGGTACGATGAATTCGTGCAGCAACCCCGCTCGGTGATGATGGCGCTGTTCGAGTTTTTGGGGGTGGAAGCCGCCTATCCGGTGAACGTGTCGGTGCGCTACAACCAGTCGGGACGGCCCAAGCTGCCGGGAGTGCGGAGGGCGCTGACTCGGCAGTACGCGCTCACGTGGTGGCTAAAGCGTCTGGTCCCGGCCAGATGGCGTCACGCAGTCCGCGAGCGCGCGCTGGGCATGACCTTAGAGCGCCCGGTGATGAGCTCGGACACGCGAAGTCGCCTGCTGGCTGCCTACGCGGCCGACATTGACCGGCTAGAGGTGCTGTTGGACAAGGATCTCTCTGACTGGCGGCGGTAGCCGAGACTGCCGATTCGAATCCCAAGCCGGAAACCTTGGCGCAATCGGCCAGGCCGGTGGCGCAATCCCCTATGGCGAAAAATCCTTCCGCATTTTATTCTATAGTTCGAAGGCTTGGGAATCATCGTGAATCGTCGGCCAATTAGTGATCCATGAGAGGGGAAACGACATGACCCAACGGGAACGGATCCGTGTTGCCGTAGTGGGCGCTGGCCACATTGGCCGGACCCATGCGCTTGTCTACCAGCGCCATCCGCAGGTGGATTTAGTGGCCATCTGCGACGTCATTGCCGACAAGGCACAGGCGCTGGCCAAAGAAGTGGGGGCAGCGGCATTTTCGAGCGTGGATGCGCTGCTAGCCGCCGACTTGGGGCTAGATGCGGTTAGCGTGGCCACCAAGGGGGAAGAAAATGGCAGCGAACATTATGCCCCCACCATGGCCCTGTTGCGAGCGGGGATTCCGGTGCTGGGTGAGAAGCCGATTTCCAACCGGCTCGCAGAGGGGCGGGAGATGGTCGCTTATGCGCAGAGCCGGCACATTGCCTACGCGGTCAACTTGAATCATCGCTTTACACCGGCGGCGCAGCGAGCCAAAGCGTGGGTCGAGCAAGGCCGGCTGGGCACCCTGCACATGATTAACATGCGGATGTGGATTAACAACCCGGTGGAGTCATCGCCCTGGTTTCACTTGCGCGCGCTGCATCCGCATTCGATCGACGTCCTGCGCTATTTCGGCGGGGATATTGCTCGGGTGGCGGCCTTTATGGCCAAAGGAGCCAATCGCACCATTTGGTCCAATACCCAGGTGCTGCTGCAGTTTCGATCCGGGGTGATCGGGCATTTGGTTGGCAGTTATGACGCCGGGGCGAGTTACGGATTGGAGCAGTTGGAGGTCGTCGGTTCCGAAGGGCGCTTTGTGCTTGAGGACGCCTGCGAGCGACTTACCTTCTACCCCCGGTCGAGCATCGAAGTCGAGTCGTATCAATATTTGGGTGGCATGCGGTCCTTCGGCGAAACCTTCGCCAGCCGGATTGGCGCCTTTGTCGACCAGCTGCTGGCCGGAACGCCCGACGATGCCATCGATGGCTCGGGACTCGATGCCCTCAAGGCCCAAGAAGTGATTGAAGCTGCCATCAGTTCTTGGCAGACGGGCTCCATCGTCACCATCAATCCGGAACCGGCGAAGGAGGTGCGCCGTGGTTAAGCTCGCGGTCAATTCGGTGCTGTTGCGTGGAGTAGATTTTCAGACCGCCGTCCACACGATTGCCGCCGCAGGGTATGACGGCATTGAGATTGCCGCCATCAAGGGTATGTGCGAGCATCTTGACCTGTCACGGTGGCAAGAGCAGGTGGCCGCATATCGCACCCTGGTCGCCGAGGCGGGATTGGCCTGGGTCGCGATGGAGGTAGGGTCGCCCGACCCGGGGCGAGTGCAACAGGCCTTGGATGCCGCCCAGGCTCTCGGCATTCCGACGGTAACTATCGGGCCGGGGGGCAAATCGGACGATGCCGAGGAATGGCGCCACATGCTGGATCGCCTGCAGAGGCTCGGGGAAATGGCCGACGCCGCGGGAGTCAACCTGGCGGTGAAGGCCCACATCGGCCAGTCGATGTACAATACCCCGACTACGATCGAGGTGCTGTCCCAGGTGACCTCGCCACACTTCGGGGTGGACCTGGACCCGAGCCATCTGTTCCGGTCGGGTGAAGATCCAGCCAACGCCGCCCGAGCGGTGATGGGACGTATCCACCATGTCCACATCCGCGATTGCAAGCGGGGAGCGAAAGGGCCGGGGCCGGTCACCGAGCAGATCTGCGGCCGCGGAGACATTGACCTGGAGAAGTTTTGCGCCGCCCTGGTGGCGGGCGGATACCAAGGCGCCCTCACCCTGGAGGTGATTGGTGTCCGCGACGAGGAGCCGGCCCTGCTCGGCATGCTGGCGGCGGAAAACCGCGGCTATCTGCGGGCGCTCTTGCGGCGGATAGGGGGAGCGGAGTCATGAGACCGCCCAATCTGGTCCTGTTCGGCGTTGACACCCTGCGCGCCGACCACCTCAGTGGATACGGCTATCCGCGCCTCACCTCCCCCCACCTGGACCGTTTGGCCAAAGAGGGCGCCCTCTTCCTCAATCATTTCAGCCCCAGCATTCCCACCACGCCTGGGTATGCGTCGATGCTGACGGGACAAGACTGTTTCGGCACGGGGGTGGTGGCCCTGCGGCACGCGGGAGATTTGGCCGAAGGCACCGTCACCTTGGCCGAGGTGCTGAAGGCGCAGGGTTACCGAACTGTTTGCGTGGGATTCGATAAGAATCCAGCGGCTCGCGGCTTTGATACCTACCTGTCCTACGAATCGTGGCACCCTGACCCGGGCAGCGGGCGGGCTCCCAAGGCCGAAGCCCTCAATCGCGTGGTGCTGCCCCTGTTGGATGAACTGGCCCGGCAATCCGACCCGTTCTTTCTCTTCCTGCGGCACATGGATCCGCATGCGCCGTATTTGCCGCCGGCGCCGTATGATCGGCTCTTTTATCACGGCAATGAGCGGGATCCGGCCAATCACTCGCTGGATCCCGTATTCGCCTTCGCGCCGTTCAGCGAATTTTTCCGTTCGTGGTTTCCCCCTGGAGTCACCGACTCCGAGTACATCGATGCCCAGTACGACGGTGCGGTCGCCTACCTGGACCTGAATATCGCCGTCCTGATGACGGCGCTCACGCGGTACCAGCTAGACCAGGACAGCGTGGTCGTGGTCACCTCCGACCACGGCGAATCGCTGTTGGAGCACGGCTGCTATTATGACCATCATGGCCTCTACGAATCCATCCTGCGGGTTCCGCTCATTGTTCGCTACCCGAAAGCGGTCCCCGGTGGATTTCGCAGTCCCAGTTATTCCGAAGCCAAGGATGTGATGCCCACGCTGTTGGAGGTAATGGGCATCACCTTCAACGGCAAGTTCGAGGGCCGGAGTCTGGTTGCCGAGTGGCAGGGCGGCAACGCTGCCGAGCCGACGCCGAGTTCATTGTATCTCACCGAAGCCACCTGGATGCGCAAGCACGGCTGGCGGACGCCGGAGTGGAAGCTCATCCGCGCCTTAGAGCCGGATTTTCATTTCAAACCCGCGGTAGAACTCTACGACCTGATCCGCGATCCCGGCGAATCGACCAATCTGGCCGGGGACCGGCCGGAGGTAGTCGACCGGCTGACCGATGACATGCAAGCGCACATTGCCCGCCGGGTACAAGCAACCGGGCGGCCCAACCCGATGCTCACCGCGCTTGCCTGGCACGGACTCGAACGTGGTCCCTTTGTCAGCAGCGAGGAGGCATATCGCACGCTGCACATCGGGTCGATTCAAGCCGCCCGGCAACTGCAAGACCGAGGCGAGGAGGGACCGCCATGATTCCCGAGCTTCCTTCGGCGCGTTTCCTCGCCGAGGATTTTCCATTTGCCATTCGCGCTGAGCGCCATGACCGGCTGCATACGCCATCGTGGCACAGCCATGAATTCATCGAGCTAGTCTTTGTCGAGGCGGGGGAGGGGTATCATGTCTTTGAGGACGCCAGCTACTGGCTGAATTCCGGCGACATCTTCCTGATTAACCCGGGAGAGGCGCATACTTTTGACTTTCCCGCCGGGGAACGGGTGGCCATCGTGAATTGTTTGTTTCTCCCCGACCTCTGGCCGGAATCCCTGGTGCGAACCATGGTGCCCATGGACGGCCTCGACTATCTCTACATCCATCCTTTTTTGCGCCCCGCCGAACGCTTCCGGCGAGTGGTTAATCTCAGCGGCCCTACTCGCGAGTACGTCCGCGCACTGCTGCGGCAAATGCTCGGAGAATGGAGCGAGCGGGCTCAAACGGGTGCGGGAGGGACGAAACTGCTCCGCCTGCAACTCATGGAATTGCTCCTGCTGGCCTCAAGCGAATACGGCCGCCAAGTCCGCGACCAAGATCGCCTGGCGCCTTCGCCGACGACGGAGATGGTGCGCCGGATTTGCGGCTATCTGGAGCTGCACGCGGCGCAAAAGACAAGTCTTGACGCCTTGGCGGCGCGTTTTCATCTGAGCCGCCGGCATATGGAGCGGATCGTGCGCCGGGAGACGGGGATGAGCGTCATCGAGCATGTGCACAACGTGCGCATTGCCCACGCCCGCCGTCTCCTCGAAGAGACGGGGGATACCGTGAGCGCTATCGCCGAAAAGGTGGGATACGAAGACCCAGCCTTCTTTACCCGATTGTTCCACCGCCAGGTCGGATTGCCGCCGGGGGAGTACCGCCTGCAAAAACGCCGGCAGGGCTTGGAACCCCGGCGACGGGGAAACGGGGTGGCCAACCATAAAGCCCATACTCCGTAAGCCACATGTCGACTCATCCCGGCTATGGTGGCGAACTGGGGGTCATCAATCGGGACCGCGGGGGGGCGTCGATTGGCCAGGCGCCTTTCACCACGAGGACCCATGCCGCGGGGGATTTTCCATGCCGAGTGCCGGTCTCCGGAATCACCGTCTAGGTCTGGAACCTATTTGCCTCGTGCCCCCGTGTGCTTCCGTCGTGGGCGAAAGAGATGGCCAGGGGGGGTGATTCCCCACCCGCCGGTCGGGGTATGGCCCTGATCACCTATGGCCCACCACGGGCTCGTAGATGATGAGAGGCGGAGAGGAGCCGCTGGGTTGAACATTATTCTGGTTTCGCTCGACACGCTCCGCAGCGACCGCCTGACGTGTTATGGCTACGATAAGGCTACCACCCCCTATTTGGACACCATAGCCAGTCAGGGGGTCCGCTTTGCCGAGGCGTATGTCTCGGACATTCCTACCGAAGTGGCGCACACCGGCCTTTTTTGCGGTCGCTGGGGCGCCGCCAGCGGGATCGTGTCCCATGGCCATCCCTATCCCGCCTTGCCGAAAAATGTGACGTGGCTTCCGGAGGCGTTGCGCCGGGCCGGCCTGACCACCGCCGCGGTCGATAATCTTTACCAACTTAAGTCCTGGTTTGCCCGCGGGTTTCGCTACTATGTCAACATGGCGTCCCCCCACCAGCGGTGGGTCGATGGCGCCGACGTGACCCAGGAGGCCGTGGACTGGCTGCGGCAGCACTATCGGACGCCGTTCTTCTTGTTCGTCCACTATTGGGACCCGCACAGTCCATATCTCCCGCCGCCGGGATACTTTGAGCAGTTTTATCCCTCGGGGCGGGATCCCTTCGATCCCGCCCGGCATGACATGGACCGTGCCTACAACCATCTCGCCTATCCTTTCTTCAAGCATCACCATTACGATTTGCTGGGTCCAGTAACCGATCCCGAGTACCTGAGCGCCCGTTATGACGGCGAGGTGCGCTACCTGGACGATCAGTTGCAGCGACTGGACCAAACCCTGGTCGAATTGGGGATTTGGCAAGATACCTGGCTGATCTTGCTCGCCGACCACGGTGAAAGTCTGACCGAACACGATATCTTTTGGGACCACTGTGGACTCTATCAACCGACCGTGCACATTCCCCTGATCATGCGCTGGCCTGCCGGGATTCCCGCCGGGGGGACGGTATCGGAGTTCGTGCAGCAAATTGATGTGCTGCCCACCATTTATGAGGCACTGGAAATTTCGACGGCGGAGCCCGTCGACGGGTTGTCGCTTTGGCCACTCTTGGCCGGCGGGGGCCGATGGCCGCGAGATCGCGTATATCTGAGCGAATGCGCGTGGCAAGCGGCGCGCGGGATTCGGACGGCGTCTTACAAATACATTGAGACGCTGGATGCAGGGGTCTATGAGCGTCCCCCGCGGGAGCTTTACCGAGTCAGCCAAGACCCGGGAGAGACCCACAATCTTATCTCGGCCGAACCCGACCTGGCGGGCCGGTTCGCCGAGGAACTGCGGGCCTGGGTGGCCCAATGGGGCGAGTCCGACCCCATGCTGCCCATCGTGCAAAACGGTCTGCCATTTGTCCGTCGCATGGACCAGATCTTGCGCGAGGTCGGGGTTAGCTGGGAGACATGGAAACGCAACCCAAGCCGCCAATGGTACGATGCGATGAGCGGGGGGCCAATCCCTGAAGAGCAGCCGACCAAAAAGCCAACCCGCGGCGGCCATTAGTATATGATTAGGATTGGGCTACTGGGCCAGCCACGCAAAGCGGCATCCTAGCCAGGAAAGCAGCCAGCTGCCGTTTTCAGCTCGGGTGATCAGTCGACTACGCCACAAAGCCTCGATGCGTCGTAGATATCGTCAGCCAGCGAACCAGGCTGATGAAAGGTTGGCCGGCAACGTTCCGCCCGCGTTCGGCGGGGCTCGGGCATAGCCATCGAGAGGGGTGCGTGTGAGCGACTTCGTTACCATTTTGACCCAAAATATTGCCCCGCTGGTGATCATGATTGGTTTCGGGATCTTGCTGCAACGGGTATTCCGGCTAGACGTCAAGACGATGTCGAAACTGTTGTTCTACCTGTTCTCTCCCGCATTGGTGTTTGACAAACTGTATACGGCCAGCACCTCCGCGGCCACCTTCGGTCGGGTATTGCTGTTTTTTGCCATCTATTTTGGGCTTTTGCACGGGTCAGTTTGGGTGGTATCCACCGTACGCGGATATCGCGGCGGGATGCGGGCGGCAATGCGCAATACGGTGATCTTTTACAACAGCGCCAATTACGGCATCCCCCTCAATCACCTGGTGTTCTCCGGCAACCCATTCGCCCAGTCGATTCAAATCATCATCATGATGATGCAAAACCTCTTGCCCAACACCTATGGAGTCTATAGTGTCAATCGCCACAAACAGACGCTGGCCCAAATCTGGCGGACGGTTCGCACCTTGCCCGCGCTTTACGCCATTCCCTTGGCGCTCTTGCTGCGGGTCGGACACGTGCCGATTGCTCATTTCCTTGACCTGCCCTTAACCTATATCAGCCGCGGATTTCTGGCCGTAGCGCTCACCACCCTGGGCATGCAACTCGGACAGATGCGTTGGCAGATTAGGGCTTCTGACGTCGCCCTGTCCAACATTCTCCGGCTCTGCGGCGGCCCTCTGCTGGCCTACGCGACCGTCCGCCTGCTGAGCTTGCATGGGCTGACCGCCAAGGCGCTGGTCTTATCCGGGGCCACGCCAAGCTCGTTGAACAGCATGATCTTGGCCGTCGAATTCGACAATGAACCCGATTTCGCCTCCCAGGCGGTTTTTTCGTCGACACTGTTCAGCATCGTCACCGTGACCCTGGTGATTTCGCTTCTGCCCTACGTGTATTAGGCTATACCGTCGTCTTCATTGACACCCGTCTATCGTGGGCCAAAGCAAGCAGGCTGTCTCAGCGAAAGGCTGGGATCCGATGGAGCTAACCTACACGCGCGCTTCGGATGCGCGGAGCTTTGGACGGAGGCAGTCGCTCGGCCGTACGGATGTCCGCCGAGCTGGTTATGGAGCTTCTGGGGCGTGGGGCCACGATGGCCGAAATGCTTGGAGAACTACATGACCGCCTAACCGCAGACGATATCCAGGCCTGTCTCGCGTATGCGAGCGATTTCTTAATAGCTGAGCGAGTCTACGTTACACCGACGTAGGAGAAATGGGATGCGAATTCTGGCCGAGGGGAATATCAGTTCGGACGTGATTCTAGCGTTGCGATCAGCCGGTTTTTGATGTATTTTCCATCAAGGAACAGATGCCGGCAGTGCCCGATCTGATGTCTTGTTGGCCGCTCGGTCGCAAAAGCGCGTGGTCATCACCCAGGACAAAGACTTCGGTGAACTGGCTGTTCGATTTGGAGTTCCGGCGGATTGTGTTTATTTGGCTCTTGCACAGCCACTTGAATCGACGCCGACTGCCGGTTACTTGTGCGGCCCAGGAAGACACCAAGGCTTGCCTGTCAGTTCCGTCCGCCCTCTCAATCCCCTTGCAAGCCAACACTCCCCCCAAAGTAACTCCAGTGCCGGGTTCGCCATATCAATCAATGCGCAAGAGCCTATTATTTCGCACACCCACCTTTTCGCTATTCCATTTCGGCGATTTATGCGGACTTACTGAATGCTTGCAACTGATACTTCAATCGTCCATCTCGTGGCGTATATTTCCATCTGTTTCTGGTAAGGGAATCGACAAAGGTAAAGTTTGACGTCGTCGACGCCTTCATACTGCACCACGACTTCAAAATAGCGGGTGTTGGGTTGCCGGCAACGCTTCGCGTTGCCCTCTTTTTTCAATGTCGCGAGCAGAGCCTTGGCGTCCAGCTTTTTTCCTTGGTAGGTATATTGACGCTTGTCTTTGCGCACGCCACACACCACGTGCGGCGCGTGGTTTTTCATCTGCCGCATCGCCTGGATGAACCCTTTACTGCTAAACCAACTATCGGTCAGCACGTATTTCGCCCGAAAGCCGTGTTTGATCGCACGCTTGACCATCGTAATCGATTGCGTGATTTTATCCACATCGCATTTTTTGCGTCGTTTGTTTCCGGGCGATCCCCAATGTCGTCAGGTTAGGGGTTTGGCAAAACGTAGTTCATGAGTATAGTGCTGTGTTTTTTCAGGAAATCATAACGGTTTGGGCAGATGATGTAGAGGCCAGTGTGGCCCAACGGGGGCACAATAAAGCAGGACGGGATGCACAACGACAAATTGGCATCGCTCTGGCGGCTACCCGAGACGGCGGGATTCCCCTCCTATCGTTAGTCTATCGGGGGAATTGT
>JAJZXC010000108.1 GCA_021846365.1 Bacillota bacterium | reverse complement strand
GCCCTCGGCGGACACCGGCGCGGGCTTTAAGGCGATGCTTAATGCCGGGTTTGTGAACCACTTGGCCGAAGAAGATGGCTTGGCGACCGTTTTGGCCGTCGAGGATAATGGCCATGCCGGTGGTCTTGCTGCCGGGGTCGAGTTTGAGGCGGAGCGGCTGGAATTTCGATTCCTCCACGGTGCGATCTTTGAAGCGAATGGTGAACGGGAACCGGCGGTGGACAACCGCGCGTCCGCGTTCCAAGAGGAGCCGGGCGCGTTTTTCCGAGCACGGCATAAGGGGTTTCTGGTGTCGATCCAAGACAAAGACCATGGTGCAAATCTCCTTTCGGAGCCCCGTAAGCGGCTTGAAACACTTTCAAATCAAAGTCTCTCCTCGCCGTTGTTCTGAGGGGTCGGATCGTCAATCCGCATGACCCTCGGAAATCCCCGCAGGGGGAAGGCTAGCTCTACCCCGAGCTTGCGTTTAACGGAACACCAGAGAGCCTGGGGCTGGGAAAGCACCCCAGGGGTCTGCACCCAAAGAACGGCAAACACGTGGGCTCGCTCCCGAGATCCCGGCCCACGAGGGCTGGACAACCATAATCGGAAGACTACGGAGCCTGCATTAACAAGCTTCGACCTTAAGGCCGGGGTGGTTGACGGGTTGATCAAACAGTTTTACTTAGATTATATCAAACCCATCGACAATGGTTGCCCCCACCGGGGGAGCCCGAGGGACCCATCCTTTCTATCGGGGGTGGCTCCCCCCTACTCTGCGACGGTACCACCACCAAAGCTGCTCACGAGCCGGTCCCACCACGAACTCGCCGTACGGCCACGAAAATCGGCCAGTTCATCGGCCCCAACCCCCAGTCGAGTAATCACCGTCTCTTGAATACCGATCGTCCAAGCCAGTTTCGACCAGTGCACGTCAGTGCCAAAGACGAGTTTGCGGGCCGCACCCGGCCAGTAGAGCAGTTCCCGCAAATATTCGCCCGTCCCCGCTCGCTGCAACCATCCTCCAGGCCCGAAGGTGACGTCGGCATAAACGTTGGGATGAAAGCGGAGCATTGCCGCCGCCTCTTCGTGCCACGGCATTCCCAGATGCGCCATTACCATGATCAGGCGGGGAAACGTGCGCGTCACTCGGTCAAGAGTGATCGGTCGCATATGATCGGAGGTAACCCCGTCCTCAGCATCGCGTCCGCTGCGCAAAACCACGCCGGTATGAAACAACACGGGAATGCCCCTCGCCTCGGCGAGTTCGTAAATCGGATCGTAGCCCGCGTCGTCGTAGCGCGCTCGCGGACGCGTCAGCTTGAGGCCCAAGAACCCCTGGTCGAGCCACCGTCGCAAATTGTCGGGATCGTCTCGACCTAGGCCAAAGTTGGCAAACGGGATGATTCGGCCAGGGAACTTCTGATAGGCGTTCCACACCGCATCATTGCCGGGAGAGAGATCACCCAGGGTTGTCCCGCCCTTCAGTCCCAATCCGCTGAGGCCAACGCGTTCTATCTCCAGACGGTCCATTTGACGGACCAGGTTGTCGACGTACTGAGGCTCGTTGATAAGATGATGATGGATGTCTAATCGCACGCTGTTCACCTCACTGGAAGGCCCGTTTCCGAGGATAGGGCCATGGGGGGAATTTCTACGCCTTCGTCGACGGTCATGTGCAGGGTGAGCCGCCAGTCCGCCGGCAAACCCTCCGTACCCGAACCGACCAGCAACTGCCGGCTCGGATCACGTCCGCTCACCGTAAGCGCCCCACGGCGAGGATGGATGGTTAGACCTGGCCAGGGCTCTACCCACCAGTCGACCCGATGGGGCAGATGGTCCGTGCTCTCAAAGGAGAGATGCAGGCGACGCTCGGAAGTGATGCCGCCATCCTCCTCCTTCGCAGCCGGGTGCAGCGACGCGCAGACTGGATAGCGATAGGCCGCGCGCAGCCGACGCGACAGATCGGCATCGACCTTTGATCCCAATCGACGGACGGTAAAATAGTTGTGCAAAATAATCCCGTCAAAGCGATGGGCCAAGATAAACTCGCTGAGCCTGGATCGGGCGGCCGGCAGAGCTTCGGCTTCGGTTAATGCACACTCGGCCAGTTCCATGTCGTAGATGGCGTACTCAGCGTTCCAGGCCAGTCGTTCGATAATGAACTCGCCAGCCGGAGACCGTGTCTGACCGAGAGCGGTTTGGAGCGCTTGCCGCGCCTGCCGGTAATCTTGCAATGAATCCAAAACCGCTGCCAGCGAATCCAACGCTCCGGCGGGGTCGGGATAAAGCCTCTGGCCGGCCTGTTCAACCAGCCGGAAATAGACTTGGGCGGCGTCTCGGGCAGCCCCGAAGCGGCGTGCGCAATATCGATGCAGCCATGCCTCGGGGTCGAGTTTGGCGTTCCAGCAGAGGTCGGCGAACAACCGGTGGCTCGCCTCGTAAGTGATCCAGTCGGCGGGCTCGGCATAACTGCCCAATCCGCGCACCCCGCGCGCGTGGTAGTACGGAATCTCCACTCCCATTAGCCGTAGCAAATTGTTGGGCAGTGAATGCCAGCTGTAGCGACGGTAATATTCGTAAACCCCGAGAACTCCGTCAAAGCTTTCCCGCCATCGTCCGATGAGCGCGGTATAATACGCGTTGCGCTCCGAGGCCTGAGCAAAGATGGGCTCAGCGATGCTGCGGTCATAGGGAGCAATGTCCACCAAGACCTTGGTTGAGGAATACCGCGCAGCGGGCCCCGGGGGCTCGGGAGCCGGCAGATAGGCCACATGTTCGATCAGAACTTCGGGCAGGCGTTCCACCACCGCGGCCACCAATTGCTCAATCACCCTGGCTTCCGCGTCGGCCACGCTGCCGAATGCCTCCGTCGCCGTGGGGGGCCAAGTGGCCGCGTCGGGTGGCCAGGCATCAAAAATCTTGATTTCCGGGCGTTGGCTTAGGTAATCGACCACGCGAGCGACGTAAGCCCCCACGGCGGCAGGGTTATTGACGTCAAAGACATTGAATCCGCGCAAATAAAACTCGGGATACGACTGGGGAGAAAGCCAGCTAGGGTACCCGTGGCCGCCAACCTCAACCAGGATTTGGCGGAGCTCCAGTTCGGGCAGGATGTGCTGGCGCCACCCATCGTATCGGGTGACACCCGCATTTTGGTAGTCGTAGGGAATTACCAGCACATTCATGCGGACCTTGCCCATCCAGTCGATCAGGGACTTCAAGGTGGCGGGGTTGAAGCTCCAGCCCTCCTCGACATAGAGCTTGCGGTACCGAAAAGCCGCGTTACTCTCGGCTTCGTGCAACTCCGCGGGAAACTCACGGCCAGTCGCCGCCGACCTCACCGGCACTCCCTCGGCGTAGCCTTGATAGAAGTTGAAGGCGGGGGCAAAAAACTCAATCTCCAACTGTTCCAGCAACGCGTAGCACGCGTAGAGCACACTGCGCGGGTTAGACCCGGTCATTACCCACGCCCCTTCAACATTATCGATCGCGAAGGCGTCGTCATCAGGCCTCCACGACCGCGACCGCCCCGGGATCAGCCATTTGGGCTCCAGCCTGCCCTCGCCTTTTTCGGACGCCGGGGTTTTGCCGCCCTCGGCAATAACCACCGCGCCCCCGACCTCCGCGCCCGCTTCCGGCAGGTGTGCTTGAATGACCGAAAGCGGCCGAAAACCCGCCCGAAACCAATAACGGCTCAATTCCTCGGCAGCAAATTTGACCGTGGCTGCAGGGTGTGGACTCCACCACAAAATCATCCGCCCGTTGGCATGGTCGTTCACGGCCCATCCCCTTTCGTCTTCCTCAACTGCTTGTGGTTTCCGGCGCGTGCTTGCGCCGCCTAATCCAAAATGCCCGCCGCCGTCTCGGGGTCGGTGACGATTTCAGTTGGACGGCGGCTAGTCAGCGAGGTGACGGGGTAGACAGGGTCTCCGATCCCGCGCACCGCCTTTCGCAGCGCCGTACGCTGCCAGCGGCCGCCATCGGCATAAAGCCTGAGGTTTCGGGCGGCTGCCAGTTGAGGGATCCCAATCGTCACCGCCGCACGTGGAAATTGGTCGATCCACCCCCCCAAGGACCGGCTTGCATTCATGACCACCGTCTCCGGGTTCAGCTGTACGACCCGGGGGGGAAGATCGGCGACCGATGGCGACGGGGTCGACTCCCCGGTGTTGGGTTCGTTGAATGCGACGTGCCCATGAATCCCAATCCCACCGTAGGCGGCGTCGACTCCCCCGCATTGCTCGATCACGCCCACGATCTCGTCCAGGCGGTCGGGATGGGGAAAGATGACCCGAGGCTTCCCCGACTGAGGACCGATCCGATTATAAAAGAGTGTGTCCATCACGCGTCGAAAGCTAAGTGGGTGAGCGGAATCTATCCACTTCCCGTCCGGCCCTAAGTATTCGTCCATGTGGATAATGGTGGTAGTTGACAGGTCCAAGCTCAGATCATTGATCAACTGGGCGCAACGGGGATAGTGGGCGGTCGGACCCACCGGCAGGATTAGGCAGCACCGCCCCCGCTCCCGGGTCCTGGCTTGCACTTCTTCCACGATAGAACGCGCAAAATGGTCGTACACAGCTTCCCGATCGGGCAGGACATGAAGGGTAACCCTGGCCCCCCGCACGGTATTGATAGGATCGGTCAACCAGGTTGGGATAAGTTCTGTCACCGGTAATTCCCCCTCTGCTGATCGCGGTGAAACGGCGGGACGCGGACCGCTCCCGACCATGCTTTTTAGGCCACACTTTAGGGTACGCAGGCCAGTGCAGTCGGCCTGCGTACGCGGGCGACTAGTGCTGACCGGCGTTGGCCGGCAACGTGGACCAGTAGGTCAACCACTGCTGGTCTAGCCGCAGATGAGCCATCAGTTGGGTAGCTACCATGCCCGGAATGCCTCCATCCCCGGTGCGACTGGTCTGGATCCACCGTTGGAGGGCGGACACCTGCTGTTGGGCGGATGCCACCTCCGGCTGACTTTTGGTCACCAAGTGGTCGATCGCAAAGAGACGCGAGGCAATTACGGTAGCTGCAGCGGTACTAAGACCAGCCGGTTCATACAGTGCCCCCACATTACTCTGCACCCGGTGGTCCAGAGCCGCCACCGCCGCCAAGGGACTGGTCAGGGGGTCTACCGCGTTGCGTCGATAGGGACCCGCCAACAGCGCTCGGTACATGGGTCCGGTCATGCCATAATTGGCAAAGAACTGCTCACCAGACACCTGATCCGTCTTCACCCCGCCGACCTGGCCAGCCAAGGCGTTGGCTCCACGGGCCAGTTCCGGCGACAAGATGGGGCTCACCAGGCTCTTGCCGGCCATACTTACGAATGGTGCGGTATTGACGGCCGCTTCGATAACGCCGGCGAACTGATAGATCTCCGGGAAGAATCCGTTGATCCATCCTCGTTGGGTCCAAAGTTGCAGATTTTCCAGGCGATGGGTCTGATCGTTGCTCAGACTCGCCCCCACCGCTGCAAACAACGGCGTATGGGGAGCAACCGCAGCTAACATCCGGTGGATATCCTGGACCAAACGGGACACCTGAGCCTGGCGCCAGTTGGTCCACGCCTGCCACGCTGCCGCGTTGCTGGTGGGTGTAATCGTCTGCGGGTTAACCCCGGTCAGGTGCTCAAACGCGGCAATATCGTATGCGTTGTAACTGAAGCTCGACTGGTAGTTCACGTCCGCCCGGGGATACCGGATGTAGTCGAGCACCACACCGTTGGGATGTAAACTTAACACCCGTTGTTTGATCGCGTTGACTAGATACTGACGGACGGCCGGAATGGCCGGATCCAGCCATCGAAAGCCCGAAAGGGGCGATTGGGTCTGCCCTTGGTATCCTATCATCGCCCAACTGGGATGCGCCTTGAGGATAGTCGGATTGCCCAGGAGAACGTTAAAGCTGGAGAACACCTGCAAGCCCTGTTGCTGGGCGGTGTAGACGAAATTAGTTACCATATCTCGCCCCTGATAACTCGGATCGCTCGCGGCGAGTCGCGGCACCCCCAATTCGAGCGAGTTCATGTGACCGCTCACCAAGGTCGATACCGCCTGCTCAATGCCGGTGGGGGTGGGCGGGAAGGTGACCGAACCGGGGTTGGCGGAAAACCACACTCCGCGATCCTCCGCTGGAGACGACGGCACCAGCAAGGTCTGAATGTCTCGACCGGTGGCATAGGCCTGACCACTGGAATTGATCAAGCTACAGACATTTCCCGCTGTCAGGGCACTTTGGGCTTGAGCCACTTGGCCCTGCAATTGGCTCAGCGCATCGCTCACCGAACTCGACGGAATTTGGTACAGTTGTGATTTGGCCGCGGCGACAGCCGCCTCGGCGTTGGCCTGGCTGGCGTCGGCTTGCCGCGTAAAGGCGTGCGCAGTAATGGTTCCGGTGACCTGATAGCTTCCCGCAGCGGTCTGCTTGACGGCGACCTTGGCACCCACTATTAGGTGGTGGAGAATCCAGGTTTGACTGGTGCCATCGCCGGAAAGCACATACCCGTTGGCAGGAATCAGCGAATCTCCTCCACCGATGTGGGTTACCACACCGTTGACTACGGTGGCCTCGCTACCCCACGGATTGGTGCCGGTGCGCTTGCCCCAGGCCGGGGTATACAGAATCATTTGGTTCGGTCCCCGCAACGCCGGGTAAGGAGCCCCCGCTGGATTGTTGGCGGCAGTGGGGTTGGGCGGAGCAGATAGGTTGATCTGGGCCGTGTAGGGTGGCGGGGCGAGCGAGATGTGCACGGCTTCGCCGACCTTGAACTGCAGGATGTCCTTGACGTCGGTATAGTTGGAACCGCCTTGAGCAGAAATCACGTAGCCGTCTGCTGGAATCGGCGAATTTCCGTGCCCGCTGACCGGACCATTGTCGATGGCCGTCACCACGCCATTGACCACGGTCATTTCCGCTCCCCACTGGTTGGTCTCGGTTGATGCCCCGAACGCCGGCGTATACACAATCACCTGGCTGGCACCCCGGTACTGATTAAAGCCGTTAACTCGCAAGCTCCCGCCCGAGGGTAGGACCAACGACTCGCTCACCCCAGGGGCAATCGCCACGCATCCGGTGGACGTGGCCGCACTCACCGGCGCCGCGGCCAGCAAGCCCAGGCTGAAGACCAAGACGCCCGCCGACGACACATATGCCGACAACTGCGATCGTTTGTTCATCGTACCACTCCTCTTAATATGTTATGGCTTGACCCCGGGAGGCACCTCAGTGCCCCGTCCCCGAGAGTTCTCACCTTTAATCCGCGGAGAAGTTGCCGATAGCTCGCGTCTCATTGAGAAAAGTTGTGCCTGCCCTCTTCTAGTGCCCACAAATCGCCGAGTTTCGGCTTCCGTCGTGGCAAATCGGGGAGAGCACCCGGGTTCGCGACCACGGAAAGATTTTGGCTTTCGAACCGGGCAACACCCATGCCTCCGTCCACTGGGCAAACCCACCGCAACAACCCAGAAATAAGCCCGGACGACTAGCCGTACTTGGGCTAGCCTTTGACGGCCCCAGTTACCCCGTTGACGAAGAGCCGCTGCAAACTCACGAACACGATGATGACGGGCAGGATAACGACGATCGACGCCGCCGCGATAAGTTGCCAACTGGCTCCGAAATAGCCGAAAAAATAGGCCAGTCCTAAAGGCGCAGTGTACATTTTCTGACTGTTCAAGATAATCAACGGCCACAAAAACGCGTCCCAGGAACCCAGAAAGGTAAAGATACCTAGCGCCGCTAAACTAGGGAGCACCAAAGGGGTTTCAATCTGGCCAAAAATTCTAAGTTCGCCCGCTCCGTCGATACGAGCGGCGTCCTCTAATTCCTGTGGCAGGGTAAGATATGCCTGGCGCAAGAGAAACACCCCAAATCCGCTGAAGAAGCCTGGAACGGCTACTCCCCAGAAGGTATTCACCATGCCGAAAAAATTCACCAGCAAATAACGCGGCACGAGCATGGCTTCACCTGGAAGCACAAGAGTGGCAATCACCAGGCCAAAAAAGACGCGCTTGCCGGCGAATTCCATACGGGCCAGCGGATACGCCGTCAGCGCCGAAATGATCGAGGTTCCCCCCACCGATAGCAGCGCCAATTTCAGGCTGTTGAAGAGATAGCGGCCAAAGGGCCAGGTCTTGAATACAGACGCGTAATTACCAACAGTAAAAGGGTGCGGAATCAGTTGCGGCGGTATGACGAAGGGGTTTTGGTCGGGACCCATCAGCGAGGTTGATACCACCCAGACTAAAGGGCCGACGAAGATGAGGGCACC
The DNA here is from genome assembly GCA_021846365.1 of Bacillota bacterium. GTDB lineage: Bacteria > Bacillota > Sulfobacillia > Sulfobacillales > Sulfobacillaceae > JAJZXC01. The sequence continues at coordinate 2,499 of JAJZXC010000108.1, read as the reverse complement.
CAGCGTCATTACCGCATACGATAGCACGGTGCCATAATGGCGACGCGAACGGGCCATTACGTCGTCCACCTCCTCCCGCTCAGGCGGAATTCGACGTAGGAGAGCGCAACTAACAACACAAAGATAACCTCACCTGCCGCGGCGCCATAGCCGAAGCGATAGTTCGAAAAGGTTTTCTGCCAGACGTAGAAGAGCAGCGTGGTGGTGGTCTGCAGCGGACCGCCGCCGGTGAGCACGTAGATTTCGGTAAAGACTTGCATGGCTCCCAGCGTTGATATAATCATCACGAACATCATAAAGGGCCAAATTAGGGGCACTGTAACATGGCGGATTCTGGCCCACATGTTGGCGCCGTCCACCTTGGCGCTATCGGTCAACTCCTGGGGAACGGTCTGCAGGCCGGCCAAGTAGACGATGACGTAATACCCGATGCCCTTCCAGATGGTCACCAGCATGACCACGAAGATGGCAATCGACGGCAGCGCCAGCCAAGAAATGGGTTGTTTCAAAACGTGCAGTGACATTAGGCTGACATTGAGCAGGCCGATGGTTTGAAATATCTCGGAAAAGACGATGGCCACGACCACCATGCTGACTACCACCGGCAGAAAGTACAGTGCCCGGAAGACGCCAATCCCCGGCAGCCGCTGATTCATCAGCATCGCTACTAATAAGGGGATGATCACCAACACCGGAACGACCAACAGATATTCCAACGAACGCAGCAGAGAATGCCAAAAACTCGGGTCCGAAAGCAAATGGACGTAGTTAGCGAGTCCAATGAATTGACTGCTGTTCCCTGGGGCGGCGTTGGTGAGGCTGATCCAAATTGCGTAAAATGCCGGGATATAGTTCCATAGCACCAACAACACCGCTCCGGGAGTTAAGAAGAGGTAGGGGACGAACCGCGCCCGATGATAGGCGTGGTTCGTCCGGTAGGGTCGGGTCGGCTCTGAGCGCACGGTTACTTCTTGCTTCCCGACAAAGCGTCGACCTTTTGGGCGGCGACTCGTAATGCCTGCTTGGCCGAAATTTGGCCTAACACGGCGTCATTCCAATACTTTTGCAGGGTCACGTTGATCTGGGTCTCGTTGGGATAGGTCGGAATCGAACCGCGCAACGTCGGTGACATAGCTACGCCCCGCCACAAGTATTTGTTTTGCAGATATGCCGATCGAGCCTGCAAAGCTTCTCCTGGCGGGAAATGGTAGAACGCCTGGTCGTGAATCGCGGCCTTGGTAATCGGTCCCACGCCCCCGCTGGTCGCCTTGTGAAACGCGAGCTGGGCCGGCACGTTTACAAAGGCCATGGCGAGTTCGGCCGCCAGTTTGGGATTCTTGGAGGTCTTGCTTACCGAATAGGAAAAGGGCGGTTGCACCATGTACTTGCCGGTGGAACCCATAATCGGCGGCCCCACCTTTAAGTGCGCCTTGATCGGCCCCCAACTCGACTGCAAGGCCGACGTCATGCCCTCGTTGTAGGTAGCTATGGCTCCTTGGATGAACAGCGCCGTTTCGTGCACGGGGGTGATGCTGTCGGGATCAAACACTCCCTCCTTGTACCATTTCCGGTACTGATTGACCAAGGCCACCGCCTTCGGCGTATCAAAAGTAGCCTTTTTCAAGTTGGGGCTGAGGATGGGGATGCCGTTTTGCAAGAAAATAGGCGTGGCAATCGGCCCTCCCACCGCAGAGGCCACCGGCTCTACGCCCGTGGTGGACCAATAAACCGTGGGCTCGGCGCGATGCAATTTGGCGCCGTCCTGATTAAATTGGTATTGCGTAGTAGGCAGAGTGGTGATGCCCGCCTTTTTCAACAGCGCCATATTGTAAATGATGGGAATAGAGGTACCTGCTCCATAATACGGGATCGAGTAAATCTGGTGGTTGATGACTAGCGGAGCTAGAGTGGACTGAGGGAATTCATTGATTTGAGCCCGTGTCAGCACTCCATTCAGCGGCTTAAAATCCTTATACATGGAGTAGAGTTCGGTGCCGCCGATATTGATCAGGTCGGGCGCTTGATGGGCGGCATATGCGGCCAGATATTTGTCGACGATTTGTGTGCCGGGAACGTCGACCCACTTGACGCTCACCCCAGGATGCGCTTTTTCAAAGCCGTTAATCACCCGATGAATGTACGGCGCAAATTTCGCCAGTTGCAGGGTCCAAAACGTAATAGTTACCGTATGCCGTGTGGTGACCGGTCTAGCCGCACTGCTGGCAAGCCCGCTGGTCAACACCGCCACCGACGCACCAACAACCGCGAACGAATGAGATAACGAAGATTTTCGGATCGCCACTCTATTGTTCCCCCTTGCTTATTTTATAGTTCTAATCAAAGACTAGCACATGCATTAAATTAAATCAACGGATTTGTTGGCATAAATACATTCGTTGATTTAACTAAATTTCCAGGGGTTAGTGAAACCATGCAGCTCTGAAGCACCAACGAGGTATGTCGTGATACACCGGGGGCTGTTGTGTCGGTTCGCGGGGA
>JAJZXC010000107.1 GCA_021846365.1 Bacillota bacterium | reverse complement strand
GTTCATCTGGGCCAACGTCCCAATTTTTCTCCCAGATTAACCCAGAAGTTTGGCCATGTCCACTCGGTCCGATCGCGGTCCAACGACGGACGCTCAAAACACGAAATTTGACCCGCGCGCAGTATAGTTCACGCCCGGTCCGAGATCCCAGAGGATTTCGAATGACCATCCGTTAGCGGAACAGAACATCTCCAACGTCTGGCTCTGCCGTTCCAAATCCGACTGGTCGTGACTGGATACTCGAGCATAAGCAATGGTCGTTCTAGCCACCGGTCCAGCATGAAAAGAGTTGGGTCGGAGTTTGGCCAGGTCGTACCGTCTCTGGCCGCCAGCAGTCCGTTCGTCCGGCAATAGCCGTCCTTCACTTTCCCACCGGCGGAGAGTGGACTTCGACACTCCCAGGAATTTTGCCGTTTCGGCTATCCTTGCCATCCTGCTCATACCAATCTGATACGAGTAATTGTAAATAATGTCAAGGCAAACTGTTAAAACCCCTCTCTCCCAGCCCTCCGACTGAATTCTTCCACCCGCGTGATCCGCACTGCCCGGTGAAGAGAACGGGACAACACACCTCCCGAGCCCAATTCGTCCTCGGCATGGCCGGCTTTGTGCTCCAAATCTAAGTCGCGTTGTCAGGTCGAGTTTGGTCTATCCCCGCCAGACAGGAGACGCCCATGCCCCGAGTTCGGGGCACCCCCAGAATGAAAAATGGAGGTCGCGGTCGGCATAGGTATAGACCAGCAATCGATATATAGGGTAGCTTATAACCGCCCAGGTACCAGATGTTGTGCTAACTATCTTTTTTCACAGGAGGGTTCCTGGTTCCCGCCCAATGCGCCTTGTGCCAGTTCCCTTTCGTCGCCGTGTTGACCTTTCCCTGCGTCTTGCGCCAGCTTAGGTCGCCGGTTAACGGTTGACGGAGCCATCCCTACTCTTGCTATTATTTGCAATTTCCATCAAGGGTCAGGCCGGTTAGCGCGTTCAACGGTTCCTCGCTGGGACGTCGTCGGCCCTTCACTCGGCAAACGATCTCGTATACCATTGTCCATCAGGTTGGAAAAGTGCAAGAATAAGGGGGAGTCGGCCTGCGGTCGACGAGCCCATTTTCCTGGCTCAGTTGGAAAATGGGCTCAGCTTAGAGTTGGAGCGCCTAGGCATCAGGGGGTGGCAGAATGCGAGCAAGACTTGGGACTGGTCTCGACGGGCTAGACGCCGTACTCCGCGGGGGGTTCATAAAGGGCTCGACCGTATTGCTGGAAGGTATGCCTGGGTCTGGTAAAACCACGATGGGCCTGCAGTTTCTTCAGGCGGGGTCCGGCCAAGGAGACGCCGGAGTCTATATAACCTTCGAGGAACTGCCCCAGCAAATCTACCTGGATGCGGCCGATTTGGGATGGGACCTCAGAGCATTGGAGGCTGAAGGAGATTTACGGATCATCAGCACTTCGCCTGAAGCCCTGATGGCGGAACTGTTGGAGCCAGCGGGCTGGGCGGACGAAATGGTTCAATCCATGGGCGTAAGCCGTTTGGTCATCGACAGCGTGACCGTCCTCGGCGAAAAATCGCGGGAGGACAGGGCGGACTCCGTCCGCTCTGCCCTGTTCAGTCTGCGTAACGCCCTCAGGCGCCTGGGCGTAACCTCGCTGCTGGTGCGCGAACTGGCAGAATTGGACGAACCAGCGGCACCGGATGCCTATCTCTCGGACACTTGGATTCGCCTCGGCTGGATGCCGGAAAACGGTCAGACTCGACCGTTGACCGGAATGCGCAGCCTGGAAGTCCTAAAGCACCGTGGCAGCGACTTTCTCGCAGGCCGTCACGTGCTGCGGGTGACCAGCCAGGGACTTCGTTTGCATCCGGCGGGAATCCAGCCTCCCCACGTAATGTGGCGAGAAGCGGACCTAGTCAAGGCCCCCACCGGCATTCCCGGACTCGACCAAGCTTTGGGAGGAGGCTTGGTGGCCGGGGCCACCTATCTCATCGATACCAATAGCCGGGCAAATTACTCGGCCCTTCTGCAGGCCATCCAGGCCAGGCATCTCCGCGATGGCGGAGCGGTGGTGGCCCTGATGTCCAGTGCGATTTCCTTCGCCAAGCTGGTCGACAATTTCGCCGCCTTTGGCGTCGATGTCCTGCAGTGCGCCCGCCAGGGGCGTTTTTTGGCCATTGACGGCTATCGCCGGGATGTGCCCAACGCCCTGGTCCCCTTCGTCTTGCCTCATCATGATGAGGCAAGCATCGAACAGACCCGCAAACGGACGCAAGAACTGATGCTTTCTGAGCACAAGCGTTGGATGTTATTCTATGACATGAATACGGTTATTTCGACCCTCGGGATCGATTATCTCCGCGAAACCCTTGCCCAGTTGGTCTCCAAGGCGCGAGACAACGGAATCCCGGTCGTAACCTCGTGCAATTTTGCCGAAGTACCGGCCGAAATGGCTTCATACTTGGAACGGACCGTCAACGGGGTAATTCGCACCTGGCAGGATGGTCGTTACCAGTACCTGCGGGTAACCAAGTCACCGTCGGGCAAGACCACCGACCCCTTGCTAGTGCTACCGACCGCCAAACCCCCGTTTGTGGAGTTGGCCTGAAGGGAGCCTAACTCAGTCATCGAATTGCGAGGAGCCGAACCCACGGTGCAGCGCAAGCGATCATCCGGCCTGAGAAAGGAGGCAAGATTTGAACGGGACCAGCATCGTTCGTTTGGAACTCCTGGAGTTTTTCGAATCGAATCCCCATGCCTGGGAAACTGCCGACGATCTCGCCCGCAAAATCGGACGCGACCCCGGATCTGTGCAGGAAGCGCTTGACGGCCTGCGCGAACTCGGCATCCTAAGCGCGCACGGGGCGCATCCTCCGCACCGCTACCGTTATCAGCCGCCGTGTCGGCCAGAAGCAGGGCAGGTGGACCATGACCACCTCTAATCGCCAGCGGGAGCCGGTTAAGGACCCGAACCATTGGAATGCCTTCTTGACCGGAATGCGTGAGCTTGCCGGCGCCGATCGACTGCTGTTGACCGCCGGCGATCCCAAAGGGGACAGAATTTTGGGGCAGTCGGATCCCGTTTCAGCGGAGGGCATCGCGGAGTTGAAGGCCATTGGCCAAGTCGCCTGGAGGCGGAGGGCGACGGCGATCGTTGCCGATACCCGGCAGCACACGGGCGACGAGTCAGGGTCGGCAAGCGTCACCGGCGATTTGAGCCGGCATACCGGCGGGGATGGTCAGGTGCCATTTCGAAGTCTGGCCGCGATTCCTTTGACCTACGGCCAATGCGTCATGGGCATATTGGCGGTTGGATGGATCGAGCCCGCCCGCGACCTGGCCAATATCCTCCAACCCTTCACCGCCGTGGCCAGTCTCGCTGCCATGGCACTCAACGCGTCCTATGACAGCCTTCAACCGTCGGCTGAGCTGGCCTGTCTCACCGGGCTGACCGAAATCGGACGCCGCCTGAACCAGCGCATAGACCTCGGCGCGGTCCTGCAGGTGGTGCTGGACACGGCTATGACCCTATCCGAGGCTCCGGCCGCCGCCATCTGGTTGAGAGACCGGGAAGGCACCTGGCACCTCCAAGTTTCCCGGGGCCTCGACAAACCCGAGCGCGCGCAACTGCTGAGCATCGTCAACTCTCTGCCCGCCAATGCCGAATCCGGCCTGTCAAGACCGGATTCTCCGCATCGCTTCTACCTCTTGGTAGTGGTCGACGAGGTGTTGGGCTGCCTGCTGGTCAGCCGCCGCAACCCCTTCACCCCGTTTGAACGCAACCTGTTGCGCACGCTGTCTCAACAAGCCACCACAGCCATCCTCCACCACCAGACGGCTTATTACGACGCCTTGACCGGATTGCCTAATGAGGCCTACTTGACTCGGTGGACCACCCAGCATATTCGACAAACGCCTTGGATTCCGCTGGGCCTATTGCGCGTAGACTTAAACGACTTCGACCGGCTCGGCGAGGGAGTGGGTTCGGGAGTGGCTAACGCCGTGCTGGTGGAGTTGGCCAAACGTCTGGGCCAGATTGTCCCCAGCCCAGGGTTCGTCGCCCATGCCGCGGGTGAAGAATTTCACCTGGTGCTGCCGGGAACCGGCGAGATGAAGCACCTCGAAGAGATGGCGCTACGCGTCTTGGATAACATCCGCCAGCCAATCGCCGTCCGTCAGCACGAGGTAATGCTGACCGCCAGTCTCGGCATCGCCCGCTATCCCGCCGATGCCGAGACCAGCGAACAACTGCAACAACGGGCCGACCTCGCACTTTACGTCGCCAGGCGCCGCGGCCACGACGTGCACGTCTTTTACGAACCGACTATGAGCAAGCGCACCAGCACCCTCATAGCCCTGGAGACGCAGCTTCGGCGCGCCATCGCCGGCGGCCGCCTGCACCTCAACTACCAGCCTCAAGTTGACGACCGCTCCGGCCGCATGGTTGGCGTGGAAGCGCTGGCTCGGTGGACGGATGAGAAGGGGGAGGCAATCGCTCCCGGCGTCTTCATTCCACTGGCAGAAGCGACGGGACAAATTGTCGCCTTCGGCGATTGGGTGATTCGGCAAGCGGCTGACCAAGTCCTGGCCTGGCAGCGGCAAGGGTTTTCGGCGGCAAGGGTATCCGTAAACGTTTCCGCCGTGCAGCTGCAGCGCCCTGACTTTACCGCCCGCATCGAAACAATCCTGGCTGGGACGGGCTGTCTCCCCTCCGCCATGGAGCTCGAAATCACGGAAAGCGCGGTACTTCACCACCCGGATCAGGCGCTCAGCACGTTACGGGACCTGCGCGAATTAGGCTTTCGCATCGCCATTGACGATTTTGGCACCGGCTGGTCATCCTTGAATTATCTCCTGGATTACCCGGTCGACACGCTCAAGATAGATCAGTCGTTCATGCGTAGGGTCACCGAGGAGCCGAAGGCTCAGGCGGTGGTGCACACCATTGTCAAACTGGCCGAGGCGCTTGGGGTTGAGGTTGTCGCGGAAGGGGTGGAAACCCGCCAACAGGCCATATTCTTGAAGACCATGGGATGCCGCCTTTGGCAGGGATTTTGGCTGGCCCGTCCGCTACCCGCCGACCAGGTCGACTGGAACCGGCAATGGGTTTTAGCCACCAACCCATAGCTGCAGTACGGGGGGCCGACCGAATCGAACATGATGTTCCACCAGAGATGATCTTAGTTGCACACCTCAAACCCGTGGCGCACGTACTCATTCTGCTTACCGGTTTTCGCCTTGCGGACATAGTCGTGCTACTGGCTTCCCGACACGGGTCGGCAGGTCGCACCGCCAGGCTAGGCGACACGGGCAGAACTCGGTGCCACCCGCTCGATCACCTGGGCCCCAAAAGGAGCAATGATGGCGAGAACTGCTGAGAGTCCTCAAGCCCGGCGAGCAGCTTCTGCTCGTGGTTTGGGCGACGTTTTCCTTGGATACTCTCCTTCTTTCTGATGACCAAGCAGGGTTGGCGACGCCTGGCCCGGCTGACCGGATTCGAGCCGGCGTACGAGGCCAGTATGTTCAATGGCTTCGGGTACCTGCTGCTTCGTCGACCAGCCTAACAAAAGCTGTCCAACCCAATGAGGCAGTATTAGGCTCTTTGCAGAACGGTTAGGGATAGGACGGCGTATTGCATACCGATTATTGAAAGGACGGGTACGGGCAACGCATACTTTGGGGCCGCGTTTTGACGGCAAGACTCCTGCCATCTCCCGGGTAGCAAGTCCTCCAGTCGGAAGGCGGCCAAGCGTCGGCCGCCTTCCGGCCTAAGCCCGGATGGCGGCCCTGGGTCACCAATCATCCCCGTCGCCAATGACAGAGGTTGGTCATGACGGCAAACGGTGGTCCACCAGTTTGGAGACCGGTACCGGGGTGGGTTGGTGGGCGACGTAGGTAATCGTAATCTGGTCACCCGGCCGGATCAACGCGGCGGTAGGGTCGGTTTGAGCCGATACGGCAAAAACGGCGGAATGATTCTTCAAGGTCATCAACCACTCGGCAGCGGTGGCCGCCGGGTTAAACGCGATGCGGGCGACCACGCTGGACAAGGTGCGATATTTTACGGTGCCTCCGGTAACTTGGTAATTGCCTCCGTTATTGGCCAGGTATTGCTGCCAACCGCTGAGAACGCCGGCCAGGGTAGAGCCCACAATGGGCGGTGAGGCATTGGTGGGATCCAAGACCGCATATTCTTCCAGTTTGTTGGCGTTGTTGACCACGGGAGCGATATACGCGTAACTGCCGTCTAGATTGTAAAAGGTGGGGGTGTCGGCGTGAATGTTGGGATTGTTAGTGCTGCCGTTAACCCGGCTGACAATGGCACGGGGATTTTGAATCCCGTTTAGATGGTACAACGCCATGGTGCCGGTGCGGCTGTTCATCATCAGAAATCCCAGGGCCGATTGGTCGGATTTAGAATGCGAGGTCAAGGCAATGTACCAATACAATTGGCCCCCGGGGCCCATCACCCCCTCAGGAACGTTGGCGGGTTGAAATTGGCCGATATGCGCGAACACGGTATTGAAAAATCCGTGCAAATCATTGCCGTAGGAACGGGCTATTAGCGACGCATAGGTAGACCCGTTGATCTCGGTGACCCAGCCCGGAGCCCGCCCCCCGGAGACAAACCGCATGACTCCGGTTTGCGGATTGACCAAGATGGCACCAACCGACTGGGGAACTAGACCAATCCACCTTTTCTCATAGGCACTGACCACCCAATAGGGTTGCATGCGGGGCGTGATTTCGAGGTCGGCCGAACCGAGCTGATACTGAGGGTAAGCGGTTTGCACGTGGCGATACAAATTGTGGCCAAAATACGCATTGGGGGTATATCGGAAATGATAGCCGGCCACGACGCGAGGCGCCACATTATAATTTTGGGCCGAGACCATGATATAGCCGGGAGCCGTTTTTTCCGACATCCAGCGGAAAAAACCGGGGCGAAAGTCCAGGGCACCAATCCAATACAGTTGTCCGTGCCAGCGCTCAATATCCATCCGGGTAATTTGGTATCCGGTGCCATAACTGCCAATGGCATTTTGGGCGGTGGCTAGCGCCACTCCCTGGGGCACGGCGATGAGGTGCTGGTCGCTGGCCGGAGGGTAGTGGCGCCACGCGCTGCGCACGTGCAACGAGCGGGTCATGGCGGCAAAATCGGCGTCGCGGGCAAGCGACTGGCCCACCAGCAGCCCCAACAAGGCGAGCAAGGCCACTCCGCTGCCAATCGCCTCCCGCGGCAACGATGCATGGGGGGAGGAGTGGGCGGCGTTCACGCCGATGAGACCGGTGACCACCATCCCCACCGTAGCGGGAACCAAAAAGCTCATCCAATCCAAGGCAGCGGTGTAGGCGGGATGCCAAAGATAGCCAACGCCGAGCCAAAACCAGAATCCGGCCACAAAGCGAAAAAGTTGCTCCCGCCCACGAAAAGCAAAAAAGTTGAGCGAAAGCAACGCGCTAATGAAAGCAAACAGCAGATAGTAGGCCATGATTTCCTCCCGCCCCTGAACCGCGATTGTCTGACCTCAGTATACGTTCCCAAGCAGGGGTACGGCGATCTGGGCGAATTAATTTCCGCAGTAGCCACAAGGCGTAGTGGCGCTGCGCTCCCTCAAAAGGGTGGAATACTTTGCTTTTGATAAGTGCCTGAGCGCGCGGCCGGAAGGCGTATGATGCGTGCAACTATAGGCAATGTTAAGAGGAACTGTGAAAAACCCCCTTACAGGCGCCGCCAATTCATTTCCCCATTATAGATTATCATTAATTTCTAATGATTGCTAAATATTGCGCACCCGAACGCCGTTAATCGAGAGATGGCACGATGTTGGGGAGAAGTTAGCTGATTTTCCTGTTCCGTCATCAGTCTGACCCCAGCCTGCATCTGCCCGCTGGGCGGCGCTGGCCTCCCGCCTCAGCCCCGGCTCGACCCGCAACGGCCCAAGACCTGGTCTAATGAAGCGTTTCCTGAGCTGTCGGGGTGGTTCATCCTGGCGATTGCCCTGGCCGGACAATCGCACCCCACGCACCGCAAAAATCGGGACATCCGTCGTCCGCCAAAGAGATTGACTGCTTGAGCGGTGAGGTCTATGGTGGGGGCACATCTAGATTGGGCATACCGAGACAGGGCCCGCCAAGGGCGCAGCCATGACGGTTCCTTGGCTGCCCTAGTCCGCAAATCAGGCAGTCTCAAAACGAGAAGGTCCGCCCAACAATTTGGGACTCGAGTATGGCTCGGTTGCCTTCATTGGTCGTTCGATCCATGTGCAGCCAGACTCGGGAATTTTCGCCAGCTTTCGTCAAATCCTAAGGAGACGGTATCAATGACCTGTGCCCGCCGACTTGCAAGGTTCCGTCGGATTGCCGTCCGCCCACAGTCCTTGCGGCGGCTGCTAGATGTTTTCTGGATCTTGGGCGCCGGTGTCCTGCTGCTGGGAGTGGGAGAGATTGTGCAGGCCCACCGCCAAGTTCATCGCCTCACCCAGCAGGTCATTCCGTATTCCCTTGCCGTGCACGACTTGGGCGCCCAGTTTTTTGCCTACGACGGGGCCCTCAATATGTATGTCGGCCTTCCGGCCCACGCCCACGCCCTCCGCCGGGCTACCCTCACCACCATTCACCAGGACTATGCGGCGCTCGGGCGGGCGTTGGCCGTCATTCAACGGGCCTCGCCTTCCTCGGCTTTTCATCGCCAGGTATCGGCGCTTGAGCGCCGATTTCTGACCTATCAACGCGATGCCAAGGCCGTGGTCGAGGCCATGCATGACGGACACAGGTCGAATGCCAAGTTCTTGCAAGACGTCGGCAACAGTCGGGCAACCGACGCGGTTGTCCAAGCCATCCAGCGCCTGCGGACCATGAATCGACAAGATCTCGTGCAAGTTGCCGCCCGAATTCACCACCAATGGGGCATCATTCTCAAGATCATCATCGGTACTGTGCTGGTAACCGGCGGACTGGCGCTGGAGTTGCGGTCGTGGGTAGGTCGCAATGTCGCCAACTTGACCCATAGCCTGACCCAATTCGCGGCCGGCGACTTGCGGGCCGACATTCCCCCTTCCTCGCTGCGGGAATTCCAAACTATTGGCCAAGTTCTGCAACAGGCGCGAGAAGAGGTCGGGCGAACTCTGACCGAAAGAGATTGGGTCATCTCCCACCAAGAGGAGGTCATTCAGCAACGCACTGCAGAGTTGGAACACTACAGCCGCGCCCTGGAAAACGTGCATACCCTCACCCAACATGCGATGCGCCAATGGTCGCTGCTCGACCACCCCTGGAATCTGCTGATCCAGGTTCAAGAGTATCTGCCCGCAGACGGCGTCACCCTGTGGACCCTCGATCCCTGGCAAGAGGTATATAGGGGCGGCTCGATCCCTTGGTCGACGGATGAGCCTGCCCCTGACCTGCTTCGCACGGCGGCCGCTCCCTCGGAGCCGACTTCCGTTGCCTATGGTACAGTGGTCACCCTCCCGGAACATACAGTGCTGCTCTTGCCCTGGCGCACGTATCGCTCGGGGCGCAGTGTGCTTATGTTTATCCGCTCGCTCGACCATCCCTGGTCGGATAGGGATTCTCGGCTGGCCGCCCTGGCCAACAGCAGAGTCCAGCTGCTGATGGACAATGCCTCCCTGTTTCGAGATGTTCGCCAGCGGGCGATCAGCGACCAGTTGACCGGCCTGTATAACCGCTGGCAATTTTGGGATGATCTAGCTCGTCAATACACGGAGCACGACCTGAGCTTGCTGCTGGTCGACTTGGATTACCTCAAACGCGTCAACGACACCGGTGGTCACGCCGCCGGCGACGCCGCCCTGCAGCGAGTTGCTCAGGCGTTACAGCATGCAGCCGAACAAAGCGGCACCGTATACCGCATTGGCGGCGACGAATTCGCGGTCATCCTGCCCGCCGCGGATCCCACCCTGGGCCAATTGATCTACCAGCGGGCGACGGCGATGCTGGCGCCGGATCTTTCGGTCAGCGGCGGGATTGCCATGGGCTCGGCCGAACTGAGCGCCGAAGCGCTAATGCAGCGGGCCGACCGAGCTCTCTACCAAGCCAAAGAGGCGGGACGGGCACGCATGCGCCAGGCGGACTGAAAAAGCCTCCTCCTCGCTGGCCACCCGGGAGGTGGCCCGCCGACTAGCTGGACCACCAGCATCAGCTTCTATTGGCACTCGCGCCTCAAAGCCAGCGGGCGCGCATTGATGGCCCCCACCACCGCCGGGCGGTGAAGTTCGGGTCTTGATCGCGCTGGCGGTTGACGGCCGACTGCCGCTACCATTACCTAATCACCCCGCCAGTAATGCCGGATCTCCAAAGCGCCGGTCAAATCGGCAACACAGCCAGTCCAATGGCCTCGTAAGGCTCCGTATTCTGACACATTCGCTATGATGGGGCATATTCCCCCTCCTCGATGATTTCCTCTCCTCATGATTTCCTCTCCTCATGGTGTCCGTCTTTCTTGTTTATGGCGACTTGCAAAAAAATGAGTCCCACCTGCGGCTCCCGTAAGCTGCACCACCTTGCCCGCGGCCGAGGTGTCATAATTTGCCATTGTACTCGACTTTCGCCGTTATTTTTGGGGAAACTCTGAAACCATTGATACACCAGAGTTTTCGACACCTCTGTGTGTAAGGTACGATTTTATTCCAGTGAACCGGCAGGACATATAGGCAAATTGTAGAAGTGTATGTTACGAGTAAGGGAGGGGGGAGCTTGTGGCCCGGATTGTGGAAAAGCTGTTACCTGGTCATCGCACGCCGGTCTATTATTACCAACGTTCCTATCGGACTAAACTCCGAGCCGAAGATCGCGGCAGAGGGCCCAACTCGGGCCCCAGCCGAGTAAGAACGGAATCGGTGTATCTGGGAACCCCGGAACAAATTCGGGATCGTTGCCGCCTGGGACAACAACCGC
>JAJZXC010000106.1 GCA_021846365.1 Bacillota bacterium | reverse complement strand
CGCCAGCGTTCGTCCTGAGCCAGGATCAAACTCTCCATGGCTCCGCCCCCGACGGCCTAACCGCCGGGCGCGTGATTCACATTGATTGTGGTTCCCTGACGATATAGTTTTCAAGGACCGGGTCGCATCAACCAATTATACGCCTCTTCCACCCGATGTCAAATGATTTTTATGCGTTTGCTTTCCGCCTCTCCCCGGCAACGCCTTGGCCGGAGTCTGCCCAACCGGCTACGCCTTGCTACTCCATGGGAGCGATGCGTTCCAGGTCCAATGCTTCTTGCAGACGTGCCTCATCCAATAACCCACGCTCCTCCACCACTTGGCGCACGGTCTTGCCCTCAGCAAACGCCGCCTTGGCCACCATCGCCGCCGTGTCGTAGCCCAAATACGGGTTGAGGGCGGTAGCTAGAGCCGTATTCATCTCCACAAACCCCGTCACCCGCTCCACGTCAGCCCTCAGCCCTTTTATTCCCCGCTCGCTTAAGGCATGGATGCCCATACTCAGAATCTGAATACTGTGCAGAATGTTATACGCAGCCACCGGCATCATCACATTCAATTCCAATTGGGCGGCGGCTGTGGCCGACTGCACAGTCAAGTCATTACCCAACACCTGAAAGCAAATCATATTGGTCATTTCCGCCATCACGGGGTTGACCTTGCCGGGCATAATCGAGGACCCCGGCTGCACTGGAGGCAATGCCAACTCAGCTAACCCGGTTCTCGGCCCAGACGTCAAGAGCCGCACATCATTGGCGATCTTGCCCAATGCGGTAGCCAGCCCGCGCAGGCTTCCAGAAGCCTTCAACACCGCGTCCAGATTTTGAATAAAGGTGAACATGTTATCCGGTTGCCGAAACTCCATCCCGGTCTTTTCTCTCACCGCCGCGGTCACCCGCTGGCGGTATTCGGGATGGGCATTGATACCCGTACCGACCGCGTTTCCCCCCAGGCCGACGGCGTAAAGGCCGGTCAGCGAATGGCTGAGCTCGTCGCGCCATAGTCGCAGGGCACCCGCCCACGCCCCCACTTCCTGTCCCAAACGCATCGGCACGGCGTCTTGCAGGTGCGTCCGGCCCGACCGGATAATGCTCATCCATTCGCCGGCTTTTTGATCGAGCGCCGCGACCGCTTCGTCCACCGCGGGCAACAAATCATGCTGAATCCCTTCTCCAGCCGCGATATGGATGGCCACATGAATGGTGTCATTGGTGGATTGCGCCATATTGACGTGGTCATTCGGATGCACGAGGCTAGTGTCCCCGCGTTGACCGCCCAATATTTCGCATGCCCGGTTGGCGATCACTTCGTTGGCGTTCATATTTTGAGACGTTCCCGCGCCTGCCTGGTAGACGTCAACCACAAATTGAGTGTCCCAGTCTCCGCGTATCACTTCGTCAGCCGCTTGCATAATCGCATTGGCTACCTCGGCGGGCAGAACCCCAAGGTCCCGGTTGGCCTTAGCCGCTGCCCATTTAATAATCCCCTGGGCTCGAATGAATCTCCGCGGCAAGCGCAGCCCGCTGATCGGAAAATTCTCCACGGCCCGCTGGGTTTGAGGCCCCCAATACGCATCGTTGGGAACCTCTACCTCTCCGAGCGAGTCCTTGCTCACCCGATAGCCTTGGCCTGCCATCGAACACCGCCTCCTTCGCGACGCTAGTAAGCAACTTGCGCCGACAGTTTATCGATCTTTTGCCCCTTGCCATTGTACACGACTGCGGTTTTTCCGGACGCCTGGATTTGTGCCGCGTCGACAATTTGCCAATTTTGTCCATCACCCCTGCCGTGCCGTGCCGGCGGCGACCGATACTCAGGGGTGAGGGCAGCGCATTGAGCAGACACACTCGGGCGGTCAGGTACTGGGAACGCATCTAAGCGGTAGCAATTATTAGATACATATGCACGCCAATATCCTTAACCTGACGGCATTGGTCCTCGCCCCCCATCCGCTCGATAGTGTCGCCCCAGCGGATGCGAATCACCTGAGCCCGGCTCAGGATTTCTTTTTAGGCCATGGGGTTTTTCAAACGTCACCCAAGCCCGGTTGGGATCCGTCTCTGGCACCGAAAATACTAAACCCAGCGCTGACCACAGAACTGGTGTTTGCTTTGCAACGGTGACTCGCCGCCTGCCTGGCCGGTGGCGCTGGCGGGGAGTCCGACTTCCTTCAGCGTCATCTCATCGCCCAAGGCCTGGAGACGGATCACGCTCCGCCGCACGATGTGCGGCCGGTCTGCTCATGATAGGTGGGCCCGAGACCGCGATAGGGCTTGCCCGTCCGGATGACGATCAGGCGGTGACCGCAATTTTGAGCGGCATCCGACGTACCCGCCAGCGATAGAACGCTCAGGAACGTGGCCTGGGGTGACTCACCGCTCCAGCGGCGAGGATGAGCGCCCCGGGCGGAGCGGCATAGCCCTAGCGGATCCGGCTGTGCCGGCGTTTTATCCCGCTTTCATTCTGTCCTGGGGCGAGCCCGCCCGCTAGATGATCGGACTCACGTCGGGTGCGATTTCGGCCAAGACCGCTTCGACCGTCCGCCGATCGATCCCCGGAGACGAGATCCTATACTGCTCGCTGGTCAAATTTTCTTAACATACATATATGCGGCGTGATCAACATGGAGATCTGCGCTGATTTTCAGATGTTTGAGTAGTTTGAGCCGTGCCCAGCATCTCTATGTTAACAGTTTTTCATCCGTGAGCAGTATAGTACTGCTCGACCAGGGGTCGGATCTCGGCCTCGAGGGTGGCCAGGTTGGCATCCAACTCGTCTATGGGGCAGCCAGTGCCTTGAGCTCGCCGACGGAGAGACCTTCCCTCAGCGGTTGTTTTTACATCTCTTGCCAGAAAGAAATCGACTTAGCGGTTTTTCGATCATCATGCAGGAGGTTGGTCGGATTTCCCGAATATGTTTTGGATTATTATCAAGCGTATCACAGGACTCACCACATCCATGGAGGTGTTCCGATGTCGGACCAAGGCCAATTCGATACCCTGCTGCGTGAAACGCGAACCTTTCCCGTCCTTCCCCAGTTCAAAGCCCAATCCAATGTCAGAGATCCCGCGGTTTATACGCAGGCCGAGCGTGATCCGGAAGCCTTCTGGGCCGAACAGGCACGCGAACTGACGTGGTCCACCCCGTTTACCCAGGTTCTCGACTGGACCCCCCCGCACGTCCGCTGGTTTTACGACGGGGAGCTCAATGCAGCCACTAACACCGTGGACCGTTGGAGGGTGGGCCCAAGTAAAAACCGGGCCGCCATTATCTGGGAGGGAGAACCGGGCGACCGCACGGTCCTCACCTACGACCTGTTGGGTCGGGAGGTAGACCGCGCCGCTCACATGCTGACCCGCCTCGGCGTAAAGGCCGGCGATCGGGTTACGCTTTACCTTCCGATGGTGCCCGAGTTGGTCATTGCCATGTTGGCCGCAGCCAAAATTGGGGCGATTCACTCGGTGGTATTTGGCGGGTTTTCTGCTCAGGCGTTGCGCGATCGCATCAACGACGCCGGATCTGAGGTGGTGATCACGGCTGATGGCGGATGGCGGCGCGGAAAAACGGTGCCGCTAAAGGCCAATACCGACGAAGCACTGATCGCGTGCCCCACGATTAAGGCCGTGGTCGTGGTCCGGCGTCTGGGCGACCATGGCCCGGTGTCCATGAACCATGGGCGAGACTGGTGGTGGCATGAGTTGATGGAGCAAATGCCAGCGGATCCATTTCCCGCCGTGGCCCGCAACGCAGAAGACGTCCTGTTTACCCTGTACACATCCGGTACCACTGGAAAGCCCAAAGGAATCGTGCATTCCACCGCCGGCTATTTAACCGGCGCCAACACCTCGTGTCGAACGGTCTTCGATCTCAAGCTGGATGATGTCTATTTCTGTACGGCAGACATCGGATGGGTCACGGGTCACACCTACGTCGTCTATGGCCCCCTGTCGACCGGGGCCACCGTGATTATGTACGAAGGCGCCCCCGATTGGCCAGACCGCGACCGCTACTGGAAAATTATTGAGCGCTACGGGTGCACGATTCTTTATACGGCACCCACGTCGATCCGAACCTTCATGAAATGGGGACCGGAGTACCCCGGCCGCTGTCGGCTGGACTCCCTGCGACTTTTGGGCACCGTCGGCGAACCCATCAATCCCGAGGCATGGATGTGGTATTCCGAAGTCATTGGCCATTCCCGCTGTCCGATTGTTGACACATGGTGGCAAACGGAAACCGGCGCGGCCATGATTGCGCCCTTGCCGGGGCTGACCGCCCTCAAACCGGGTTCTGCCTCGCTCCCCGTCCCCGGCGTCAGTGCGCAAGTACTCGACGGCCAGGGTCGTCCCGTCGACCCCGGTGGGGCGGGCTACCTGGTCCTGACCAAACCCTGGCCATCCATGCTGAGGACCATTTGGGGCGACGACAAGCGGTATCAGGACACCTATTGGAGCCGGTTCCCCGGAAAATACTTCACCGGCGATGGCGCCCATTGGGACGAGGACGGCTATTTTTGGATCCTGGGACGGGTTGACGACGTCATCAACGTCTCCGGCCATCGGATCGGCACCATGGAGGTCGAAAGCGCGTTGGTCGACGACCATCGTGTGGCCGAGGCGGCCGTCATCGGCCGCCAACACGACGTAAAAGGCCAGGCCATTAGCGGCTTTGTCAGCCTCAAAGAAGGCGTCGAATCGAGCCCCGAATTGGTCGCCGCCCTCAAGCAGCACGTCGTCGACACCATCGGGGCGATGGCGCGGCCCGAGGAGATCTTCTTCACCGCCGAGCTTCCCAAGACGCGCAGCGGCAAGATTATGCGTCGGCTGCTGCGGGATATCGCCGAGGGGCAAGCGCTCGGCGATACCACCACCCTCGCCGACCCCCAGGTCGTCGAATCCCTAAAGCAGCAGTATGAGGAACGCGAAGCCGACTAGCCCGCCAGGGTTAGGAAGGCAAGTTGGCCTTTTCGTCTCCCGACTGCAGTGCTTGACTCAGGAGATTGCGGAGAACCTCCGAAGGAGGGCGCCGAGTTTCCCGCGAAATTCGCCGCACCTCCGCAATCTGCCATGCGTACAGATAATATTCCGCCCGCTTCTGACGATCTTCCTTCATGGTACCCGGCACACTCCCCGCTCACTGAAATTGGAACCTATCAGCGTCCTCGCCTGCCGCGAACAACAATTGCCGGTGTGGTTTGCCCTCTCACTCTATAAACGTCAAAGCGCCCCTAAAAGTTTCACTTCAGATCACCATTTTTCAACTGGCGGATGGTCACGTCCCGTTGAGTATGTACCTCCCTGGCCAACCTGAATCGAGATCGCCGAAGGGGGCGGACCAAAAGCGGCGAAGTCCAACCGCAGATTACGCATTGCCGGAGTTTTGAACCTGGTGGCTGATGGATAATATGCCAGGCTCGGCTTTGCCCGGATATACTCTCAGACGGTTGACTGTTGAGCACTCGCCGAATATGCCCAGATTTCCGCCAGTTCCGTGCGTAAGACGCAGTCCGGCGCTGTCGAGCATTCTCGCCAGTAATTTCAAGCCAAAGCAGGGATAGCACGCAAATCAGCCGGTAGACGCGAGCTGTGTGCCGGATGGGTTGAATCGCTCGACCGGCGCCGTGGTGCCTCGCTCCGACGTAACCAAACCAAAAACCAACGCGCGGGATCCAGCCAGCGATGGAGACCCGGTCGTTTTTCATTCAAGCCACTGGCCACATCGGTCAAGGCGGCTCCCACTATCCAGTGTTAATCCGCCGCGAAAGCAGTTAAGCGTCCGAGTTGGCGATCGAAGTCCCCCGCTTCTTGCCATTTTTTCGTTGATTCGCGGGGCCTAGCAGACACAACCGGCTGCCCACACAACAGAAACCCCTCCGCCGTACCGCAGGCGCGCCTGCGGCAGACCCTAAGGCCACAGGGCGGGCAACCAAAAAAGCCCCGGCCTGCGGTCGGCCGGAGCAATGGTTAGGTGAGGCATCGATAACTTGCTGCTAAGTCCTGTTTCATTTGGCCGTAAAGCCGCCCTGAATTGTATATAGCGCGAGCACAGGCACCGCCACCAACGACATCGTGGCGGCTTTGGAACTCCATATATCGCGGCTTAACGGCGCCCAGCCGCCTCGACAATTAGCCCTATTCCATGGCAACCACTGGTGCCGCGGTTCCCCCCAGCTTGGTCAGAGCAAAGTACAGCAAGCCCGTAAGCACCGGAGCCACATAAGCGCTAAGATCGGCCCCGCCGAACCAATCGGTCGACAACGGGCTAACCCACAGGGCGGAATTAACCGTCCAAAAGGTCGCCACCGCCCCGATGAAAAACGAACTCAACGCCGCCCAATTCACCCCCCCCTGATACCAGTATGGACTCTGAGGTGTAATCAGCACCAGGCCTTGCGTATTATAGCGGCCTTTGGCCTGCCAATGATAGACCAAGTAGATGGCTGTCCAAGGACCGATAACCAAGATGTTCAAGCTCAGGAAATTCTCAAAGAAGTTGACAAAACCGGGAGCCATGAACAACGCGTACAACGCGATGACCGTACAAATGGCCGCGTCAATCAACACCGCCGCCCAGCGCCGGATGGGAACGCCCATCGACAGGAAGCTCATGCCAGAGCTGTACGAGTTGAGGTAGTTTGCGGTAACATCCCCCAAAATCACCACCACCAGGAACGGCACCACGGCCCACACCGGCACCGCGTGGGCAATGGCCAGCACGGGATTGGCCGCATAGGCGTGCGGGTTGATGAAGGTGCCCAGCAGAATGCCAAAAGCCATCACGACAAACGAGGCAATCCCGCCGCCCAAGAACGTGTAGCCTACAATCGTCTTGGCCGGCGTCTCTGTCGGCAGGTAACGAGAATAATCGGCCGCAAAGTTGGTCCAGCCCCAAACCGTACTGATGAGCCCAATCGACAAGGCGAGCAAAAAGGTGGGCAGCACGCCCTGGCCGGCAAGCGACTTGGCTGGAGGCGAAAAGGCCCAATTCACATGGGAAATCACGGCGATTAGCAGCAGGCCACCGGATGCGGCCAAGGCGTAGGCCAAATAGCGCTGAATAAACACCACGGTGGCGTGTCCGAACAACGGGATGATATAGGTCAGCAAGATGGCGACTATCAGGGCGACTATGGTCACTGCCGCGCCGTGACTTGGTCCGCCCGCGATCTGCGACAAACTCAACAGGGCAAACACCGTCAACACCATGGTGACCGCTTCCCAGCCCACCGCCGACAACCAGCTGAAAAAGGCAGGCACCACGTTGCCCCGCACACCAAATGACGCGCGCGAGATGGTTAAGGTGACCGTTCCGCCTCGGGGTCCCGACGCCGACACCCAGCCCAGAATTGCAAAGGACAGCGAACACAGCACGGCCGCCGTCAGAGATTCGACGATATTGAGTCCCAACGCGGTGAACAACTGACCGATCACCACTCCGGTAAAGGTCAGCACGGCCGCAAACCAGACAAAAAACAACTCGCGCGGCTGACCTCGGCGGTGACTCGGCTTAATGATTCCAATGCCTTCGGTTTCAAGTTGGAACACCTCGTTGGATTGTTCCACGTCGACCTCAGCCTTCATAATAGCCAATCCCTCCTCGCTCCAACCAAAAACCTCAATAGATAAATGCGTGGCGGACATCTACATCTTACAAAAAACTCCGTGGCAAGAACAGATATCTCCCGAAAATTTATTTCCAATAATCCCGAAAACGTTCGGATTGAGAACCAGCTGTCGAGTCCCTAGGCCAAGGTGACTAACACTTCCCTCACGGCACCAGGCGCCGGTTAATCATCCGCCCAGACCCATAACCCGCGGGCCCATTCGTCCTGCTCGGCGGAATCGGCCACGCCGCCGCGGTCATCGTAACCTAATCACACCTGACGGCGTTAATCTATTGAGACCTGATCGGGACGATCTGATGAGGTATTGGTTCGGCTTGGCTATTCAGCTTCAGCCCGCGTCTTCTCAAACCCAGGTCGCGGTGCTTTGCCAGCAGATGAAGGAGGCTATTTACTTGAGACCATGGAACGCAATCGCGGTGGGACTGGCTCTGCTCCTGCTCCTCGCCTGGGGCGGAAGCGGGGCGTTGGCCAAATCGCGGATAACATCGAAAACGATTGAACTGGACGGCACGCCGCCTGCACTTTCCACGCTAGCCTTTGCCAATCCTCAGCATGGTTATTTGGGCGGATCGGGTTTCATTGGGGTGACCCGAAACGGAGGTGCCCGATGGACTGAGGCCTGGAAGGGATCCCCAGACGTGATTCAGATCGACCCCGTGAGCCCGTCCCAGGCGGTGGCGGTTACAGCAACCGGCCTGCTCGCCACCGCAAATGGCGGCCGGACCTGGCACTCACTTTCCGAACCTAATGGCACGGGGAGCTGCACAACCGACGTCAGCGCTCCCTGCATCCTGAATGTGCATTTCGTCACGCCAACGCGTGGTTACGCGGTGGGAGCCCGGCCGTCGGAATCTGGGATCAACCCGGCCGCGGTCATGGCCTCGCCCTCGGGCAAGATGCTCTACGTGGCCAACGCTTCGGGTACCGTGACCGCGTATAGCCTTAACCTCGGCCGTATCGCGTGGTTCGTCAAGGTGGGCGAGGCTCCGAGCGCACTTGCCATCTCACCCCATGGCCACTATCTGTACGTCGCCGACCAGAATTCTAACGCCGTCGCCACCGTTGACACCCAAACTCATCATGTGGTGGCGACCACTTCCACCCTTCAAAATCCCTGTGCCCTGGCTTTGAAACCAAACGGCGAGCTCTACGTTTCCGGTGCCAGCGGGGGGCTAATGCGCCTTAGCGGGGGGGCCCGGCCACGCGTAGAGGGACAAATCTCCGGCGTCTCAGCAACCTGCAGCCTCGCCTGGAGCCCTGATCACCGCTTGCTCTACAGCGCCAGTGACTCCAGTTCGGCGATTCAGGTCACCAACACCTCGACCAATCGACTTATGGATACGTTTGACCTGCCCGCGTCCGCCAATGGCGTGGTGGTAAGCCCGCGGGGACGGCACGTGTACGTTGCCACCATGGGAAGTGAGGGATCTCCCATCTTGCAGCTGAATGCCAAGACCGGTTTGGTCGAAAAGAGATGGAGGGTGCCCGGCCTGGTTTGGAACCTTACTGCAAATTGGAAGGCCAACGAGTTGATGGCACTCAGTTCCAACCGACTCGACCGAATTCGGCTGACCACGGGCAAGGTTTTCTCTGAGCAACTCAATTCGTCGGCGAATATTGGCGCGAGTTTAGCCATAATAAGAGGACTTCTCTATGCGCCGGCGCCGGTAGGTGTCTGGCGGATTACCCCTAACGGGCAGGCCACCAGGATTCCAGCGAGTGGCGTCGCCGTGGTGACCAACCTCGGAGTGCCCGTGCCCCAGGGTCAGGGTTCACTCTGGGTTACCAACGACGGCGGCAAGACCTGGACACCCATTTCCGCCGCACCGGCAGCGCAATCGGTGTGTGGGTTGGAAAACGGCGATCTTCTGGCTTCCCGGGGGGCCGACGTTTGGAAGTCGGCCAACCGGGGGAGAACCTGGACCAACATCTATCGAGCCCCGGTGCAATCTCCCCAAATCCACTCCGGGCTGACCTCGGTCTTGGTCTGTGGGGGAAATACGGTGGCCTTTGAAATCACCGGATGGGGGGCAGCCATGGGCCATGAGGCTTACATCGCCTTTCAGTCGCTTGACGGCGGGGTCCACTTTACGCCGGCCATAGAGGAAGATTATACCCACCCAGGGCTAGCCAAGACTAATGCTCCCGAAGGCCCCGGCACCTATCCCGGCCCCTTCACCATCGCGGGCAAGACGCCGATTTGGAGCGGATCCACTGCTGCCGTTCCATCCACCGCGATTGGCATACGGAACGGCTCCACTGTGCTGATCCACCTAGTGCCGGAGGGCGGGATTCCCTTGGCCATCCAGGCGATCGCCTTTCCCACTCCTCGCCGGGGATATGTCCTCACCAACCAAAATCGCGTCCTAACTACGAATGACGGCGGTCGCAGTTGGCACCAGGTATTTCCCACCACCCCCTCGCCGGTCGAGGCGATTAGCTTCGTTGGCCGACAAGTAGGTTTTGGACTCGGAACCGGAGGACAGCCCGAGGCGATTTTGCGCACCGAGGACGGAGGACAACACTGGCAACGCGTCGGAACCCTGCCCACTACCGCCCAGTCCCAGGAGTCGGGCGGATCGCTGGCATTTTTGAGCCGGTCCCAGGGCTTTGCGATCAACCCCCAGGGCGAACTGTATGAGACGCGGGACGGAGGCCGAAGGTGGATCGCCCGCCACATCCGAGCCGATCGTCTGGCGTTCGTGGGCCAGACCGGCTGTATCCTCAGCAACCGGGGGACGCTGACCTCGGTCAACGGAGGAGCTTCATGGCATGCGGGTCAACCTGCTAACTCGCCTCTCGGCTGCGCCGCCGAGGCCGCATTTCCCAGCTGGAAACCAACAATCCAGACGATGGGATCCCAACGCCAAGTCGTTGGCGTGGTTGGCTCCCAGGTGGCCTGGTTTCAGACCGAGGCGTTAGGCATGATGCGCACCGTAGACGGCGGCCGCCATTATACGGTGTGGTCGGCCGGCGCACAGGAGGCCAACATTTATCCTATGCAGTTTGATTTCCCGACCGTCAACGTGGGCTTCTTCCTGACCTTGAGCGGATCCCTGTACCGGAGCGCCGACGGCGGACGCCTCTGGACCCTGCTCCCCTAGACCTGGGACAATCCTATTGACGTAAACTTTCGGTAAGGCCGGTAGGTCGATGAAATTTTGCGCAAATCCTCGGCGATCTGTTCCGTGGCGGCGTCCGCTGTTTTCTCGGGCATCGTCACCTCAGCATCCTCCGCAGCAAACGAGAGCCACCAGTGGCCGCCTTCCACGGCAATGTGAATCGACAAC
>JAJZXC010000105.1 GCA_021846365.1 Bacillota bacterium | reverse complement strand
GACCTTGCCCTCAGAGTCGACGAACACCTTCCAATGGGTTTCGTCGGCGTGCCACCACGATTCCGTCCGATTAAAGGCCAAAATCGCCTGATAGAGCGGTTCTAACACAGGCACCAGCGCTTGGAAAACGCCGATTAGGGTGCCGGCCGCGATATCCGCTCCTTGCCAGGTCCAAAGCTTCCGTAAGCGATGCAGCGGGACTCCTAACCCATACTTCCAGGCTAACAGTTGCACCAAGAAATTCATCGTGAATAGCCCGCGGGGGATAACACTCAGGGGGGGGCGGAGCCGTGAAGGTCCGCGGCGGGGTCGGCCCGTTGACGATCGGGGCTTTGGGCGCTGCCGGAACGTCTGGCGTTGCGGGCGCTTGCGGTGCGAGCGGAACTTCGGACACTGCCTCCGTTTCGGAGACTGCCGCCGCTTCGGAGGCTGCTGTGGCTTCAGGCGCTAGCGAAACCTCCGGCGCTGCCAGCGCTTTTGCGCTGGGCGCCTCTGACGGACAGGTGCAGACGCGACGATAGCGCTGACGATGGTAGACCTTTCGGCGAATTTCCACAACGAAATCCAGTTGCTCGGAGGTTTCCATCCCATCTTTTTGGGCGTATAGACCACAGCGTGGACAGCGTTGCTCCGCCTCGGACAGTGTCAGCCATACGTGGTCCGTGGGCAAGTCAGGATGACGTCGACGACCATGGCCGGGCTGGCCCGGTTGCTGGCCGCGAGGACGCTGCGATTGCGCCGCCGAAGTGGTGATGGTGGTGGACTCTTCCGTCGTGGACACGACGGATTCCGGATTCGGGGACCCGCTGTCGGGCACTGTCCCGGTGCTCTCGGGGGACGTGGCGGACGCCTTTTGCCGTTCCGACTTACGACCAAACACCTGCCTCGCCAATTGCACGATCGTGACCTGAGCCGCGTTCAACTGCTCGCGCAACGACCGGTTCTCTTGGCGGAGCCGGAGCGTTTCAGCCTAGAGTATATCGTGGGCCCGGGCGTAATCCTCAACCGTGGCGCGCAGGATTTCCACTTCCTGCCGCCATTGTGGCCCCGGTTGACCTATATCGGGGGCGTTTCGGGTTCCGAACTCGGCCTGCGCAGCGGGCCGCTCGCTATCGCAGGCGAACGGGCCGTCGAGGTTGCGACTATCGCGTGTCATGGCGATAGCCTAACCCCATCGCGCTCTCAAGTCCAGCTCGATTACGCGCCGTGGGGGAGCCAGACCGTGGTTGAGAGAGCATTTTCGTGCCTGCTAGGGCATCCAGGAACGCTCTAACGTCGCTTTATGGGTCTCGGACAGTCCAAAAGGCTGCAAACCGCTTCATTTTAAGGAGACATTTCGATACCAATTAGTTTACCGAATATGTACTTTATTCCTCTAAAAAATCAGGCGCCGCCGGTGTATGTCTGACTCTCGGGCGTGTCACAATTCGCTACCAAACCGCTATGCTATACCTTCCACCAATCCCCATGGCTAGCCCGGATGCCGTTAAGGTCGTAAGCAAGCTCGGGTTAAAGTCCGCGCTTTCCGTTTTTCTCAGGTGCTCTTGCCCTCCGTCAACTTTACATCCAATACGGTGCGAAGAGGCGGGGGGTTCTTCTTCAGGATGACCTTCATCATGTGTTCCGCTGCAACAATGCCTATCCGTTCGAAGCCAGTATCGACGTGTGTGAGCTCGGGTTCCATCACGTCGTACCATCCGCTTGCAAACGTTGAAATGACCGCGATGTCCTCCGGAATGCGTAAGCGTGCCTCATCGGCGGCCCGTTTGACAGTTAAGGCCAGCAAATCATCGGCAGTGATGATGCCGGTCGGTCTGCTGTCGGATGCGATCAACCGCCGCATGATTTCCAGGCCGGATTTGTACGTGAGTTCGCTGTGGATCTCCGTGAATCGAACTGGTTCTCCCTGCTCTTGGCACGCTCTCTGCACCCCGCTGCGCAAATCTTCGGATAGGGTCATAAATTTTGGCGCATTCAGAAGGGCAATATCACGGTGCCCCTTGTTCAAAAGATGCTGTGCTGCCATATGGGCACCGGCCGCGTTGTCGACATCGACGTAGTCAACATCGAGATCAGGCGCCGCCGGACGGCCGATCAGCACGAAGGGCACCGCTGACGATCTGAGTTCACCGATTTCCTTGGTATTCATTGAGGGGCAGGTGAGCAACAGGCCGCCCACCCGTTTCTCACGATAGAGCCGCTTGAACAGTCTGACGTAGCTTTCATCCGGATTGGCCGTGAAAAGCTGAAGCACGAAATCGTGTTGTGCGCAGCGTTGGCAAACGGTCGCCGAAAGGGAATGAAAAAACATATTGCTCTTGACCTGCTCTTGGGTGAATGGCATGAACAGGCCGATCATTTTGACCGTTCGATTGGCCAAACTTTGAGCGGCGACATTGGGGTGGTAATCCAGAAGATCAATGGCGCGCCGCACCTTGGCCAAGGTCGCTGGACTCAACAAGTTCGGCGAGTTGACCGCTCGCGAAACCGTTTGGCTGGACACCCCCGCCAGTCTTGCCACATCATTCACTGTAGCCGCGATTATTCTTACCTCCTATGCAACCTACGCAACGTTGCTTGAGTCAAAGAGAGACGAACTTTTCTAGAGACCGATTGAAGAACAATCGAGGCATGGATGTTAGCGCTAGCGACGACACTCTACTATATCCCAATTCGACTGTCAAGAAGCGTCTCGCTGGGCCGCTGGGCGTCGTTCACGATCAATAATCCTTCTTGACTTCACGAAATGTTTCCGCTAACATATGGAGGCAGGAAATGGTGACTCTGTAGACGAATTGTGGTTCACAGAGGTAAATCTAAAAACCGAGGCCGCCAGTGCGCCATGTATCCACCAGGGCACGCAGCGTCCACCGCTTTAGGAGGAGGATTGGTCGGAATGAAGCATGTTCCGGATTCCGTAGGGAACACTTTGCGTCTAAGTAGTGCGGTTGCGCTTTCCGCGCTAGTCGTGACTATAGGCACGGGATTTACGGCAGGAAAGCTCGTTCGCCCAACGCGCACCATTCCAAAGCTTCACTGGAAAGGTACGATTACGATGTATGCGCAATCGTATACGCCCATCCTTCCGGGCGAAAAACTTGCCAAAGATGTGCCACATCTCACTGAATTGGAAACTCTGGCGAAAGAATTTGAAAAGATGTATCCGGGAATTAGAATCAAGTTTATCCCCAGCTTCACCGACACGAATACTCAGGTGGAAACGAAAGCCACCGGAGGCGATATGTACGATGTGTACTGGAATCAAACGTACAACTTTAACTCCGTTTTCCCCCGGGGGATTGTCTATAATCTGGATCCGTACTTTAATCAGCCCAATCCGTACATTCCGGGAAATAAGAAGTGGAAGAACGCGATGAATCCTCTTGTGTTGGCAGAAACCGCCGATCCTGTCAACGGAGCCCATTATGACTTGAACGGCGACGGGGTCGGCACGGCATTCTATTACAACAAGACGTTGTTTGCTAAGGCGGGTATTAAGAGTCCGCCAAAGACATGGAAGGCGTTGATCACCGATGCGAAGACCCTGACAGCTCATCACATCATCGCGGGCGCGGATGTTCCTATGTTTTACAGTTGGTGGGCGAACATCTTCTTACGCAACAACCTCGGGCCGAAAGCCCTTACTCAACTGGTAAACTGGTCGAAGGCAAGGTACACGGTGACAGCTTTAGGCGAGGTTATCGGCTACGAGAAAGGTATTTTGAATCCCGGCATCAACCCACGCCTTACCGCCTGGTGGCCGTTGATGAAGCAACTATACAGTTACTGGGACAAAAGCGTAACCGATATTCCGTGGAATGCAGAGCCGACCGGAGCGACCACAGGCACCGACCTGTTTGCGGCGGGAAAAGTGGCCATGGTGTATCAAGGATCCTGGCTTCCCAATACAGTAAGGCTAGCTGGCGCCAAGTTCCCCATCGGGTCTTTTCCGTTTCCCGCCTCGTCCCTCGCTGGCGTATATAAATATGGCACCAACCGTAACACTCCAGATGTACCGGGCCCGGCGGCGGCCTTCCAGTTTGCCATTTCGACACCTAAAGCGGACCAGTCGATGGCCCAACCCGGAAAATTTCAAGCAGTACTCGATTGGCTCCGTTTCATCGGGACGCCCCAGCATGATCAGGCGATCGTCAACCAACTAGGTGAGTTTGTGCCTACCTTTAAAGGAACCAAGCCAGTGGCGTCGCAAGCGGGCGTGGTTGGTGCTGAGGCTCCCGTAAAGAAGGGAGAGGCACTGTCGATTCAAGGATTCGATGATGTGACCAGCCAAGCGGCGACTGGGATTGGTAACATCTGGCAAGAGTACCTGAGCGGGCATCTGTCCTTTACTGCCGCCAAACAACAGTACGATGCCGCAGTCAAGCAAGCCGTGCAACAGTACATCGCCACCAATCATCCTCGGATCCCTTAAACGCTGAACCTGGACGCCCAGATGGCGCAGCATGTATTGGGCTCTTGCGCATCGATTGATTTGGAAGCCGGCTGGAGGCGCTTGGGCTTAGAAGTGTTGGTTGCCCTAGCTGCAGTTGACACCGGTAGCAGTCGTTGTGCAAGAGCCTTCTGTATGCAGTGATGATGGGGGCGGTGTGAGCCAGACGCCTGGTTTGTTCGAGTGGAGTGGATTGCCAGACAGTGCAATATCTTGCAACTGAGGAGGAAAGAAGATATGCGTATCCGAAGGATCCGCGTACTATCGAGGTTGTTACTTGCATTTGTCATGTTGTGGACTTTGCGGTTTTTGGAGCAAGGCCACGTCAGATCATCCGGCCTCCGATAAGATCCGGATAATTTCGGGCGACATTTTTGAGGAAATGGCTCCAGACGGCGTTTCCTCCAAAATTCGGTCGGCCCACAACGCGGCCCGTAGGGACGCGAGGGCATCGATGAACGAGGGTAGATGTTTGCCCTGATACCAAGGCTGGTTGACCACCGTCGGATGGTCCCCCTGCATCAGCAAATACCACAGCCACACGAGTCCATATGTCAAAAAGGCCACCAGCACCGTACGTTCGGGCCCAAACTGGGCCCAACTCTGCGGGGTTTCGCCGCGCAATTGTTGATTCACGGCTCGAAAGGTTTCCTCGATGGTCCAGCGGCCGCCGTAGCGTTCCAAGACGGCCACGGCTGTGGCCGTCAAATCTGTCGTAAAGAAGAAATCATCCGGCTGACGCCCTGCGGGATCGCGGACCATGACCAGCAACCCGAGTTGGTCGGGACAGGTCTCATACCACAAGACGCGTTGCCCCGAGACCCGTCGCTTCTGCTGCTTGCCCTGGTGACGTGCGTGGTCTTCCAATCCGCCTCCGGTAAGGTGGCGGCCCAGTGCTGGGGTGCGGGTAGACGGTTGCCTTTTTTCCGGCCAACGTCGGTTCCCGATAATGTTATTGGGCAACGAACGCCCGGCGCGCGGGGATTACCGGGAGATTCTCTACGGCAAACGGGCGGCGGGGGGATCCTACCTCAGCAAGCTCGTGGTTTACGCGGACTTGGTGCATACCGACCCGTGGTTCTTGATGGTGTCGGCCGGCTTGGCCGACTGGTCCTGGGGCATGGTGGTCGCGGGATACGCCAAGCGCTTTACCTGCGAAGAGTCCTATCGGGATAGCAAGAACACCTTTTATGAGGGCTTTCAACTCAATGGGGTCAAGTTGGGCACCCCAGAACGCTGGGATCGTTGGTTTCTTGTCTTCGCCCGGGGCATATTATTGGCTCAACGTGGGGGGATGGAATGTGGAAGTTCGGGGCGACGCCCGTCATTGGAAAGCCAACACTGATCCCCAGCGTACCCATGCGTTATGGCGCCTCGGAGAATGGGGATTAAAATCTGGCAACGTCGTGAGGCTGACGCTTGAGCGCTGCATGGACTTGTTTCGGGAAAGCATTCCGTAGTTACGAGAAGTACCGATTCCTGCCTAACCCCCGCCGCATCAACCCGTATCGACGGGGATCTGCAAGGCCATAGCGCACTTTGTGCGCCTGGCAAATTCTGTTACTTCGCCAGATAAACGTAAGCTTGCCCATTTCGCGTCTTGCGCGTCCCCTAGCCCACATCGGACGGAAGCGGCTCGCTCCCGAGTCCCTTGGGGCTCGCCAGGATTCACTCGTTTCTGCACGCACTGGTTCGCTCCGCGCCGAGGTCGCGGCAGACATTTGGGTTCAAAACGCCCGACTGATGCTGGGTTCGCCACAGAATTGGCAAAAAACTGGGGATCACTTAGGGGTGAGACCCTTACATGAGATACGCGAAGAAACGTCAAATTCCGCCTGGGCCCGATCGATTTCCGATCAGGCCTGAAGAACCTGTAGGCTCGGTCGGCGCCCCACCACACTCGTGAGCTCCAGATCCCGGTTGAACGCCCGTGCGATGGCCAATGGCGGCGTCTACGGGAAATGAGCAGGCTGTTGTGCGGTGACTCTTTAACGTCATAGTGCTATAATTTCAAGAAAGGGGATGGTGGAACGATGCCACACAAAGTTAGTGTCTATCTTGACGACCAAACACATAGAGAACTAAAAGCTGCTGCGAGCTACCAAGGATTGTCGTTGTCTGAATTTATGGCCCGCAGTGCCAAACATTTCCTAGAGCACCCTCACCGTCGGGCAGCAGCTCAACTCATGGATCAATTACGCCAGCACGTTAGTCAACCTATCACTCAAGATGAAATCCGTGATATGCGGGATAGTGGGCGGGTATGAATCATTGTGTCGTCCTAGACACGTCTGTGGCACTGAGTTGGGTGCTGCCCGATGAAGATCAGAGCATCGGTCTTAATTTGCGCGCGCGGGCGGTTGGCGACGGCACGCTCTGCCTTCTCGTACCACCAATCTTCTGGCCAGAAGTAGCCAACGTGCTCACGATTGCCATCCGACGATCACGCATTGATTTATCGTTCGCAAGACAATCGCTCGACGCGCTGCAGAATTTTGGTCTGGATGAATATAATGTTCTGCCCAAAGAGAGTCTTGAGCTTGCCATCGCTGCGCAAATTAGTGCCTACGATGCACAATACCTGGTCTTGGCTCAACGCACTTCCGCCTCCTTCTGGACACTTGATAAACGACTGAGACTGGCTGCAAAAAGCAGCGGGATTGCGGTAGAACCTGACCCGGAGGAACCCCCACTGACCTAAAGATGTCAGGCCGGTTGTCTCTACACTAGGACGCCTGAATGGGGGTCCAGCCTGCGGTAACGTATAGGTTTGCATCGAGAGCTCCTCCTTCGTTCCTTAGCTAATCAGGGCAGACCAGCCCCACAAAGCCGCCAGGGTGACCAATAAGACTGGGACCGTCAATGTGATGCCGACCCGAAAATAATAGCCCCAGCTAATGCGAATTCCCCGCCGTTCCAAAACATTGAGCCAGAGCAGCGTGGCGAGCGATCCGATCGGGGTAAACTTCGGACCCAAGTCACAGCCCACCACATTGGCATAGGCCATCGCGGTATGAATGCCCGCCAGTCCCGCCACATCGTGAATTGCCAAGGCATTGATCATCACCGAAGGCATGTTGTTCATGATGGAGGACAGTACGGCTCCCACCACACCGGTCCCCACAATGCCGAAAAAGGTCCCATGGAAATCCATGGCCGTCAACACCGTGCTCAACAGATGCGTCAACCCCACGTTGCGCAGTCCAAACACCACCACGTACATGCCGACAGAAAAGACGACGATCTTCCAGGGCGCTTCCCGAACAAGCTGAGGGACCTGCACGACCGGGCTCCGGTAGGCAATGATCAGGAGGCCAATTGCCGCACTGCCAGCAAAAATCGCCACCGGCCAATGCAACAACTGGCTGGCAAAGTATCCCAACACCAAAAGACCTAGCACAATCCATGCGGCACGAAAGACGCGCACGTCCTTAATCGCCGACTTCGGGTCGAGTAAAGCTTGGGTATTCACAGCGGTGGGCAAGAATCGACGATAAAAGAGATAGAGGGCGATCAGACTCGCCGCCAAAGCGACCATATCCACTGGAACCATGCGGGCGGCAAAGGACGCAAAGCCCAGATGAAAATAACCCGCCGACACGATATTGACCAGATTGGACACCACCAACGGAAGCGATGTGGTATCGGCAATAAATCCGCTGGCCATAATCAGGGCCAGTGTAGCTTTAGGGTTGAGTTTCAGAGCCTTGGTCTGCTCATAGACAATCGGAGTTAAAATCAGTGCGGCGCCATCATTGGCAAAAAACATGGCCACCAACGCGCCGAGGATCCCGAGCAAGAGGAACAGTCGAATGCCATGGCCGCGCGAGAAACGGGCCATATGGAGGGCAGACCACTCGAAAAAGCCCACCGCATCCAGAATGAGGGAAATGAGGATGACGGCCACAAAAGTCAGGGTGGCATCCCACACAATTCCGACCACGGCCTCCACATTGGCCCAGGACACAATTCCTAACAAGAGTGCCAAAATGGCCCCGCCCAAGGCGGTCCAGCCAATCGACAGCCCCCGCGGCTGGGTAATGATCAACACCAACACAACAGTAAACAGTCCCACAGCCAACACGACAGACATCACAAGCAGACATCCCCTTCAACAATGGCGCACGCGTCACGTTGTCTTGTTTTTGATGAAAAGTGTTTCGCGCCTGGCAAAGGCCGCAGAGATAAAGCCCAGGATCAGCGTACGACCCAGACGGACACCGGGCTCAGATGGATCAACCGATCACTGACATTCTCCAAGAGGACGTGGCTGGACTATCCTCCATGGCCATGACTGCCCACCACGACCCAGCCGAAGCCTTCACTTTTGGCTATTCGCGCAACGGTGGGGGCCACCCGGGCCTACCGTTTCCCGAACACTCATTAGCCATGACTCCACGACGACTAGATTGGGCGTGGCTTCTTCAATGACGTGACACAATGGGGGCCCGGCCGTACTGCGGTCCCAGAGACTATCCTTGGTCAAACCCTGAAGCAGGCGGGTCTCCACCGCAATTCCGGCCTGTTGAGCTGCCTGGGTCCCCTCATTTAACGCTTGGAGACAACAGAGTCCGCACCTGGTCGTCGAGGGTGGGGGTCGTAATGCGATACGGTCTATACCCGCCCACCCTCACGTCAACCGCCACCAAAGTCAAATGAGCCGTAAAAGCTTGAGTCAAATGAATCGCCGTGGCCACGGCATGGGAGGCATTGGGCGGCCCAGATTTCGTAGTCCATGACGGTGCCTTCTTTCTGCATGTGGTCTTTGCATCCGAAACGGTATCTCGCGAAGACGGATCCTCTGCCTCAATACGCTCCCCCTTGCGAGGGGTTCCGGTTCGCCGCTTGCCGTCCTACGCTGAGAAAGGATTCCGAGGCGAGATGGAGTGCTCCCCGATCTGTGCAATCAATTCCATCACCGCGGGCAGCCCCCGCACATCGTGGTCTTGCAACGGCACCGCCCAAATGGCCACACCCGGAAAGTGCTCAGCCAAGGTGCGGAGATGCCGCTGCTGCATCTCGTAGCGTTTCCGGAACAGGGGGTGCACACACGCGGCTTCTGGCAATAGTTGATTGACCATGACCGTTCCCATCTGAATGCCTATCGTCAAAAGTTCTTCTGCTCCCCGTTGGGCTTCGTGAATCGGGGTGGATTCGGGACAAACGACCCAAGAAAACGTCGTCCGCCTTGCATCTTGCAACACCATCAGGGATTGTTGCATGCGACCGGTTTCTTCTTGGTCGACCTTGCGGCTCTCTTCCGACCCTTGCGCCTTGACCGCGATTTGCTGGCGATAACTCAGCGGCAAGGCCAACAGCCGCAACGTGTGTCCGGTGGGCGCCGTATCAAACACCACCGTAGAAAATTCGTCTGTTAACAGCGCCCACTGAAACCGCCGAAATACCGCAGCCTCTTCGGTGCAGGGAGAAATTCAATAGGTATCAGCGAAGGGTCTGGAGCAGATCCACAGACACCCGTAGAACAGCACAGTTCAGGATCAAAAATCTCAATAATCATCGTGCACGCCTCCTTTTAGCAGTGGCAACTTGGACCGCAATCGATATCGCCCGCCATCACCGCGATAAGATCACCTTGTACCCACTGTGTCGCCAAATCATCGATGGTGGTGACCGTCTGCAAACGCACGGCACGAGCGATATTGACCGCCATTTGAATGTCGCGGGACTCTGCCCCCGCTTGCCTCGCCAAGGCCATATGAGCCTTTAAACAAGTTTCACAGCCACTGGCGACAGACGCTGCTATGGCTAGCAATTCCTTCGTTTTGGGTTCCACTATTTCCACATCCTTTCAACTAGAGCCGAACTCACCAACGGCTGCTTCGCCCACTGTCCGCCGGACAACCACACACGTGGTATCCACGCGATGGGTTAAGAGCCATGCCTCCGCTTCGGACCAATGGGGCAAGTCCCGGATAATCTCGGCGATGACTGGCGACACATCGTCGCGCAACTGGTAAAATGTCCACTGCTTCTCCCGTTGTTCGTGCACGAGCCCCACCTGCTTCAATTTACGCAGGTGCTGCGACACCGCCGGTTGGCTCACGGGCACCAGTTCGACTAACTCACACACGCAAGCCTGCCGTACCCGCAATAACCCCAATATTTGGAGCCGCGTTGCATCGCCTAAAGCGCGGAAGAGCTCCATCTCTTGCTCGTACAAGAATATCACCTCATCACGATATACTTATATACTGCTGCAAGAGCATTGTCAAGCTGATGTATCCCCAGTTTTATTTTCTCTATGTGATGAAGAGTCGGATTTGTCTGGGTACAAGAGTTTTCCGGCCAACGTCGAAGAGCTTCCTCTCAGCATTTCCCGCTGAGTTATTCTGAGAGGAGGTCAGTTGTCATGGTTAGCCTCGAATCGATTACCCAGTTCTTGGTGAATAACGGCACACTACGGCTCTCGCAGCGCAAAACCTTGGCCGCGCTGGTGTGGGCCTTGTGGTATGAGCCGTTGCTAGGGATTGCCAAGATGGTAGAGTAGGAGGGGTTCTTACGAACCCCGTCCCCTCATCGAACCGTACGTGAGGTTTTCCCTCATACGGCTCTCCGACGA
>JAJZXC010000104.1 GCA_021846365.1 Bacillota bacterium | reverse complement strand
CCTACTTTTGGCATCGCGCCTATTACGTGGGAAGCGTTGGCAACGCCGCGCTAGAGACGGTGAAACGCTATGTCGAGGCCCAAGGGACGAAAGAAAAACCCCGCAAAGCGGCCAAGAGGCCGCCCCCCGCTTGACCCCCTCTTGGCTATCGCCTAAGAAGGGGAATGCGCGGGCATTATGTTCATGACCGGCACGCGTCTTGTCATCGCAAGGGCGGCTAAGGGCCATTCCCTTAGCCGCCCAGCGTGCCCGCCGCAAACCCTATCAGCGAACCCACCAGCGACGACAGAGAGACCAAGAACCCAAACCATGCCGCGCTGCGCGCTATTGAGCTCCCGGTGATTCGGCCCTTGAACGCTCCCAGCGCCAAGGCGGCAGTCAAGGCGAATATCCAGCTCAGGTTGCGGGCGATGGCGACCGGAAAGGGCAACAGGTAGGGAATGATCGATGGCGCCGATCCCAACATGACTGCAATGCCCATGGTTATCGCATTTTCTAGCGGACGTTCAATCTTTGCCTGGTGGATGCCGAGCTGCTCGCGGACCAGAAAGTTGAGCCATCGGCTGCGGTTGCGCATGATGTTGGCCTCCACAGGAAAGAGGCTCCCGGCGGGGATTCCAATTTCGTGCAGCAGTCGCCGCGTCCGTCGCCGCTCGCGCTCGGGGCGGCGTTCGATCTGAACCTTTTGTTGCCGAATCTCACGCTGGTTGAAGTCGTTTTCCGACGTCGTGGCCAAATACGATCCCACCGCCATCGAAACCATGTTAGCGCCCAGCGCCGACAGCGCCGCGATAAGGACCGAGCGGTGGGACTGGTGCGCCAAGGCCTCGCCGGACACCAGGCCAACGGTCGCCACCAGCCCGTCGTTAATGCCAAAGATAGCTTCATGGACGATCCCGCTGCGCAAGCGCCAACCAGACCCCCGCGGCGCGGGGTCCGGGCCCTTTGGCGAGGAATCAGCAACCGGCATAGCATAACCTCCGCCGATAGTGTTTCCGGGTCTCGGCGAACTATGACCACCGCAGCAGACGACCTGCGGCCAAGAGAAGTTCTAGGCCGGGCGGGGAGCTCGACCTAACCCAGAAAAAGACGGTGAGGCCATGCCCGCCATCCGCCCCGCCAACTTTGGCCCGCATGCCGCGTTGAGCCTCAGCCTACCATACCTTGGCCAACTGGCGGCGACTGTGCCGATCGAGACTGCCGGCGGCCACAATTTCGCACCCACGGCCATCCTCGGTGGTCAGCAACATGCGGCCGGAGCCGATGGTTTCCAGATGATCGTGCAGATTCTGGACCGTCAATTGCATGGGGCCGCGATCGGTGATGACGTCCCACGTCCAGCGTCCAGGCTCCTGGCGGATGCGTTGGATGCGGGTCACCCGGGGAATCAGATAGTGCACGCGCAAGCCATATTCCAGGGCTCGCACACTCTCGGCGTCCAAGCAGGAGACGTCCTCGATGAGGCCAAGCTCCACCTCTCCGTGGCTGAGGACGAGGAAGCGTCCGGGATCGGAACGCGGAAAGGCCTGCTGGACCTCTACCGGCCGGTAGCTCAGCTCACCCACCCACGCCTGCAAAAGGCCGCCGGGGCCAACTCTTACCCGGAGCGACGACGGCTCGAGCAAGTTCAAGAGGGAGGGATCCGCCTCGGAACCGATGTCTGCGCCGTCCATCATCATCCTTCCACCCCCCGTATCCGCGACAGTTCTCGCTGGGCCTGAACCAGACGGTAGTACACGCCTCGGGAGCGCAAGAGTTCCTCGTGGGTGCCTATTTCCGCAATCTTGCCCTGCTCGAGGACGATCAAGCGATCCGCATGGCGCAGCGTCGACAGCCGGTGGGCGATGGCAAACGTCGTCCGCCCGCGCACCAGGCGGGCCAAAGCTTCCTGGATCTGCCGCTCGGTCTCGGTGTCCAGCGAGGCGGTGGCCTCGTCCAAGATCAGGAGCCGCGGGTTGTGCAAGACGGCGCGGGCGATGGCAATGCGCTGTTTTTCGCCCCCCGACATGCGCTGCCCGCGCTCTCCCACCCGGGTGTCGTAGCCATCCTGCAGCCGCATAATAAAGCCGTGGGCATTGGCGATTTTGGCGGCGCGGATGATGTCTTGCCGCGATGCCTGCCGGTTGGCGTAGCCGATGTTTTCCGCCACCGTGCCGTCAAACAAAAAGGTCTCCTGCAGCACCACCCCCACCTGGCGGTGCAGATCCGCCTGGCGGACGGTTCTCAGATCCACGCCATCCAGATAGATGGTGCCCTGGTCAGGGTCGTAAAACCGGCACACCAGGTTGATCAGGGTGGATTTTCCGGCGCCGGAATGTCCCACCAGGCCAATCATTTCTCCCGCTTGGATCTCCATCTCAATTTCGGTCACCGCCGAACGGTGAGATTCATAACTGAAGGTGACCCCCTCAAAGCGCACGTGCCCCCGGATGGACGGCATCGCCACCGCGGTAGCCGCGTCATCGATCTCCCGGGGGGCATCTATGACCTCGAACACGCGATCGGCCGCGGCCATGGCGTTGGTCACCCAGTTGATGAGTTGACTGAACCACTGCAAGGGTCCCAGCAACATGCCGATATAGGCAATAAAGGCGATCAAGGTGCCCAAAGGAATTTTTTGGTGGACAACTTGCTCCCCACCGAAATACCAGACCAACAGGCCACCGAAGCCGGTAAGCAGCGAAAACAGGGGAAAAATCCCCTGCCACATGCCGTCGGTGCGAACGTTTTGCTGGATCAAGTCGAGGTTGGCAGCCGAATAGCGTCCGCGTTCAGCCGGTTCTTGGCCGAACGCCTTCACCACCCGGATTCCTTGCAAGGAATCCCCCACCAATACATTGAGATGCATCATCGCCCGCCATTGCCGGTACCAACGCCGGCGCACAAAAGGCCAGACCACCAGGGAAACGACGGCAATTAAGGGAATCGTGGCAAACGTGAGCAAGGCCAGACGCCAGTCCATGGTCAGCATGACCGCCAGCACAGCCGCGATGAGGACGGTTTGACCGGTGATCATGACAATTCCGTCAGTCATAAACTGTTGCATGGACTGGGCATCGCTGTTGACTCGACTGATGAACTGAGAGACCTGCCGTTGGTCGAAATAGCGCAGCGAAAGCGCCATCAAGGCATTATAGGTGTCTCGGCGGATGTCACCCATCATGCGGCTGCCAAACCACACCCCGAGATATCCACGCACGGCTTGCAAGGTCCATTGCAGCACGCTTGCCGCCAGCAGCGCTCCCACCAAACCGAGCAGGGCCGATCCCGCGCGGGGGGTGAGCACGCGGTCGACAATCAGCTTGCTCAGGTAGGGAGGCACCAGTTGGACCGCCGTGCCCAGCAACAAAACGCCCAGCGCCGCCGCCACCTGGAGCCGGTAGGGCCGAATATAGGTCAACAGGCGGCGAACCACCTGGCTCCGGTCAAAACATACGGGACAGACGTTGGTCCCCGGCGGAAGCTCGCGTTGACAGGTCGGGCAAGCTGGGGCACGGTCGCGTTCGGCCATCGGGGGGACGGGGCGGCCTTCCCGCAGCGCCTCAATAACGGTCACCGCGTAAGCAAAGTTCTTAGTCAGCGGAGCGGTAAAGCGGGCAAAGACCTCGTCTTGCCCGTGGCTCAACACCAGATGACCGCCGCCCCGGTCCGTGACCAGCCGCGCGGAGGCCACCGCGGCCACTTCTATCTCGCGCAGAACTTGCCCCTGCTCACTGTACAGGGTTACCCGGCGGGGGGTGATGCTGAGCCAGCGTTCCCCAAAATTGGCCGCCAAATCCAGATCACAGGCAACCGTCAGCACGGTGTCGTCATCCAGGCGAGAGGCGACGGACGGGGGCAAAGGCTCAAGACTGGCCAATAGCTTTATCCCTTCGAAGGTGAATCAATATCCTCTTTTTATCCTATTGTACCATGCTCACAATATTGCCTCGATATTGACGAGGGCGAGATCCGCGCCCGTTGGGGTCTTGCCCGGTTTCCACCAAAGTTGGTCCAGAGAATCCCGAACACCCGGCTTGACGTAGCCTTACGAAGGTTCCGGAGTCAACGTTTCGGGCCTGGTGACTTGCCCGCGGTGCCAACTCAGCCGCCGACCCGGCTTTCAGGAACAGAAAGTTCATCCCCATCCCGCCAGGCGTCGGGTTGGCTGGCTCCGAGTTGCAGGCTGAGCGATGCCGAGAGTCTGCGCAGACACTGAACCGCGTTGGTGCGACGCCCGTCGTCAAAGCGCGAGGCGGGCACCGAAACGCTGAGCGCCGCGACACCAGTGTGCTCGGATCCAATAACCGGTACGGCAACGCAACATACGTCCGCCGAATACTCGCCCCAGTCCACCGCATAGCCCTCGGCCTTAGCCTGCCGCAAGCGTTCTGCCAAGTCACCCAAGGAGGCCGGGGTGCGGTCGGTGAATTGCGTCAAGGGTTCGGCGTACAGGGCCGCCAGCTGCGCTTCGGGCAGGGTGGCCAAGAGCGCCTTGCCAATGCCGGTGGCATACGCCGGCAGTCGGCTGCCGACCGACGACGCCAATTGCAGGGGATAGCTGGATTCCACCTTGGCCACATAGACCACCATCGGCCCGTCGAGGACCGCCAGTTGGACGGTTTCGTCCAACTCATCCCGAATCGCCAGCATAAACGGCCAAGCCGCGGGAACAATTTGCAACTGTCGCGAGTAGGCTGCCGCCATTTCAAACAGACGCCCGCCCAAGCCATATTGTCGGCTAATCGGTTCGTAGCGGAGCATTTGTTCGGCAACGAGAGTTGTCAACAGGCTGTGCAAACTACTCTTGGGCAGGTCGCTAGCCGCCAACAGTTCGGAAAAGGTCAGGCCCGGCGGATGCTGGGCGATGATTTGTAACAGGTCTGCTACCCGCTTGGCCGATTTGACTTCCGGCACGGCGACCACCCCTGACGTGCATTTGCCTAAGATCCTATCACATTTTGCCCAAAAAAGACTTGCATCTTTAGCAGGAATGCATCGACGTGACAGCGAAAACATTATATGTCCGAACCACAGTTCCCGAGACAGAAATCTTTGGGAGGGGATAGGGATGCTGGATTGTTCGTCAGGCCTAGTCACCTGCCCGCCGCAGACATCCGCGCTAAAGCGGCGTTCATCATAAAGGAGCGATGACGTGTACCAAGTATGGGTCGAAAAGGCAGCTCAATTGGGTCAAGTCCCTGGTCCCGAGGTTTTTTGGATGGACCGCTTTGGGCAATGGCTGGACCTCGATATTCATTTGCTGGTGATTCGCGGCCAAGGCCGGACGGTTTTGGTCAACACCGGTCCCCCACTGAACTATCTCGACCACATGAACGCTATCTGGCGCGAAGAGTTGGGCGACCGCGCCCAGATTCGGGTGGCGCCCGACCAACGTATTGACGCGATTTTGGCACGCCACGGGATCCAGCCAGAGAGCGTCGACGCGGTGATCGTGACTCCACTGCAGGCGTACGCCCTAGGCAACTTGGACCACTTTCCAAAGGCTCAAATTGCTGTCTCCCGCACGGGATGGATAGACCTCTTCGCGCCGGAATTTTACGACCCTCGCCGACACATGGCGGTTCCCGACCACCTGCTGAACTACTTGCTGTTCACCGCCTGGCCGGAACGTCGCGTGCGTCTGCTGGCAGACGAAGACGAGGTCTTCCCCGGCATTCGCACCTGGTGGGCAGGGTGTCATCACCGCAGTTCGATGTGTGTGACCGTCGACACCTCCGAGGGCGTGGTGGGATTCAGTGACACCGTATTTTATTATCAGAACCTGGAGGAAGATCGGCCCTTGGGTATTCAGGAAAGCATGGCTGAATGCCGGGTGGCCTACGCGCGCATTCGCCAGCAAGTCGATCGATTCGTGTCACCGTACGATCCGACGACCCTCACCCGCTATCCGGGAGGACGCGTCGGGGGCTGACGGTCGCCGTTGGCGTTGCCCTGAAGTGCCATATGGAAAGGGGGATGGCGGCGATTACTCGGCTGAGCCGAGAGGATTCCGCGCCGCCACGATTTTCGATGAAAACATTGACTTGGACTGCACCCGAAGTGATGACCATTCAGGAGGCGGCTAAACCCAAGCTAGCCGCGGGATGGGTCTTGGTGAAGGTGGAAACCGTCGGCATCTGCGGCTCCGAAATTTCCGGGTACTTGGGTGAAAACGAGCTCCGTAGGCCGCCGCTGGTGATGGGCCACGAATTTTCCGGCACCGTGGCCGAGTGCGGGC
Organism: Bacillota bacterium; assembly: GCA_021846365.1. Lineage (GTDB taxonomy): Bacteria > Bacillota > Sulfobacillia > Sulfobacillales > Sulfobacillaceae > JAJZXC01. The sequence continues at coordinate 4,979 of JAJZXC010000104.1, read as the reverse complement.
CTGCTACCGACCTGGCCGTGGGCAGCCGGGTAACAGCCAATCCGCTGGTCAGCTGTGGGGTTTGCCGCGATTGCCGGGCCGGTCAGCGTCAGCGGTGCCTTCAACGCAGGATTATCGGCATTGATTATCCCGGCGGATACGCTGAGTGGGTGGCGGTTCCCGCCGCCCAGTGCTATCCCGTCGCCGATGCCGTGGACGGCGCGATGGTGGAGCCGCTGGCGTGTGCGCTGAGGGCGGTGGAATTGTCGGAGGTAGAGACGGGTGATGACACCGTGGTTGTCGGTGCCGGCATTATCGGCCTGATGGCGGCGGGACTGCTGGCTCAGGCGGGGGCGCGCCGGGTTGCCGTGGTCGATCCCAATCCCACCCGCCGCCAAGCGGCGATCGAATGGCGCGCCAGCGCCATCTTTGCCTCGACCAATGAGTTATCCAGCGGTTTTCCCGAGCGCGTCGACCGGGTCATTGACGCCGTCGGGCTCGGTGCCACCCGTCGACAGAGCCTAGAGGTGTTGCGGCGGGGCGGTCGGGCGGTTTGGATTGGTTTGCACGAAAATCTGACTGAGGTGGCGGGCAATGCCGTGGTCCGCGACGAGACCAGCGTAGTTGGTAGTTTTTGCTATACGGATCACAATTTCTCGCGCGCGGTGCAGCTGGTAAACGACGGCCACGCGTTTCCCGCCCACCGGGGATGGCTCGACCTGCGCCCGCTTGAGGCCGGCGATGCGGCCTTCCGCGAGCAGGCCCGCGGACCGGCACCCTATGCCAAGATCCTGTTGAGATTGTAAATAGAAAGGGGCGGAGTAATGCAGGAACAGCCAGATGCGGCCAACGCAGGGACTGGCCGTCGGCTAGCCAACAAGGTTGCGGTGGTGACGGGAGCATCGCGCGGCATCGGACGCGCGATCGCGCTTCGTCTCGCCGCTGAGGGCGCGCGGGTAGTGGTGAATCATCCGGCCGAGGATGAAGTGGCCGAGTCCACGCTGGCCGACATTCGCAGTCAGGGTGGACAAGCGCTGGCGGTGAGTGCCGACGTCTCCGACGCCAACCAAGTGGCAGCCATGTTTGCGACCACCGGCGAGATGTACGGGGGCGTTGACATCTTGGTCAACAATGCGGGCATTTGCCCGTTCGTCGAATGGTTTGACCTTACCGAGGCTCTGTGGGATCGAGTGCACGGAGTGAATTTGAAGGGGGCCTTCCTCTGTTCCCAGCACGCCTCGCGTTTGATGCGCGATCAGGGGCGCGGCGGGCGAATCATTAGTATTAGCTCGATTTCAGCCCTGGTTGGCGGAAGTTTTCAAACCCATTATACGCCCACCAAGGCGGGCGTTCGCTCGCTGATGCAGTCGTTGGCCATCGTCCTTGGTCCCTACGGCATCACCTGCAACTCGATTTTGCCGGGTACCATTTTGACGGATATCAACCGGGCCCACTACGAAGATCCGGCGACGATGAAGCGCGATACCGGCCGTGTTCCGCTGGGACGCTTGGGACAGCCCGACGACATCGCCGGGGTGGCGGCCTTTCTCGCCTCGGACGATGCACGCTATGTCAACGGGGCAGAAATTCTCGTCGACGGCGGACTGTTTGTCAATCTGCAATAGCGCCGTCGGCAGGTCCGGCGGTTTGAACGGGGGGAAAGGGTATACATGGGCAGCCAACACACCATCGTCGCCGTCCGCGCCTACACGGTTGCGTCCGGCGGCGGCGACTATCACTCGCAGGCGCAAGATCATTGGATTGTCGGCGAAATCGCGACCCCCATGTCGCGATATCCTGCATATCGGGCCACGCGCAGCTCCTGGGGGCTGAACGCCCTGGGTACGGTAGTAGTCGAAGTGGAGGCCGAAAACGGGGCCGTAGGCTTTGGAGTCAGCACCGGCGGACCGCCGGCGGCATGGCTGGTCATTCATCATCTAAGTCGGTTCGTGGTCGGGCAAAAAGCCACCGACGTCGAACTAATTTGGGACCAATTGTATCGATCGAGCCTTTACTATGGCCGCAAGGGTCTGGCCATGAACGCCATCTCGGCCATTGACCTGGCGCTTTGGGATTTGCTGGGCAAGCTTCGCCAAGAACCCGTTTATGCCCTCATCGGCGGTGCCGTGCGCGATGAAATCACTTTTTACGCCACTGGACCCCGGCCTGACTTGGCCAAGGCCATGGGATTCATCGGCGGCAAGCTGCCTCTGCAGTTCGGCCCCGCCTCCGGTGAGGAGGGACTGGCCGCCAATGTCGACCGCCTGCGCACCATGCGCGAGCGGGTGGGCGCCGACTTCTGGTTGATGTACGACTGTTGGATGGCCCTGGATGTGCCGTACGCCGTTCGCCTGGCGGGCGCCCTGGCGCCCTACGGGCTGAAATGGATTGAAGAGTGCTTCCCTCCTGATGATATTTGGGCTTATCGAGCCCTGCGCGATGCGGCCGACCGGCGGATTCTCGTCAGTACAGGCGAACATGAGGCCACCCGATGGGGATTTCGCCTGCTTTTGGAGTCGGGCGGGGTGGATTTTATCCAACCCGATGTCAACTGGTGCGGCGGACTGACCGAATTGCTGAAAATCTCCGCGCTGGCCGACGCCCACGGTGCCTGGACCATCCCCCACGGGTCCAGCGTATATAGTTACCACTTTGTGATTACGCGCACCATGAGCCCATTTGCTGAGTTCCTCATGATGGCGCCGCAAGCCGACCGCGTAGTGCCCATGTTCTCCCCGCTGTTGACCGATGAGCCGATCCCCGAAAACGGACGGCTACGCTTGCCCGACCGGCCGGGGTTCGGCGTAGGGCTCAACCGCTCACAGTTGGTGGCCGCAGGGGAGGTAACGCGCTAGCGCTTTCTCCCGGTCGCGAACGATCAATCCGCCCGGAACGGAAGTTTCCGCCCCGGGCGGAGATATAAGGCGAGCATCTTCCAGCTTTCCGAATCTCGTGATGTGCTTAACAAGTGTTCGCTCTTTGAAAATTGGATACGTTGGCAGTTGCTTTCCCCAAGCGTGGGGAACGTAAAACGTATCGCTTCGTCACGATAAGACGTTAAAACCTGCGAACATCTGCTGACCACCTCTAAAACACGGTGGGACTAGAATTCTAGCCACGCATCGCCTTCCGTTCCCCTCCAGGGAGCGTTAAGGCCTAGTCTGCCTGACCCCCCCCCCGGAAATTGCTGGGAGACAAACGGTGGCGAGTCGGAAGGCTCAGACTCCCCGGGCTCTCACAACTCGCCACAGAGCCACAGTGGTTCCTCCAGAATCTCCGCTCTCTCTCTAGGGCGGGGAGGTTCAAGCGTTTTATGCGCCCGGTTTGACGCGTTTCATGGTGGCATGCAGGGTAACGTGGACTACTGCCGCCAGATCCAAGGTTGACGATCCCCCACTGCTGCTCTTGATGGGAATTTTGCCCGCCATGGTGATGTTCATATGGCCGCCGGACTGCTCGCTCTGCAGAAGCCCCCCCGTTTGGCCATTCAATAAGTAGTGGCTGTACAGGTCGGACAGCATCTGCTCCTTGATGACCACCTGACCGCTGCCCTGCGGTGCCGGAGAAGTTATCGTCAGATCCATGGGATGCACCGTCTTCATCTTCACCCCGACGTGCCAGTGATGATTTCCTACCGTGGGCACCACCCATTCTCCGAGGCCGTGGGTGGACACCTTAATTGACGGCCCGCTGCTGGCGCCGCTAAAGGCGGATTGATGAAATTCATAGGGGGCGAGAAATCCGTGCCCCGCCGTCCAGCCCGCCTTGGGCACCGGCGGCATGAAGGGCATGGCTCCCATCGGCATCAAAGTTTTCATACTCACCCCCGGCAACTTCGGCGCCCCGGCTGGCATTGAAATGCCCGTAACCTTCATGCGCCCGTCGGCGTGCAGGATGCCGGTCATCTTAACGCCGCCCAAGGTCACGTGCTGGGAATGCGTGCCAACTCCGGGCATATTCGTCGCCACCGTCAGCGGTCCCTTGGCAAAGCCCAAGGTGATAGGCATTCCGCTGGCGGTCGCCTGCCCGGTGGTCAGGTTGGCCACCGGGTTCCAGGTAATGGTAGAGGTAACCTGGGATTTGCGGGGCGACGTCATGTCAAACCCAACCTTGGCGGTGATCTGAACCTGGTAGGCGAGATGCTTGCCCGAAGGCCACCGGTAACCCGGAAACGTGGCGTGCCCGGCCGCAAATGCGGCTTGACCCGCCGTCAGACCGCCCACCAAGAGCGCAAGTCCGCCTCCGCTAATCATCCGGCCAAGGCTAATGTGTTTTAGTGACATTGTGGATTCTTCCTTTCGTTTGTGGCCCAAAAAACTGTCCGCAATAGGATGCCAAGCCTCGGCAATCGTTCACAACATGTTGGCATCCCGATTATATCAGACTTTCCTCAGCGTCCCGCATGGCTTGGCCGCTGCGGTCATCAGCGGACCAAGGCGCCTGCACATCCGAATGGCCAGAGAGGAGCACGCGCTTAACTGGCTGGCTTTCATCGCGTATTGGGCATCGGCCACGTCATTGACCGGGAGCAATCTTAACCAACTCCCTGTTGATCCCCGATCGCCCGACTCCTTCACTCAGCCGAAGATTCCACAAAGCATCCTCGGGAGTCATCCATAGGTCTGTATCCCCCGCGACGGCGGCCATCACCGCCCGAATTTCCCGTCGCAGCTCGAAGACTTCGCCCGCCTCAGGCGAAGGCACGGCGATGGATTCTGCCCGTCCCTGCCCGCTCCAGGTCACCGAAAATTGGGGATGTTCGGTGCGATCCGTAATCCCGTGCCACTCGGCCCGAACGGATCCTGCCGGACCATAGGCGGAAAATAACAGGTGATGCCCGTCGGCATTGAGGCTGGAGCGATAGGTCGCCAGTCCCCAATGGTGTAAAGTTAAGGATAAGCGAATAGTACCGCAATTCAGCAAGATAAGAAGCATAGGGAACAGTTAGGCGCATATAGCCTCAAACGCCTCGGAACCGACGGGAGCGCGCTCGAGTACTG
>JAJZXC010000103.1 GCA_021846365.1 Bacillota bacterium | reverse complement strand
GTCAGGAAAGAAAATGCACTTCGGGTTTCAAACCGGCGATCTTGTCGAAGCGGTGATACCCCGCGGGAAATACCTGGGTACTTGGATCGGTCGTGCCACGGTGAAGGCGCGCGGGCAAATCGTAATCGCCACGGGAACCGGCATCAATCGGAAGACGAGCCACCAATACTGTCGCGTCCTCCAGCGAGGGGACAGCTGGCAGTATACCCAAAACGGCATGTGAGTGCGTAATCGGTTTTGGACATGACCGGTTTAGGGGTATTCGTGGCCACACGCAGGAAAGGGGGAAGCGGCGCCGCAAAATTACGATGGACCAGGGGAGGCTGGCGGATCGTTTGGTCCCCTCAGCACGGTGGGGATCTCGGAGCTTCGGACTCAAGCCAAGACGCCAGCAGGAAACCCAAGGCGAGCAAGAGAAAGGAGAGGAGACTATGCCGGCGGTCCCTTCAGCGCGGTGGACCGATCTGCCGCGGATCACGGAGCCCCCCGACAGTGTGCTGAACCGTCCCGTGGTGCGGATCGCCACGGCTCCGGCATTGTTGGAGGGGGCCGGTTTTTCGGTTCGGCGCCCGTGGCCCAGCCGGGAGATCGGCTTTCGCCAGACGGACCCGTTCTTGCTGCTAGATCACCTGGGGGCGGTGGAATATGCGCCCGGCGAAGCCAAGGGTGCTCCCTGGCATCCACATCGCGGCTTTGAAACGGTGACCTACATGATGGACGGAGCCATGCAACACCGAGACTCGCAAGGCGGGGGAGGAGTCATTGGCGACGGCGATACCCAGTGGATGACAGCCGGCGCGGGTATTTTGCACGATGAAATGCCCACCGGGGAACTGATTCAAGATGGAGGCCGGTTTCACGGCATTCAGTTGTGGGTGAACTTGCCTAAACGGTTGAAATGGACGCCGCCACGCTACCAAGGGCTCTCGTCTGGCCAAGTCACCCGGCTGGTGTCGGCCGCCGGCGACAGCTTGGTGCGTCTGATCGCCGGTGAACTGGGCGGATACCGGGGACCGGGGGTCACCTGGACACCGATTGTCCTGATTCATGCCAGCCTCGAGGCAGGCGCCCGGCTTCGGCTTGCCTGGCCCCAAGCTTTTAACGCGCTGGCCTATATACTTACCGGCGGGGGCGCCGTGGGCATTGAAAATGCGTTGGTGGTCGAAGGACAGGGGGTGCTGTTCGGCCCCGGTCAAGTGCTTACCGTAACCGCCCCCGCCCGTCCCCAAGGTCCGAATGCTAGGCTTGAAGTCTTGATCTTGGGAGGCCAGCCAATTCGCGAACCGATAGCCAGTTATGGGCCGTTTGTCATGAATACGCACGCCGATATAGTTCAAGCCTTCGATGATTATCAATCGGGTCGGATGGGCAGCATTCCCGCTATCGAGCTTTTTCCGGGGGCGAGTGAGCCGTGAGGCGGTCGTCGGGGGTCGGGTGGGCACAAAGCGATCGTTGCAAAAGATTCAGCCATGATTCAGTGAGGGTGACTTGAGGATTCGTTAAGATTAAGATATTGGTCAGGCGGGTGGTGAAGGGAGCTTTCGGAGGCAGTGTGGAAATGGGTCGAGATAGTGGCGGGGGTCGGTGCCACGGCTATGGTTCTGGGTGGTGTCACGGGTGCTGCCCATCCAAGGGCGCACAGCGCGGCGTCCTTCATGAGAAGTACTGAATCACCGGGGCTGGCCCCAACCGCTTGGCCGATCGACCACAACAGCCAGACGAACAACCCAATATTTGGAACCCAGAGCGGCCGCGACGGTCCCAATTATTTGGTTAGGTTGCCGGCCTTGGTGAATAGTGCTCCTGTTTATGTTAACAATTTCGTCTACGTCGCCGGAGGCTATGTTGACGGACCGCGCAACGCCGCCCATCCAGGATTTGTGTGGGCGCTGGATCCTACCACCGGAGAGCTGAAGTGGTCGGTCGAAACACCCAACAGCGTGTTTGCCCAGCCAATAGTTGCGGGCAACTTGTTGTTGATTGGGATAGGCAACGCCGCCTTTTCCCATCCGACGCAGAGCCCCGCCACTACGCCAGGCGCGGTGCGCGGGGTGGGCCCCAGCGGACTCTATGCGTTCGATGCCAGTAACGGCCACCTGGTGTGGATGTTTGCGACCACGGGGGCCGACCAGGCTCCCCCCACCGTGGTGGGCAACACCGTATACTTGGCCAGCGGCGACCGCCACCTGTATGCGTTGAGACTGACCACAGGCAAGGAATTGTGGGCGACCGATATTGGCCACTACGTTAGCCGGTCTAGTCCACGAATTATGGGCAATTTTGCGTATATGGGCGGCGCGGGTCCGCTTGGAGTGGTGGCGGTGAACTTACGCAAGCACCGTGTGGCTTGGCAACGTCTCATTCCGGGGGCCTTGGAAGGTGTGGACGACACGCCACTCGCCGTCACCGCGGGACGCTTGGTTACCGCCGCCCTGACCGGACCGAAGGGGATTGCCCCGACTTCTAAGCGCCACCAAGCTCGGCTTTTTGCGCTGAACCCGCGAAACGGGCGCATCGTCTGGGCGAAAACACTGGCGACCGGTCGGGCTCCCACCTTTAAGTCGACGGGGACACCCGCCGTGAGGGGCGGAACCGTTTACGCCGGCAATGCCATTAACGGTCGCCTGACGGCCCTTTCTCTCAGGACGGGGAAAATTTTATGGTCGGTGGCGGTCGGTGCTCCGGTAACCCGTCCGCCGGCGGTGCTCGGTCGCGATATCGAAGCATTGACCAAGAGCGGTGACTTGGTTGCCGTCTCCCGGCGGGGAAGGATTCTCGCCCGCCGCCAGCTAGCCGATTGGGTTAACGCCTACGGCCCGGTGGTCTATAACAATTCGGTGGCGGTGGCGGGCAACACGCCCTTAAACGGCTATGCGGGGATGGTCCCCTTGCTCACCGGATCAGGCCGAAAGACATAGACGGAAACGGGGGCATGCGTTATGTCGACAACAGATAAGCAGATCTTGCCTACGTTTTTGATTGTGGGTGCCGCGAAATCCGGCACAACCGCCGTATATCATTGGCTGAACCAACATCCCGGGGTGTTCATGTCACCCGTCAAAGAACCCCACTTTTTTTCCGGGCTGCAACCGACTTACCGGGGGCCCGGCGACGACCGCTTCAACCAGCCGATTGTCACCGAATGGGAAGAGTATCTCGCGCTGTTTGCCTCGGCAAGGGGGTTTTCCGTGCGGGGCGAGGCGTCGCCCTCGTATCTCGACCTGTATCCGGCGGCGGTGCCCAGCATTCAGGCGCGGGTGCCGGGGATAAAGATCGTGATTATCTTGCGCCATCCCACCGATCGCGCCTTCTCCGAGTATGTGCATTTGGTTCGCGACGGACGGGAAACGAAGACGTTTGGTCAGTCGCTCGACGCCGAAGCAGAGCGTATGCGAGCGGGCTGGCGGCGGATTTGGGCGCATAAGGCGCGTGGACTGTACTATGAGGCGGTCAGCGCGTATATCGACGGATTTGGCCGGGAAAACGTTGGCGTCTGGTTATATGAGACTCTGCGCGAGCGTCCGGCCGCGACTTTTCGGGAAATGTGCCGTTTTATCGGTGCCGAGGAAGACTTCGTTCCCCAATTTAGCCAGGTTAACGTGGGTGGGGTGCCACGCGTCAAGTTGCTTCACCGATGGTTGAACGGGCAGGGGGCTACCATTCGCTTGGTGCGCTGGTTGCTGCCCAGTCGCTTTCGCACCAGCTTGCGCCAGTCCGTTGAGCGCGTAAATTTGAGCAAACTGAGCGTTTCTGCGGAAGACCGAGAGTATCTGGATGCCTACTACCGTGAAGACATCGCTCGCCTTCACCGCCTGTTGCCGGAAGTCAATTTTTCCCCGTGGGATCGCCATATCACCAGCGGTCAGAATGCCTACTCCGGTGCCCGTGCGGCGACCGCCCGCTGACGCCCCGGAAACTCTAACCATATTGGTGGCGGGCGCTGGTTAAGTGCAGCTAGAGGGATTCTGACCAACCCCGTGCCCCCATCGAAGCGTACTGGTGATTTTCCCCCCATCTGGCTCTCGGACAAAAGTTGCCCCACGACTCGGTGATCTCTGCGGGGGGTTCGAGTGTCCGCGAGACTGATTGGAGATACGGTGGTGCGTGGTTATATACGTTGGTTTATCAGGCTAAACGGGGAAGTCTGAGCCCGCCCACCCTCGGTTGAAACCCCTATCGAAGTCAGTGACCGGAGCACATTTCTTGGGCTTTCGGCAAACTCATCATTTCCACACCACGTGCCTCGGGTCGCAGTTTTGTCCTGCCTCAAGTTTAGGCGACTATTGTCAGATGTCATCACTTAGCTTTCTAAGCCCGAGTGTAGCTGAACTTTCAGGCAAAGCTAAGATCCTCATCATGCGTGACAGACAAAGCGATGACGGGGGCGGTTGGCAGATTTACCGCCAATTGCTCGCCCAAGCGGGACCTGCTATGCTGAATGAAACGTGTCTCCCAGGCTGGAGGTTGGCGGTGCAGCTGCCTTGTTGCCAATCTATGGTCCCGGGCACCATGGTTCGAAAGTTAGGAGCGGAGCGTCTACTGCGCGGACAGCCGACTTTGCCGCGGGAATCCCATTTCTGGTCCGGGTCGGTCGGTGTCAAGATGGCAACCGCTGCCAAAATCCATCGCGGAGTAGTGGCGAGTTGTGCCTTGCCCGCCGAGCGTGCAGCCCGACGGGGATGGTCGGCTGGCCAAACCGTGGATGGCCTCAGGTTAAAGGCAGAGTTTATGCTTTTTCGCGGCCGCGCACACGTGCCCAAGACCTGAGTTTGCTGGGCAGCGGGCGCTATGCGGGAGGACTGGGAGATGAGATTCCGCAAATGGGTCAGCAGGGCGGGAGTGTGGATGGCGTCGGCCCTCATCGCCGGTGCCTGGGGGGGTGTTCCGGCCAGGTCCGCGTCGTTCCCGACCTCCACTAGCAGGTCGTGGTCGGACGGGTTTAAGAGCCTTTCCCCCTTGATCGTGCGAGGCGGCACCTGGCGGGTAGTGAGCGGGACTTTGGCGGCGGTCAACCTGGGTGCCAAGGCCGGGTTGGCGAGCCAGTTTGCCGTCATGCCGACACCGCGGTCGGACTGGGTGGAACATGCCACCGTTACCCTACAGCAGTTGCCGCGACCGGGACAGGGAAATTTCCGGGTGGGGCTGGTGGCTCGGGCCAGCACGGCTGCGGGGATAGTCGACAAGTGGGCCCTCGTGCTTCGCCCCGGTAAGGTGTCCTTGCTGAACGAAAATACACGATGGGTGGCATCCTCGGCGTTTTCCGTACGCCAAGCATCCAGCTATCGGATGGAAATGGTGACAATTGGCACCACGGTCGAAGGCAAGGTGTGGCCGGTCGGCACGCCGGAGCCCACCGACTGGACGGTTCGTGGACGGTTTCCTGCCAACCCCACCAGTCGGCAATCTGGGGTAGGCCTATACTGCGCCAATGCGGTGGCGCGTTTCCGTCAATTCAGCCTGTCCCCGCCAGAGCCCCAAGTGACCATCGCGCCGCAGGCGGTCGATGGGGTATTCCCCGCCAATCACCTGGTCCGCTATGTCGTTAGTCTCCGCGCCCGCCCGGCTACATATCGGCTGCAGTACCGGATAATCGGTCCCCACGGCATGGTTGTATTGCGGGGGCAACAATCGGTCGCCGTCCCCGGCGCGGGCTCGGCGGCGGCATCTCTGGACTTTCGTTTGCCGCCCCGATTCGGTCTTTATACCCTGTCGCTGATGGTTACTGATGATGCCACGGGCCGACCCAGCGGGCTCGCACTGGCACCGCAGACGCTGGCCTGGATTCCCCCGGCCCGACTGGATGCCGGGCAGCGCTTCGGTCTTAACGCCAATCTGATCCCGATGGCATCGCAGCCCGCGTCCTTGGCGGCAGCCCTGTCCACCATGCGCATCCAGGGCATTGGCTGGTATCGGATGGAGTTCAACGCTCTGCGTATCGGTTATCCCTCGTCGCCGGCGAATTGGCGCGCCACCGATGCGCTGGTCGCCGCCGTTCACCGCGCCCACTTGCACGTATTGGGCCTGCTGACCGCTTGGCCCCCAGGCGATAATCCCTATGCGACCCATGGCCAGGTGTCATTTGCCGCGGCGCTTAGGCAATACGTTAGCTTCGTGCGGGCGACCGTGGCGCGTTACATGCCGGGAGGGTCGCTGGCTCGTCAGCGGGGGTGGGGAAACTATGGGGTAACCGCCTGGGAGCTCTGGAACGAGCCCACTACGACCGCCTATTGGCAGGGGACGCCCGCCCAGTATGCTCAACTGGCTCAGATAGCGGCGCGTGCCATCCATCACCTGGATCCCGCGGCGGCCGTGCTGGCGTATTCATACTCGCCGCAAACGCTCTTGACCGCCGATTCGCCGCCAGCGTTTACCGGCGTCGCCTGGCATTATTATCCGGGCGCCAGCAGTCCCGACTCTCCCGTCGCCTCCGTCTATTCGGCGACGGCCCCCATTTTGACCGCCGAAGGCAGCCCGTCCAATCCAGCGCCCGGCCGCTTGCCTTTATGGCTGACCGAGACCGGGTGGTCTACGCAATGGGTGACACCACGGCAGCAGGCGGCCTATTGGGTGCGTACCGCGTTGGATGCGTTGGCGGCGGCAACCGATAAAGTATTCTTTTTCACTGAGTCTTACCCCGGCTCGGGATACGGAGAATTCACCGCCCATTCGGCACCGCGCATCACGGTGCCGGCGGTGGCGGCCCTGACCGCCAACCTGGCCGGCTACCGGCGGATGGGGGCGGTCGAACTCGGCAGCGCCGTACGCGCCTGGCTCTGGCAAGACGGTGCGAACACGATGGCCACGCTGTGGGCGATGGGCGGCCGCTCCGGCCGCCTGGTGGTTTCCAGCTTGCAAGGCCGCCTCAGCGCTCACGACTGGATGGACAATTCCGTGGCTGCGGCCAAATCTGGCCAACTCGTCTTGCCGTTGGGACCAGACCCGGTCTATGTGACCGCTCACGGGGTGAGTGCCCCAAGGTTGGCGGAAACCCTGCGCCAAGGCGTCCTGACAGGAATTCCACCGGTGTCGGTGGCGTTCTCACACTGGCTGCTGCCCCGCGGGTCAACTGTCGCCCCACTGGCGGTAACGGTTACCAACCAGGCGAATCGACCGGTTTCGGGACGCATCTCGGCCACTTTACCCGCGGGCTGGTCGTCGGGCCGCTTGGCGCCGTCGTTCGGACCGTTGGCACCCGGTGCCAGCACTACCATAACCGTTCCGATTACCCGAATGGTCTCCAACCGCTCGAACCTCTACCCGGTCACCATGGTGACCACGGTGGGGCCCAAAAGCCTCCGCCAAGCACGGACTGAGACCCTAGCCGTGCTGGCTGGTGCCCCCTCCTCAACGCCCGGATGGCGCTCCCTGCCGGTGCGGCTCGACCGTGCCCAGCAAGTGGTGGGGGTTCCCGGCTGGACGCCCTCGGTGGCCAGGGCCAAGCTTTATACCGGGTGGTCTGCCACCGCCTTTCGGGTTGGCGTTTTGGTGCACGCCCAGCAATTTTTCCAGCCGTTTACCAAGGCCAACATCTGGCAAGGATCGAGCTTGCAGCTATATTTCCAAGACCGCACGCCGACTGCCGGCGGTTCGGTCGGCATTGGACTCGCCCAGACCCCGGATGGGCCCCAGGTCTATGAATGGTCCGGGCCTTCCCCAGGCCTTCTCTCGGCGCCGCTGAAAGTGACGCGTCTCGGTTCGCACCGATGGTGGTACCAGGTATCTCTGCCTTGGTCGGTTCTGGGGATTCATCCGCAGACGGGGACTTATTTCGGATTCGACGCTCTGCTCAACGTCGTCCACCAGCAAAAGCGCGTGGGTTGGATTGCGCTTGCCCCGGGGGTGGGCAATACCAATCTTCCCGATCGGTATCCATCGTTAACCCTATTGGGGCCACGAGCCTTGGTTGACGCCCACGGGGGCCGTTCTTGGCCATCGGCTGCAAAGTGAGCAGGCGATGGCGTATGATGAGATGGAACGGTTTCGAGTCACAATTTGATAGCAAGGAGGAGACGATCGAGTGGCAGGCATTTTGGATCGCGTGAAAACCATTCTGGGGGCTAAGGCCAACCAAGCTCTGGATGCGATGGAAGATCCCACCCAGACGATTGACTATTCCTATGAGAAGATGCAAGAAGCCCTGCAGGAGACCCGGCGTCACATCGTAGAAGTGGCCACGGCGAAAAAACAATTGGAGTCGCAGCTGAACGGCCTCAACCAGCGAGCAGCGGGGTACGACCGGGATGCCCATGACGCGGTCGCTGCCGGCCGCGACGATTTGGCCACTCAGGCCTTGGCGACCAAGGCAACCATTCAGCAACAGATCGACGAATTGAGCACGCACATCCAGTCCACCGAGGCGGAACAGGCCAAACTGACCGACTCGCAGCACCAATTGGAAGCGAAGATTGAAACCTTCCGCACCCAAAAAGAAGTGATGAAGGCGGAGTATTCCGCCGCCAAGGCTCACGTCGCCATCAGTGAAAGCATGCACGGCATCACCCAACACGCTGAGGATATTTCGGGGACCATCGACCGCGCTCAAGACAAAATTCAGCAGATGCAGTCACGGGCGGCCGCCATCGACGAAGTGGCCGGCGACGAACCGGAGGCGCTCACCGCGGGCAGCGGGCCGCACGACGACATCCGGCGACAGCTGGACGCCGCTAAGTCGAGCTCGGCCATTCAAGAAGAGTTGGCTCGGATTAAGGGCGAGGTTAAGGGTTCATAGGTTCTCGGCCAAGCAGTGCTTCCCCGGCAAGCCGTCTCTGGCGGGGGCTTGCCGGGTCGGCTGGGCATGCTATGTACTCGGCAAAAAGGATTTTTGATAGCCGGCGGCATATAAGGACACAACTTCGAGCATATCCAACCTCCCGGTCATTTGGTCAGAAATCCTAAATGCAAGTTCTTTTTTGCCGAATATATAGCTCGCCCCCGGGGGTCCTGAGCGGTGAGCGAATTGGGCCGAGTGCCCGAGTCTTGAGGCCAGCGACACTCCTGAGTTAGCGGTGGGCAGGATGTCAAGGCGTATACCGGTGACACTTGACGCGATGGCCTGCGGCGACGTTGTGAAATGCGGGAGATTCCTCATAACACCGGTCATGCACGTGCGGACAGCGAAACTGGAAGGGACAGCCTCGGATCGCCGGGGCCAGATTCGACGGCTCGCCAGTAAAGCGTTCGGCATCGGATTCCACCCGCTCGGATCGGGCGCGGCCTGCATCAGCAATTGAGTATATGGATGCTGTGCCTCTTCGACGATCGCCTCGGACGGTGCTTCTTCTACAATTTCGCCGGCGTACATGACGGCGATGCGCGAACTGACGTAGCGCGCACCGGCCAAGTCGTGGGTAATGTAAAGATAGCCGATGCCGTAGCGCTGGTTGAGCGACAGCATGAGGTTAAGCACGCCGAGGCGCAGCGACACGTCCAGCCTGGACACCGGTTCGTCAGCGACCACCAAGTCGAGTCGGGCCGCCAAAGACCGCGCCAATGCCACCCGCTGGCGTTGACCGCCGGAAAGTTCGTGGGGAAATTGTTGCAAGAAACTATCGTGAAGCTATTGCGGTGCTACTGTTCAGGCCCCTCATCTCTTGTAATTAGGTCGATCGGTTCCACCTCAGACCTAAACGGGAGAGCAAGACGCGGCCAAGTCGTAACGGACTATTCGGGCGTGGAGCGAGTTCACTTAATTGTCGGCCGGCCGAGAACTATAATGACTATGTACAGTGGTGCCACAACGTTCAGGCTGAAGGAATGCCAAGGAGGGGGTACACGTGCGACGAACATGGTGGGGACGGGGTCTGGGCTTGGCCTGTGGAGTCGCCGGCTGCGCTCCCATGATAGCGGGCTTGGTCGGCGGCATGGTCGGCGCGGTGGGAGCGCAAGGCATGCAAACCGAGGCCATGGGTATGATGGCGGCGCCCACGGGAAACACGGTTCCCGGTTGGGTGACCATGCTGGGACGGTTCTCCTGGCCGCTGATGATGGTCTCGGTGATTTTGCTTATTGCCAGCTTCTGGCGGACTCGGCCACTGTCGAAAACTGTGGCCTATTTCGGGGTGGGGCTGCTGGTCATCAACCAATTTCACATGACGCCATGGCTGTTCCTGCCCGCAATGGCGGCTCTGGTGGCGGCCTTTGTGTTGGCCGGCGGTTGGTCGCGACTTGGGTTTGCGATGGGAACCGACCGCCGCAGCTGAATCTGGCCGGCACGCCCAACCTACCGGGAGTGGTTCTCGGCGCGTCGGCAGGACACATTTTCGCCGCCCGAGGAGCAACCCTGAAGCCCGCAACAGGGGAAACAGATTTGGCAGACCTTGGTCCCGACTGGGCTTGGTGGGCGAGGAATGGACCATAATGACCGGGGTCATCATTTCTACGGAAAAGGCCGTGGCTTGCCCAGGTCACGTTAAGCCCAGCCGGGACCTGAGTTCGCGGTCAACAAGCCCCCCTAACGGAGGATGGCACGTGCATGTTGCGTTCGTACAGTTTAATGGCATTACCGCGCTCGACCTGATCGGTTTTTATGACACCGTGATGCGACTACCGAGGTTCAGCGCCGTCCAACTAGACGGGGATCTGTGCGCCATCAGTCCGGAAGCTTGTGATCAGTACGGGTTGCGGCTTACGAGCCAGAAGGTGATGCCGAATTTGTCCGCCTACGACCTGGTTTTCATCCCTGGCGGCTTGAGCGCGCAAAAGGTCGCCGATGATCCCCAATTTGTCGCCTGGCTGCAGACGGCGAGAACGGACGCCTACAAGGTTTCGGTGTGTACGGGCGCTCTGTTGCTGGGAGCGGCCGGATTTCTGGCCGGAAGACGCGCCACGACGCATCCCGGCGCATATGCCGAACTTACTCCCTATTGTACCCGAGTGGTACCCTCAAGGATTGTCCGTGACGGCAACGTGATCACCGCGGGCGGCGTCTCCGCCTCGATCGACCTGGGGCTATATGTCGTGGAATTGCTGACCGACGTTGCAACCGTGCAGCGCGTGCAGCGTTCCTTGGACTATCCATATTATCGGCCGGGCCTGGTCGATTCAGACTACCCACGAGCCTGACCTGCCCCGGCGAGTCGTGAGTCGGGGCACGGGTCCGCGCCCTTGGCCGCGGATGAGGTCGTGCGACCGGCAGGTCGCAGTGCTTGTCAGTGGAAGTCTGACCCCTGCTCGTTTCTCGTTCTAGTGGGGTAGGCAACAGTGGTAGGGTGTCCGCCGTAAGGCGGAATCTGGTGGACCTGCGCC